>JBGSWK010000012.1:0-8825 GCA_041752475.1 Pyrinomonadaceae bacterium | reverse complement strand
GCGGCGCGAGCCGGGCCGCGGTCCTTCTCGACGGAATACCGCAGACGGATGCGTTCGGGGGATGGGTTTACTGGAGCCGGATTCCGCGCGAAGCGGTCGAAAGCGTCGAGGTCGTCCGCGGCGGAGCGTCGGCGACATACGGCAGCGGGGCGCTCGGCGGACTGGTATCGATAACTTCACGGCGTCGCGACGGATTTTCGTTGACGGCCTCGGGCGGCAATCTCGAAACCGGCGAACTGTCGCTTTTCGCCGGAAAATCGGCGGGCGGTTTCGGGATCTCGCTCGCCGTCGATGGGTTCCTTTCGGACGGGTACTTTGTCGTATCCCCCGAATTGCGCGGCACTGCCGACGCGCGCGCCGGATCGCGGCACGCGAACTTCGACTTACGTGTTGACCGGAGATTCGGCAGGAACGTCAGGGCGTTCGCGGGCGGGGCAATTTTTGGCGAAGCGCGCGACAACGGGACGCGGCTCCAAACGAACCGGACGTTCTCACGCCGGTTCTCGGGCGGTCTCGACCTCGAAACGCGCGCCAACGGATCGATCAACTTGCGCTTTTTCGGCGGGTCGCAGGGCTATGACCAGCTGTTCTCGGCTGTCGCGGCCGGCCGCAACACCGAATCTCTGACCCGGATCCAGTACGTGCCCTCGACCGAGTTCGGTTTTTCGGCGACTTGGTCGCGCGGCTTCGGCTCGCGGCAATCGCTCCTCGCCGGAGTCGAAACGCGGCGTGTTTCGGGATCGAGCGACGAGACGGTCTTTGTCCAGAACGCCGCGACCGCGCGGGTCTCGGCCGGCGGCCGCGAAACCGTCACCGGCCTTTTTGCCCAGGACATCGTCCGCGTCACCGACCGGCTGACGGTGACCGGCAAGGTCCGGTTCGACCTGCGCGACGCTTCGGACGGCTTTTCCGAGACGGGAGCGCCGTCGGGCGCGCCGACCTCGGTTTCGCGATTTCCGGACCGGACGGAGAACCGTTTGAGCCCACATCTATCGATCAGTTTCCGGCCGGTGCGGGCGGTTTCGGTTTTCGGTTCGGTCTATCGTGCCTTCCGGTCGCCGACGCTCAACGAACTCTACCGCGGGTTCCGGGTCGGGAACGTCGTGACGCTCGCCAACGAACGTCTCGTGTCCGAGAAACTGACCGGCGCCGAGGCCGGCTTCGGCATCTCCGTCGCCCGGTTCGATGCGCGAACCGTTGTGTTCGGGTCCGGGGTTTCCGATCCCGTGGCCAACGTCACGACGAACATCGCCGGCGGTGCGATCACGCGCCAGAGACGCAACGTCGGACGCACCCGGTCGCGCGGCGTCGAAACCGAGTTCGAACTGAGGCCTGCGCGGAACGTTACGGTCGGCGGCGGTTATCTGTTCGCCGATGCGTTTGTGACCGACTTTGGGGCGGCTCCCGAACTGATCGGAAAAAGGCTCCCGCAGGTCGCCCGTCATCAGGGAACGCTTCAGCTGATATACTCCGATCCCGCACGGTTGACCGCCGTCGTCCAGTTTCGTGCGACGGGCCGCCAGTTCGACGACGACCTCAACCAGTTGCCGCTCGGCGGTTACCTGACGATCGATGCGTTCGTGTCGCGCCCCGTCGGCCGCCGCTCGGAAATCTTCGTCGCGGCCGAAAATCTGACCGGAAGCCGCTATCCGACGGGCCGCACGCCGACGCCGACCATCGGACCGCCCGTCATCTTCCGCGCCGGATTTCGCGTCCGCCTCGGAAAGGACTGATCTCGAAATGATTTTGGCCGTTGCCCGGCTGACTCCTCAATCCTGCTTTTCGATTAAAACTGCTTCCTGATCAACGCCAGGTATTCTTTGCTCGCATCGTCGGGAGTGACGAAGTCGATCTGATCCGCCGACGAGACGCCGAGACCGAGTTCGACCGCGCGGGCGATCTGCTCCTGTTCGAAGATCTTGCCGTTCGATACTTCCGGCGTCGTGCCGAAATGCCGAAGGATCGCGACGCCGACGGCGTCGATCGCGATGCGGTCGGTTCCGGCGAGGACGATTTCCGATTTGACGATCTTGCCGGTGTCCGGGCCGCCGGTCGTGAACGCCTCGACGCCGTCAAGAACGATCAGCGCCGGTTTGTAGGCCGCGTTGATCTCGGCGATCATCCGGCGCTGGTTCGGCGACGAATGCAGCTCCCGCATAAAGTTGTACTGATCGCCCGGCAGCTGTTTGGCCGCGAACCCGACCGAGTTTTTCAGCGACAGAGTGAAGTGGCCGCCGTAGCGATGGGTCTTGAGGCAGCACGTCTGGACGACGGCGTCGGCCTTGAGTACTTGTTTCGGAAGCGCGAAACCGCGCGACCAGTTCATCCCTTCTGGCTTGAAGATCTCCCAATCGGACGCCGCAAGCTCATCAAAGACGACGGTGTTCATCTTCAGTTCTTTCGCGACCCGAAAGGCCTCCTTGGCCTCCATCACTTCCTTCGTATTGCCCATTCCGCTGCGGTCGCCGAGCGTGAAATCGGTTGCGCCCGCGGCGCGCAGTTTCTCGATGATCGCGACGAGCGTGTCGTTGTGCGTCGAGCCCGGCGTGATGTCGGCGCTGTTGTAATTCGGTTTGATGAAGACACTCTTTTTGCCGAAGTCGCCGGCCTTGAGAAGCTCGATCGCTTTCTTGACGCCCGCGGCGCGGTCAGAGGTCTTGACGAACGCGACCTTCGACCTCACGCCCGGCGGCACCGGAGTCCGCGACTGACAAGCCGCCGCCAACGGTGAAAGCAACAGCGCCCCGCCGGCTCCCGCCAAATTTTCCAAGAAATCGCGTCGATTCATAATGTCGCCTCCTTCGTTCTTCTTTTTGTTAGGTTATACCCATTTTCAGGCAATTTCCAACGCTCCGGGAAGTGATCTTTCGGTGTTTCGGGCGCTCGGGAATTCATTCCGGCCGAACTTTTTCCGACTTGATTCCGTAATCCAAAATCGCGAAAACAATCCGAAATGTGTTAGATTGGCAGACATTCAACAACTGTTCGATCGTCAGGATTTGCTTTATGAAAATCAGATTATTGAAGACGCCGAGCGCGTTCTTATGTGCCGCAATCGGCGCCGTATTACTGATCGTCTCACCTGCTCTCGGTCAAACGAGCGACGAGCCGGTGATCGTTCAGCCCGGGGCGCCGGGGCAGCCGACCAAAGTTCTGCCGTCGTCGACGCGCGCCAAGTTGCCGCCGATATCGCCGAAGGATATGGAGTTTATGAGCGGGATGATCATGCACCACGCGCAGGCCGTCGAAATGGTGGCGCTGATGGATTCGCGCACTGAAAACAAGGAACTGCGGCTCCTCGGCGCGCGTATCAGCCAGTCGCAGTCAGATGAGATGCAGTTTATGAAGCGCTGGCTCGAGGCCAGGGAAATGCCGTCGTCTTCGAAGTCCGATATGTCCGGTATGCACAAGCATAAAATGGACGATATGGACAATATGGACGGTATGAAGATGCCCGAAATGCTGATGCCGGGAATGCTTTCGAAAGAACAGATGACGGCTCTGAAGAACGCGAAGGGCGCCGAATTCGACCGGTTGTTCCTGACCGGGATGATCCAGCACCACGGCGGCGCGTTGACGATGGTCAAGGATCTTTTCGATACCGCCGGTGCGGGGCAGGACGCCGAACTTTTCAATTTCGCGACCGACGTCGACAGCGGCCAGCGCGCGGAGATCAGAATTATGCAAACAATGCTTGGAGAAAAACCGTAAGGAAAAACCATGAATCGACTAAGAACTTTCGCATTACGCTTGTTAACCCTTTCCGTCGTAACGATTTCGTGTCTGGCAACAAGTTCGCTGGCGCAGGGTCTTGAAAAGACACCGGTGCTGCCGGCCGGGATGACCGGTTCGGATACCGGCGATCCGCGCTTCAAACTGACGCCGGGCCTGTTCGATGCGGGCGAAGCGTCGATGGGCATCAAGCATCTTCAGCTTTTGCAAAAGCCCGCCGCTTTTCAACTTGGATCCGACAATCCGGACGATCCGCGCGTTCAGAAGATGCTCGGCGTGCTCGGCATCGGCGATTCATCGATGATCCCGAAACCGATCCAACTGGTATTCGCGCAACTCGGATTTGCCAATTCGGACATCGCTTTTCAGGGCAGGCACCTCTTTTTGGGGAACTTCTACGGCGTCAATATCTATGACATCGGCGACCCCGCAAAGGCCAAACTGCTGACGTCGCTGGTTTGTCCGGGTGGACAGGGCGACGTTTCGGTTTTCGGTAATCTGCTCTTTATGTCGGTCGAAATGCCGAACGGGCGCCTCGATTGCAGCACCGACGGCTTTGCGCCCGCGCCCAAACCGGAGCCGGGACAGACGCCTTCGATGATTCCGGCGGCTGAAAAGGATCGCTTTCGCGGCGTCAGGATCTTCGACATCAGCGACATCAAGAAACCGAGACAGGTCGCAGCGGTCCAGACCTGCCGCGGTTCGCACACGCACACGCTGGTGACCGATCCGAAGGATAAGGACAACGTTTACGTGTATGTTTCGGGCACTTCGTTCGTGCGTCAGAACGAGGAACTCGCCGGATGTTCCGACGGTGCTCCCGACACGAACCGGGACACGGCTCTGTTCCGGATCGAAGTGATCAAGGTTCCGGTCGCGGCGCCGCAGGATTCAAAGGTCATTTCCAGTCCGAGGATCTTTATGGACGCGCGAACCGGCGCGATCAACGGCCTCAACGACGGCGGATCGAAGGTCGGCGGCGTGAATCCGCCGCAGGATACCGACCAGTGCCACGACATCACGGTCTATTCCGAGATCGGACTTGCCGCCGGCGCGTGCTCGGGCAACGGAATCCTGCTCGACATCAGGGATCCGGCGAATCCGAAGCGCGTCGACGCGGTCAATGATCCGAACTATTCGTATTGGCACTCGGCCTCGTTCTCGAACGACGGTTCGAAGGTCGTCTTTACCGACGAATGGGGCGGCGGAATGGGCGCGCGCTGCCGTCCGAACGATCCGAACGTTTGGGGCGCCGACGCGATCTTCACGCTGAAGGACGGCAAACTGAATTTTGCCAGCTACTATAAAATGCCGGCCGCGCAGGGCGACAGCGAAAACTGCGTCGCGCACAACGGCTCGCTGGTTCCGGTTCCGGGCCGCGACATCAAGGTTCAGTCCTGGTATCAGGGAGGGATATCGATCGTGGACTTCACCGACGCGGCGAAGCCTATGGAAATCGCGTATTTCGACCGCGGGCCGGTTGATCCGAAGATCTTGATCCTCGGCGGCTTTTGGTCGGCCTACTGGTACAACGGACATATCTACGGTTCCGAGATCGCCCGCGGTTTGGACGTGTTCGAGCTGACTCCGAGCAAGTTCCTGACGCAAAACGAGATCGACGCGGCGAAGACGATTCAAGTCCCGGAACTGAACGTCCAGAACCAGCAGCGGATCGAATGGCCGCGGAATCTGACCGTCGGCAAGGCGTACGTCGATCAACTCGAGCGTTCTAGGGCGCTGCCCGCCGACCGTATCGCGGCGGTTCGCAAGGCGATCCGGAAAGCCGAGATCTCAAAGCTGGACAAGAAGTCGGCGAAGGAACTTCAGAAGCTCGCGCCGTCGGTCGAAAGTGCCGCAAACGGGAAGGACGAGACAGACGCGGCCCGTATCCGCGGCCTGGCCGAGATCCTGAAGCAACCGGCGCTTTAACGGGGACGCGGCCGAGATCCTGAAGCAACCCGCGCCCTGGTCAACGGCAGCGACCTCACGATGGAAAAGGCGAAGAGGCTTTCTGAAAAGTCTTCTTAGCGTGCGTAGCATGCGCCAGGGCGATAGCGCCATGCGCAGCGCAAGCGGAGCGTGGTGTCGCTCGCGAAATCCGAACGGAGCGTGTGCAACACGCGTAACTAAAGCTTTTGCAAAGTGTTACGCGTGTTGCACACGCTCCGTTCCGGCGTCCCGCCCACCACGTTTCGCTTCGCTTCACGTGGTGCTATCGCCCTCGCGCGTGTTACACACGCTCAAGATCCAAATCGTGATCTCTAAGTCGTATAGATCACTGACTTTTCAGACAGTCTCTTTCGATTTTTGGCGACTGGTTTCGCTTCTTACGGCGAGACGCCCATTCCAAGTGCGGCACGCCACGCATCGCCTTCCTTTGTGTAAACGCTGACATACCAATCGGTCGTCACCGGCTGACCTTCGCAGGTGCCGTCCGCGGCCCCTTTATAGGTTAGAAGCGACACGTCTTTGGCAAGCGATACCGACGCGGAATCGCTCAGATTGAAGCTCTTGACCTCGCACTTGTTTTCTGTTGACCACGCTTTGATCGTCTCCGCGCGGTCATTTCGTCCCGTCCCGCTCTGGTATATGAAATCCTTCGTCATTATTTCTTGGAGCGGTTTTCCGTCCTTTGCCTTCCAGGCTTCCCATATCTTCGTTTCGACCGCCAACAGGGATTCGGTGGCCGCATCGGGTTTGACGTCTTCCTTTTTCGGTTCGTCCTTTTTAGATGTCGGCGCGGCGCGTTTCGCTTTCGGATCGACAACCGGAGTTTCGGCGTAGAATGCGGCCTTCCATTTCTCGCCGTCGCGGATATAGACCGCCGCTGAACGAACATCGTTCGGTCCGGGTTTGCCGTTTTCCATCGTATAATCCTGACTCGCCCTGAAAGTCAGGACGGCGACGTCCGGGCCGACCATCGTCATTTGTTCTTCTGAGAACGAGAAGCTTTTGACCTGATATTTACCCTCGGTGGTCGACTTTATCGTGGCTGCCTTGTCGGATCGGCCGGACGGACCCAAGGAGACGAATTTGTCGGAGTAAGTTTCGGTGCCGTACTTGCCGTCGTGGTTCTTCCAGGCTTCCCAGCCAGCCTTTTCGAGCGCCATCAACGCATCTTTCGTCGGCGCCGCGGCCGCCGGTTTGGCCGTGTTGGCGTTCGCGGCATTCGTGTTGTTCGCTGCCGGTTTGTTCTCGGCCGAACCGCCGCAACCGATGAATAGAAGCGTTGCGGCAAGAGCAAATAGTGTCAGATATAATCGTTTCATATTTTCTTTCTCCTGTTTGACGAAGTTGGGCCCGACGGGAAAACGGATATGGCTTCGAATTCCCGCCGGTAGTATTTCAGCGGACGCCGCCGGCCGATGTGGATCGGCGGCGTCCAATCGCAGGACTGGCATCGACGACCGGACGCGAAATTTCGCGCAGGGCCCTCGACGCTCAAGACAGATCCGTTCGCTATTTTATTTGTGAACCGGCGGAGGCGATTACCTGCCAGCGCCCGCCGCGCTTGACCCACGTATCGATGAAGTGGATGCGGTATTCGTAGGCGACGCCTTTTTCATCCTTTCCTTTCCAGTGATACGTCCCGGTGACGATCGCGGTGTTGCGGTCGACGTTGATATTCATTCCGGTCGTTTCGGCCATCTCAACCGTTCCCTTGTCGTTCATCGTATCGGCGATGTCCGCGGATTTGCCGGCGAATTTTCCGGAAAGCGAACTGAGGCTGACATAGTCCGCCGCGAAATTCTTTTCGAACCAAGCCTTGTTGCGCTTAACATTTGCGTCTGTCCAATCGTATTCGAGATAACTCAGCGTCATCGCATCGTCCATATCGTTGCCGGTGCTGCTGACGACCTGCCATTTTCCGGCGCGTTTCTCAAAGACGTGGAGACTGCGCGTCCAGAACGTCTCCGGCATTCCGCCCATTCCTTCTTTGGTATTGACGATCGTACGGTGGGTCATCGTCGCCGAGTTCGATGTGCAGGTGATCATATAGCGGTCGTACGAGACCTCGTCCTGCGGTTCCGTGCTCGTCTTCCGGCGCTCGAAGGTGGCCATCGAATTGTCGATCGCCACGGTCTTGCCCGTCATCGCCGGCAGGGCCGTGTAGTCGTCCGCCAAAATATTCATCAGCGCCGAGCGGTCGCCGGACTCGTTGGCTTTGGCCCACGCGCGGTCGAGCGCCTCGAGCGACTGCTTGTCGGCACTACTGCATTCGCCGAACGCGACGCCGAGCGTCGAAAGAATAAGAACCAGGGTTCCTAAGATGTATCTCATTGGTATTTCTCCTCCGGCCGCGGTGGCGGCCTTGCGCGACCTGTGGGATGTCGCGCGGAAAGCGAGCGGGGAAGTGCTTTTCCGGTGCTCAGGGGTTACTTCAGCGTCTCATCAGTTTCCCCGCGACTGGCGAAAATGCAATCTCGCGAAAAGCAGGCAATGAGTCTTTCGCCTCGCCGCGGAACAACCGTTGCCCGGCAAAGGGAACTCTGCGTTTGTGCGGCTTTCGGCCGCAAAGAACGCTCGATCTGCCCGGGACTGAAATATAATGGAAAACGATCGCAACTATATAAGAAACTCATAAATGCGTCAATCAACAACGCATACGGGCAGAGTTCCTTATCGCGCGGCGGTTCGGATCGTCGGTTCGCGTGGCCATAGGAAACTGAACGTTCGAGGGCCAAACCTTCAGTCGGCCGCGGAATCCTCTCGCGGCATAGTAGGATTCGGCGCCATTGTGATAAACGAAAACGGTGTCGGAGCGGCGGTCGCAGAAGAGCGCGCCGCCGAGGTCTTTATTTGCCGTATTTGCGGCTTGCCGCCCGGATGGGCGGGAAGGCTCGGGAGGCCGTCTTAAAAGTCACCGAATTGAGTCTCCGAAGGAGACAAAGAAACATAGAGTAGTATGAAGCGAAGCGAATCCTACGTGACGTTGCGTTCCCGTCTTCGTCGCTGTAAGTGACCAACAATCATCGATTTATGTTCGTCTCCTTCGGAGACCGAAGACGAATTCCGATCCACACGTAGCGATTCTCGCTACGCTATGTTGTCCGTCACCTTCGGCGACATTAGGGACTTTTGAGACGTCCTCC
>JBGSWK010000011.1:0-35459 GCA_041752475.1 Pyrinomonadaceae bacterium | reverse complement strand
GAACCGGGGCTTGGGCGATGCCTGACGACGCGGCCGAGACTTCGAACCAGACGACGCGGAGGGTCGGGCCCTGCGTCCCGAACTGGAGAGTCTCGCCGACGGCGATCGGCCGCGGCTGCGCCACGCGCTGGCCGTTGACGTACGTTCCGTAGGACGAATTCAGGTCGCACAGATACCATTGGCCGTTCTCCCAACGGATCTCGGCGTGCTTGCGCGAGACCATCGGATATTGCGCGCTGTCATAAACGATCTGACAATCCGCCTGATCGCGGCCAACGCGTATGATGCTTTGGCTGTAAGTTTTTTCGGACGAACCGACGTCGTCAGCAAGAACTATTTTCATTGATTTTTCCGGTCGCTTAGAAGTTCGTACAATTCTAGCCTAACTTCGCGGAAAAGCAGAAGAGGGGAGGAGAGGGGAGAGTGCTTTATTAGTGCAGAGTGCATCATCATCAGTGCAAAGTGCAGAGTGCAAGGTTTTGCATCTGTCTTCTCAATTGCCACCATCTTCAGCCAAATTGCCTCTTGCTTCAGCTAAATTGCCCCTAGCTTCAGCTAGTGGACCACGATCATCATTGATCCCGGCTTTAGCCGCACCCGCGCCGTGATCCGGCTAAAGCCGGGGTCATTTGCAGCCTTGTCCACTAGCTTCAGCTAGTGGCAATTAAGAAGACAGACGTTCATTATTGTCTGCCTTCACAATTGCCACCATCTTCAGCTAAATTGCCTCTTGCTTCAGCTAGTGGACCACGATCATCATTGATCCCGGCTTTAGCCGCACCCGCGCCGTGATCCGGCTAAATCCGGGGGGCATTTGCAGCGTTGTCCACTAGCTGAAGCTAGTGGCAATTAAGAAGACAGACGTTCATTATTGTCTGCCTTCACAATTGCCACCATCTTCAGCTAAATTGCCTCTTGCTTCAGCTAAATTGCCACTAGCTTCAGCTAAATTGCCTCTAGCTTCAGCTAAATTGCCACCAGCTTCAGCTAAATTGCCACTAGCTAAATTGCCCCTAGCTTCAGCTAAATTGCCACTAGCTTCAGCTAGTGGACCACGATCATCATTGATCCCGGCTTTAGCCGCACCCGCGCCGTGATCCGGCTAAAGCCGGGGTCATTTGCAGCGTTTTCCACTAGCTGAAGCTAGTGGCAATTAAGAAGACAGACAGCAAAGCTTGCACTCTGCACTGTGCACTCAGCACTCCGCACTCAGCACTCTGCACTCTGCACTGTGCACTCCGCACTCAGCACTCCGCACTCCGCACTCTGCACTCTGCACTCTGCACTCTGCACTTTGCACTCTGCACTCTGCACTCTGCACTCTGCTCCTACCGCGCGTTCAACCTCTCTGCATCAGTTTCGCGACCTTTTGGACTTCGTCGAGGACGCGGAGGAGATTGCCGCTCCAGAGTTTGGCGATCTGTTTCTTGGTATAGCCGCGGCGGACGAGTTCGATCGTCACGTTCAGCGCTTCAGACGCATTGTCGAAGCCCTCGACACCGCCGCCGCCGTCGAAATCCGAACTGATCCCGACATGATCGATGCCGATCTTTTTCACGAGATAGTCGATGTGATCGACAAAATCCTTGACGTTCACGTCCGGCGCCTTGTCCTTCAATCGTTCGTTGATGACCGGCCGCGATTTAAGACGAAACGCCGTAAGTTTCTCGAAATACGCGCCGCGTTCGGCTTCGGGCATCTTGACGACGTCGGCGCGTTCCATCATCTTGAAGCCTTCGGCCGTGGCGAGTTCGCGCATTATCTCGGTCGAAAGCTTCGAGCGCAACTCGCTTTTTTCCTTCTGAACATAACTCCGGAAGGCGACCGCCTGGACGACGCCGCCGTTCTTGCGGATCGCTTCGAGCTGCTCGTCGTCGAGGTTCCGGCTGTGGTCGCAAAGGGCGCGTGCGCCCGAGTGCGAGGCGATGACCGGCGCTTTCGAGAGCGCGATCGCCTGCAGGTTCGACTGTTTCGAAGGGTGCGACAGGTCGATCATTATTCCCCATTTGTTCATCTCGACGATCGCCTTTTTGCCGAGGTCGCTGAGTCCGTTGTAGAGCCATTTGCCGTCGGCCTCGCCGGTATTCGAATCGGCGAGCTGGCTGTGCCCGTTGTGCGAGAGCGACATATAGCGCGCGCCGCGTTCCGCAAACGTCTTGATCAGCGACAGATCGTTGCCGAGCGGATAGGCGTTCTCGACGCCGATCATCGCCACGAGTTTGCCGGATTTGACGATCCGGCGGACATCGGCAGACGTCCGCGCGAGTTCGATCTTGTCGGGCCCGATCTTTTGAGTCAGACGGTCGATGGCGTCGAATTTGTCGATCGCGTTCTCGTACGCCTTCTTGAATCCGTCCTCGGTCAGCGGGCCCTGCCCGGTGTAAACGATCATCCACGAGACGTCGAGCCCGCCGGCGCGCATCTTCGGGATGTTGACCTGCGTCGGCAGATCCTCGGTGTAATTCCGCGCTTCGGTAAAGTTCCGCGTGTCGATATCGTTGTGCGTATCGAGCGTGATGACCGACGCGTGGATCTTCTTCGCCTTCGCGACGATCTCGGCCTCGGACAGGGACTTTTGCGACAATCCGGAAACGGGCAGCAGGATGGCGGTCAGAACGAGCAGCGACAGTATTCTTTTCATAATTCGGATAGGTTATTCGAGAAAGGATTTCGAGGCAAGCACCACATAGACTCATAGAACACATAGTTGTTGTATGGGTTCCGCCCGAGTTTGTCCGCGAACTGAGTGCATGAAAGCGACGAAAATGTCAGAACATACTTCGTACAGCTTCGTGGGCTTAGTGGTTCGAAGAATTTCAGCCATCGCGGGCAAACAAATTTCTCTCAAGAAACACATTTTCAAGTGACTGAAAAAAGACGATTTATACAGTGCGTGTTTCTTCGGCGCGCCGTTCGACGGGTGAAACATCGCCGCCGGCCGCGTCAGCGGCATGGTGAGTTTAGCCGTGGGTTTGAACCCACGGTAAGCTTCGAATAAGTGCCCGCGTCGCGTCAGCGACGATTGAATCAGCCGTCGCTGACGCGACGAAATCCCGACAATGCGAGGTCCGTGGGTTGAAACCCACGGCTAAATTCAAGGCATCGCTACGCGATTCGGATTTGGCCGGCGACTCAAGGCATCGCTACGCGATTCGGATTTGGCCGGCGACTCACGGTATCGTTACGTGATTCGGATGGACGGATCGTCGAACCCCGGCAATCCAAAATCCAAAATCCGAAATCCAAAATCCAATTGGGTGTTGCCCTGTTTCGAGATGCGCCCCATGCGCGGCGCGTGTCCGCCCATATCTTTACAGGTTTCGCCGGAGCGAAGGTTTCAACTATTGATTCGAGCGAAGACGCGCTTCAAGATGGGCCGAAACGCGCACGGGGCGGTTTACCTATGACGGCAAGCTCTGAAGGCTTATACGTATACTCAAAACGCCGCTCAGCAACGGACCGTCGCTCCGGCGACGCCGACAAAGGTTGAGCAGCCGAGCCCGAACCATAGTGATCGGCATAATGCCCGATTATGGGCCAACTGCTCAACCCCTAACCTTTTCATACCACTTACGACGAGGCCGGAAACCTGACGGTCGATGCCGAAAACAGGCGGTTTGTCTATGACGCCGAAAACCATCTCACGAAGCTTTTCGGCCCGGCGAACAACCCCTTGCGATTTAGGATTTAGGATTTTAGCACCTCGCGGCGGCCTTCATCGTTGATCCCGACGGCGATCAGCACCGAGGCGCTGACGACGGAGCCGCCGATGCGGACCTTTTCGTACCGCGCGTCGACCAGCAGATACGGCGTTTCCCCGAGAGGCCGCGTGCGCCATTCGGCGATCGCGTCGTCAAGTTGTTTCGCCGCGCGGCTGACGTCCGTGCTTGTGACCTCAAGCCCGCACATCTTTTCGAGAACCTTCGTCACCTTGCGCGTCGAAACGCCGTTCAGATACATCTCGGCGATCGCCAGCAACAGAGCCCGCTCGCTCCTCAGTCCGCGTTCGAGCGCCGAAGGATAGAACCCGACGCCTCCGCGCGTCTGCGGAATGTCGAAGGTGATCTTCCCGAGCCGCGTCTTTACGGTCTTGTCCTTGAAGCCGTTGGCGTAGCCGATCCGTTCGTCGGTGCGCTCGAACGGTGCCGCCCCGAGGGAGCGCGAACGCTCAATGATCATCGCCTCGTTGAGCAATATCCGCACGGCTTCGGCCAATCCGTCCATTCCGCGTTCAAAGATCATTTGCAAGGCGCGTTCGCCTGCATTAAAGTCATCATTGCGGGGACCCGCTTTTTCAATCACCGAGAAAGAAAAAGCGCCTCCGGCGGCGCCTGCCGCGGGCGCCTCTCCGGAAACGTTCGAAACCGCCAAAGCGCGGTTTCAAACCTTTCCGAAGAGTGTTACTAAGAAAACTGCTCAAAGATCGAATTTACAGAAAGAAAGTTACACTAACCGTCCCCCGACAAAAGCGTTAAGCGGATCAGGGCCAAAATCAGTGAAGCACTGCGCCCACGATCAGGCGCATGGACGGATATCCGCGATAATCTCAATCGAATGCTCGTCGGATGGGAAGGCTACTTCCACTACGGGAGCAAACGAAAGAGTTATCAGGCCGTCAATGCTCACCTGATCAAGACAGTGCGCAACTTCTTGCAGAGACGTCACAAGGTGTCATCGCGCGGCACCCGCCAGTTCGGTTACGCCCGCATCTTCACGGATCTCGGCGTGCACCAGGTTGGTCGAGGATCGAAAGGAGTCCTGCCGACAGCGTTGCAATGAATCAAGTCGGAGAGCCGGATGCGGGAAATCCGCACGTCCGGTTCGATGAGCGGAGACTGGAAACGGAGTTCAAACCACCGCGCCAGTCTTCGACTCTACTAATGGAACAATGATTCCAGTGACGATCGCTATGAATATGGTGGCAACTCCAAATCTTATGTGATTCTCATCGAATTTGCCTTCTGAAAATAACATCCAGACAATAGTAGGAACTCCCACAATCAAGAATCCGCATAAACCTCCTTTTGTTGAGTTCATATTCACAATGGCAATTACAGCGCCAAGGATTCCGCCGATGGCTAAACCGATTCCTCCTCCCAACAACATTGCAAGCCACCAAAACTCTTTTGCGGTAAAGCCAAAATCCGAAACCGTGTTTGATGTAAGGGTAATACAAGCAGCCCCAGCTGCCGACAATATGCCGGAAAAAATCGCGCCGATAATGATTCCTTGAATTATCCGAGTATTCGTATTGTTCATTTTGGCTAACTCCCAAAAAAGAGTGTCGTTACGGCGATAAATCGGAACGACACTTCTTATTTCTTACCGATGAATGATGATACTGCCGCCGCCGATTACAGTTGTCGGGTTGTCATTATCACCGCTGCTGAACTGATTGTCATAAACGACGACATTTGTAGTTTTATCCCAAACCTTGATACGGAATTTGTCCTGGCCGCCGCCGCCATTGATCTGTCCATCGATCGCTGTCAGCATAAAGCCAAAATCACCGGCATTGTTGATTGTTCCCGAACCTTTGTATTGAGCTTTTGCTCCGCCAACGACGAGCCAATCATAGCGCGTGCTTCTGAAATTGAAGTTGGCCACGCGAAACTGGAACTCAGTATTTCCGGTCGGAATGTTTGCACCGCGTTGATATTTGGAGTTGAAACCAAAACTTGCACGTCCCGTCAGATTCGGGTTCGGCCTATAAGCCCCGATTGGCGAATCAATCCAACCGCCGCCTGTCACAAATCCGGCGCTGGGATCATAGACAACGACCATTGCGGTGAGATCACCGACCGTACTTGCCGTTCCTGTTCCGCCGCAATTGTTGCTCACCGTCAGCGTTACAAGATAAACACCCGAAGACATAAAAGTATGGCCTGCGGCTACTTCTCGCGTTACCTCATTGACTGCTCCAATTTGCAGAAGATTGTCAAAAGTCCAAACCGCGGTATGGGCATCGCATTGATCGTCTGAGAAGTTGCCGCCGAAACTAACAGTTGTTCCGATCGGGAAAACTGAACCATTGGCGGGAGAAGCAATTGAAACGGTGGGATTGATGCTCGGCGGAAAAGTGAACTCTTTGGAATATAAACCCGAGCGATTCGCAACCAAATCATCAGCAAATGCGGTGATTCTGATAGGATTTGGCGAGTATTGGAGCATTATGGGTGAAGCGTAACGTTGAAAAGTTTGCCCGTCCAACGAATACCAAATCACGGCTATACCCGATTGATCATCTTGTGCTGAGATCGTTGCAGTCGCTCGATTTCCTTGCTGAGACACTTCAATGTCAACGGTCGGCGGAGCGATGTCGCCCGCGACCGGGCCGCTGACGCTGACAGTCGGCAAGACCGAAGTTTCAAACTCGCCATCGCCGTTTGCATCATACCTCAACTCACCCGAGCCATCGGGCGAAATGGTAAATTCAATGTTTAAGCCGGACGAAACACTAACATCGTTGTATCTGACTGCTTTTGTCGGTTGTTCGTTCCCGACACCTTCAACCAAATCAAAACCCAGGGGCGTTGTTCCTGAGCCGAATTCGATTGTGTAGGTATGACCAAGCGAAAAAGTCAGCATAATCGAATCTTCACCTACCATCTCATAATTCATTAAACCGGCAACTTGATTATCCAATAAGCCGTTTTCTTGAATCGAAGCGGTGTTTCCTGTTTCGTCGCGAACGGTAACTTCGGTAGTTCCGCTGATGATCAGGTACTGCGAAGGAGCATAACTCGTCAAATCAGACACCGCGGAATAGTGGGAATTTATGAATGAAACGGACTCAGCGTTATTCTTCGGGGTAGTTCTCCCAAGATACGATAGGTTTGAAACAAACGCATTTGAAGGAATACAGTCGGTTACTTGGGAAGAGCTAGGTTGCTGCGCAGTATTTCCCAAGAAATAGCTCACGAGATCCTGTATTATCGGCTGTTTCGTCATCTCCGTATGTTCCGCTTTTTTCTCTTCCGCATTATTCGGCGATGGAGAACGATAAACGTAACATCTTGAGTTTGGAGAACCGAGGTAGACGTTTCCGACACTCCTGGTGGCACTAATTGTCGGCACCGTCTTATCGCCCAGTCCTTTTCTGGGAATGTAGCGAACACCATTACGACAATCAGTCAAAGTCGTGTTCCCAGCAAGTCGGCAAAGGATAGAATTCTTGACAGCTAAACCGACAGTAGTATTAAGTTGATTTTGTGCGGCCGCGATATGAAAATACTCGATGCCGCTTTCGTCGTTTTGCCAGTTATCCTGTCCGAGAAGGTCGTGAAATCCCGCCCCAACAGTGCCAGGCGCTGTCTCCGGAAAATCCGAATCCAATTTTTGTACGAACTGCGAAAAACTATAGTTTTCATCCGGAATTCCGTTGCCGTTGACATCGCCACTCTCGCGTATTATCCCGCCGGTAAACTGATGATAGGTGCGACTCGGAAAAAGCTGGTGCATACTTGGCATATGAGGCGATAAGAACTTAATGACTTTTGGCGAGAGGGCCACATAAGATGCAGGAAATTCCCAGCTACCACCAGTATAGATTTTGCTAATGGCTTCCGACGCACCGAGATATGGCGTGGCAAGTGTAACCACTTTGCCCAGTCCGTGCGGTTCGTTTCTCGTCTGTGCTTGTAAGACATAACGACGGGCGACCAATCCGCCCATACTATGAGCAAGGATGTTGACTTTCGTGCCTGGTCGATAAAATTGCTGGACGCACTGAACATATTCCCGAAGCTTATCGGCTGAATAATTATTATCCTGCCTCCAATCGTATGGAAAAACGAAAAGCGATGGGTTTTCAGCCGCAATGCTGCTTCTTTGACTCAGATCACATCCTTGGTTCGGATAAACGTGACGACTGATTTCATATGTTTTATAGCCTTTCGACGCCAATGAGTCCAATAGATTTTCGTACATCGGAGCCGCATAAAGCGCTTTCTTGATTACATCCGAAGCGTATAGACCGTCTGTGTAATTCGGCGAACTGCCGTCTAAGGTCAAATTGTAAACGCTAGGAACGCTTTCAGTTTCAAACTGATTTACATTGATCCAGAAAGGAACATCCAGATTGTACCAAGGACCTCTAAGATGGCTCCCCATAATGCCTGGAATGAAGATCAGCGGCTCCTTTTCATTTGGAGTATTCAATTGAACTTTGGCGAGAAAGCCTTGTCCGAAGAAGATGTTCGGGGCGTTGCTGGTGGGTTGATATGCGCCGATCGTGGTCGGGAAGTTGAGCGAGGTTGTCGAGCCGCCGACGTAGACCGTATCGGCTTCGGGGCCGAGCGTGATGCCGTAGACTTTTTCATCTCTCGTCGCATCGATCGTGAAGCCATCGATCTCTTCGCCGCTGGGGCGCAGCGCGGTGACTTTGCTTGCGATGCGGTTTGCGCCTGAAAAATTATACGCGAAATATGCGCTTCCGTTGCCGTCAACGGCGATGTCGCGGATCTGGGTTCCGAAGGCCTGCGCTTCAACCAGAAGCCCTCCGCCAGCGTTGTTCAATTTGATGACCTGGGCGGATTGACCGGTAACGAAGCCCGACTGCGACATTGCGACCCAAGCATTGCCGCCGACGTCAACGGCAATCGCGGCTCCGGATTTCGGGACCCGCGTGGAGTAAACCAACGAATTTGAACCGCTGCGGTCAGTATCGAATTTTGCCACAAATCCTTCACCGCTCGTCGCGTAAGCGCCGCTTGTCGTAAAGACGCCGTTGCCCGCGCCGCCGGTTACGTAGGCGATGCCGCTGCCGTCTGTAAAGACATCGGCCCCGATCGAATTATTGCTTCCGAAAAACGTCGAATACGTGATGTGCCCGAATGAATCCAATTTCGTCAGAAATGCGTTGCACGCACCTTGAAGGGAATTTTGAAAACCGTTCCGGATCGGGAAGTCCGACGAACAGGTAAAGCCCGTCACATACGCATTCGCACTCGGATCGGCGACGATGCTTTGACCGTATTGGGCCGGTGTGCTTCCGCCTAGATACGTGCTGTACGAGGTCTCACCGTCCCCGTCCAAACGAAGGACAAATCCCGTAAAGTCGCTGTCGATATTATTGATCGGATGAGAACTCTGTTCCGCGAAGTTAAGCGGAAAATTGGGCGAATAGGTAACCCCCGTAACATAGACCCGACCGCTGCCGTCGACATCCATTCCGTACGGGACGTCGTCCTGGCTTCCGCCGACGACCTTGACCCAAAGCCGCTGAGTCCCTTCGGGGTTGAATTTGCTGATCATCACGTCGCTGTAAGTGTACGTTACATTATTTTGGGTGATCGAATAACGGAAATCGGAAGCGGTATAGATGTTCCCCTGACGGTCGACCGCGATGTCGTTGACGCTGTCGCCGCCGCTCGAATATCCGAGATAGGAAGCATAAACGATCGGATCAATGATCAACTCTCTGTTGCGGTCGTAATTGCCGATCTTGAAACCGATGCGATTCTTGCCGAGCAACGCATAACTGACGTTGACGGCGACTTTGTCGCCGTCAACGATTTGATAGGCAACCGGTTTCTGATGATTCAGTTCGACGCCTTTGAGTTTGAAAACCAGATTGCCGTCCGCGTCGATCCGAAATTTCTTCGCGCCGTCAAATTTCAGTTGAATCAAATTGGGGTCAGCTTCGGGCGCAAGCCGAAAATCGTACTCCAAAGTTCGCTTCGCTCCGCGAAAAACGAGATCGACGCCGGAATAGACATTTTGGTACACAACGGAATGGTAGTTGGAAACGTCATTCAGCCACTTGCTTTGATCGTTGCCGACCGCATAGCTGCTTTTGGTAACCGCCCGGTCAACGCCGTGAATTACAGCTTCCGGGTTTGCGCCGAGCATTTTCATTTTCAGTGAAACGGCTTTGCACCGAACGCGTGGTTCGCGTTCGGCACGGCCTGTCCGACGTTGGCAGGTCGGGTCCGGCATTTGATAGACCGCCTGATCGGACGTCAAGAAGAGATCAAAACCGTTTCCGCGTGAAAAATATTTCGTTTGTTCGGCAAACTGCCCCTTGTTTTCTTCAAACAGGACGGGCAATGACTTGATCTTTTCGTCAAAAACTCTTTGATCGCGCTCGATCTGCTGGCGCCTGGAAAGCGGTTTCGAGCTTGGATCGGCCTTGGTTTCGGGCTTGGCAAGGATTGCTTGTCCGCCGATGAAGATTGTGCCAATTGTAAACAGCACAACGGTCTGAGCGTAGAGGTATTTCATTTTTTGAGGTCTCCTTAGTTGAGTAAAATCGGATTGAGAATCCTGATTGTTTGCAAGACTTTCGATTGAGAACGAGGGGAAAGTCTCGTGAGAAACAATTCGTGTGATTGACCGAAATATAGAAGTTCTCGATTTAATTGTCAACAAAAAAAATTACAAAAAATGATGGCATCGCCTGTCAGCCGATCATTCGGGCAGAGTGGACGTCTCGGCAAAAGCAAAAGCCGGTCGAGCGAACCCGACCGGCTTTTGAGCTTAATTCGATTGGCAATTAGACGTGCATTATTTCCTGCTCTTTCGTCTTGGCAAGTTCGTCTATCTTGCCGGTGAACGTGTTGGTGAGTTTCTGAACCTCGTCGAGTCCGAACCGCTCGTCGTCTTCCGAGATCAGCTTGTCCTTGAGCATTTTCTTAAGGCCGTCGTTCGATTGATGGCGGATGTTGCGCACCGCGACCTTGTGCTCTTCGGCGAATTCGTGGACCTGTTTCGCGAGCTGCTTGCGGCGCTCTTCATTCAGAGCCGGGACCGGAAGACGGATCATTTTGCCGTCGTTTGACGGGTTCAAGCCCAAATTCGCGGCGATGATGGCCTTTTCCACGGGGCCCAGCTGCGACATATCCCACGGCGTAACGGTAAGCATCTGCGGTTCGGGGACGGCGATCGACGCCATCTGGTTAAGCGGCGTCGGCGTCCCGTAATAATCGACGACGACGCTGTCGAGCACTCCGACGGTCGCGCGGCCGGTTCGGACGTTCGCAAGCTTGCGCTTGAGGTCCTCGATGACCAATTCCATTTTCGGTTTCGTTTCGTTTACGATCGCATCAATACTCATTTCTTCATCTCCAATTTCAGACGGCCCGCCAATTTTCGCCCGTCGTTACCAGCGTCCCGATCGACAAGTCCCCGCAAACGGCTTTGATGATGTTGCCGTCCGTCTTCATATTGAAAACCACGATCGGCAGATTGTTGTCCATACAAAGCGAAATGGCCGAGGCGTCCATAACTCTGAGTTGTTTTTCGAGAACCTCCTGAAAGGTTATCCGGTCAAACCGCACGGCGTCGTGAACGATCATCGGATCGGCCGTGTAGATGCCGTCGACCTTCGTCGCCTTGAGAATGACTTCCGCACGAATTTCCAGCGCGCGAAGCGCCGCCGCGGAATCGGTCGTGAAATACGGATTCCCGGTTCCGGCCGCGAAGATGACGACGCGTCCCTTTTCGAGATGGCGCTCGGCGCGACGGCGAATGAACGGTTCCGCAAGCTGCGGGATATCGATCGCCGACATCGCGCGGGTGTAAACGCCCAACTTTTCGAGCGCGTCCTGCAAAACGACGGCATTCATCACGGTCGCCAGCATACCGATGTAGTCGGCGGCCGCGCGGTCCATATTGCCCGCGGATTTCGAGACCCCGCGAAAAATATTTCCCCCACCGACGACGATCGCCACCTCAACGCCCAGTTCCTGAACGGCCTTTACCTCGCGCGCGACGGATTCGGCGACGTTGACATCGATGCCGTAGTTCTGCTCGCCCATCAGCGCTTCGCCAGACAGTTTGAGCAATACTCGTTTATACACAGGAACCATATCGATTGGGGATTTTGGATTTTGGATTTTGGATTGGGGATTTTGGATTGTGAGTCCTGACTGATCAACCAAATGACCGCCCCAATCCAAAATCCAAAATCACAAATCCGAAATCGGATTAGCTGACCATCGAGGCCACC
The DNA here is from genome assembly GCA_041752475.1 of Pyrinomonadaceae bacterium. Classification (GTDB taxonomy): domain Bacteria; phylum Acidobacteriota; class Blastocatellia; order Pyrinomonadales; family Pyrinomonadaceae; genus JAFDVJ01. Next base: position 23,509 of record JBGSWK010000011.1, on the reverse strand, counting down.
TCGGCCGCAAAGTCGTCTTGTTTTTTCTCGATGCCTTCGCCCATTTTGAAGCGGGCGTAACGGCGGATCGAGATGTTTTCCTTGATCGACGCGACCTTTTCGGTAACCAGTTCACCGATCGTCTTTGACGGATCTTTGACGAAAGCCTGGTCGAGCAGGACATTGTCTTCGTAAAACTTGTTCAAACGGCCGTCGATGATCTTCGCGAGGACGTCCGCCGGTTTGCTCGCGTTCTTCGGATCGTTCTTGAGCTGTTCCATGAGGATCTCGCGCTCTTTGTCGAGTTCAGCCGCCGGAACCTCGTCGCGCTTGAGATAACGCGGATCGGTCGCGGCGATGTGCATCGCGACGTCTTTGACCAACTGCTGAAACTCTTCGCCGCGCGAGACAAAATCGCTTTCGCAATTGACTTCGACGAGGACGCCGACCTTGCCGCCCATATGAATGTATGAGCCGACGGCACCTTCGGCCGTGACGCGGCCCTCTTTTTTGCTGGCGGTCGCCATTCCTTTCTTGCGAAGGATCTCGATCGCCGAGTTTTCATCGCCGTTTGCCTCGACCAGCGCGTTCTTGCAGTCGATCATTCCGGCTCCCGTCTTTTCGCGCAGGGACTTAACTGCGCTCGCTGTTACATCTGCCATAATTCACTCCAAAAAATGTATGTAAAAGTTACTGTAAAAAAAGCGTAGCCCGTTTCGGCCTAGACCAACGGAATCGCTACGCTATCTTGAAAAAAAGTTTAGCTTGCGGCTGCTTCGTTCGATTCCGCCACGTCGGTTGACTCTTCCGCAGCCACCGCAGCGACCGGTTCGGCTGCCACCGCAACCGCAACAGGCTCTGCAGCCGCGACCGGCTCTTCAACAACAGCCGGTTCCGCCGCGACAGGCTCCGGAACTGCCGGGGTTTCCACGGCAGCCACCGGTTCCGCCACAGCAGCCGGCGCCGCGACAACTTCCGCAACAGCCGCATCCTCGTCAGCGGTCACGCCGCCTTCGGTTCCGAAGTTCTGTCCTTCGAGGATCGCATCCGCAACGCGCGAGGCAAAAAGCCGGATCGCGCGGAGCGCGTCGTCGTTTCCGGGGATGACGTGGTCGATGCCTTCCGGCGAACAGTTCGTATCGACGACCGCGACCACCGGAATCCCGAGACGGTTCGCCTCAGCAACTGCAATTTCTTCTTTGCGGACGTCGATGATGAACAGCATATCGGGAAGTCCGCGCATATCCTTGATACCCGCGAGATTCTTCATCAAGCTTTCAAGTTCGCGGTCAAGTCCGAGACGCTCTTTCTTGGTGAGCATATCGTAACGACCGTCTTCTTTCATCGCTTCGATGTTCTTGAGCTTCTGGATCGAATGCTGAACGGTCTGGAAGTTCGTCATCAAGCCGCCGAGCCAGCGATTGTTGATGTAAAACTGTCCGCAGCGTTCCGCTTCTTCCTTGATGGCTTCCTGCGCCTGGCGCTTGGTGCCGACAAAGAGGATCTTCATATTCGGCTTTTCCGAAACCGCTTCGGTGACAAAACCGAGCGCGTCGCGAAAGAGCTTCTGCGTCTTCTGAAGATCGATAATGTAAATTCCGTTCCGCTCGCCGAAAATGTATTCCTTCATTTTCGGATTCCAACGGCGGACCTGGTGACCAAAGTGAACTCCGGCTTCGAGGAGTTCTTTCATCGTTACAGTAGCCAAAACTTTCTAGTCTCCTTGGTTTATTGGTTTATGTACTCGATGCGACCGTATTCAACCAACTAAATCGCATCGATGGGCTATCGATTTTGGATTTTGGATTTTGGATTGAAATCCGAAATCCAAAATCCCGAATCCGAAATCGAATTAACGTTTCGAGAACTGGAACCGTTTGCGGGCTCCTTTCTGTCCGTATTTTTTGCGTTCTTTCTGACGCGGATCGCGCGTCACGAGACCGGCCTTTTTCAACATTCCGCGAAAATCGATGTTGTATTCCATCAAAGCGCGTGTGATCCCGTGGCGGACGGCGCCGGCCTGACCCGCAGTCCCTCCGCCGGCAACGTTGACGAGAATGTCAAACTTGTTTCCGGTTTCGGTCATGCGAAGCGGCTGGCGGATGATCATGCGAAGCGCTTCATTCGGAAAATACTCATCGAATCCGCGCCGGTTGACAATGATGTTGCCGTTGCCCGGACGGAGATAAACGCGTGCGGTTGAAGTCTTTCTGCGGCCGGTGCCGTAATACTGAATATCTGCCATAAAAGTGATCAGTTGTCAGTGTGGTCAGCGACGATGCGGCAAACCGCATCGGGACCCGCGCACACTACTTGGTTTCAATTACAATTGCCTCCGGTTTCTGCGCCGTATGACGATGTTCGCCATCCGCGTAAACCTTGAGTTTCTTAGCCATCGCCTTTCCGAGTTTCGTTTTCGGAAGCATGCCCTTTACGGCCAGTTCAATGATCCGTTCCGGTTTCGTGGCGAACATATCCTTTACCGATTTCTCGCGCAGACCGCCCGGATAGAGCGTGTGATGGCGATAAACCTTTTGGTCGTTCTTCGAACCCTTGAAGATCGCGTGACGCGCGTTGATGACAACGACGTGGTCTCCCATATCGAGGAACGGCGTCCAGTCTGGATTGTTCTTGCCGGAAAGAATACGCGCGACCTCAGTCGCAAGGCGTCCGACGGTCTTGCCCTTGGCATCGACCACAAACCATTTACGGTTTTCTGCTAAACCTTTTCCGCTCGGAAAATAAGTACTCATAAATACCTACAATGTCAGGAATTTTCGCCAAAAAGCGAACTGATAGGATAACGAATGGGGCAGTCGAGGTCAAGCCAGTGGGTGCAAAAACGGCTTTGGCGACGCAAAACGCTGAATCGAAGTCTCAATTTCCGAATGTCCGGCCAAATCGCGCCGCCGCAAGAATGACGCCGCAGATGGTCTTCGCGTCCCGAATTCCGCCGTTCCGAATCAATTCAAACAGCTTTTCAAACGAAAAACGCTCAACGCTGAGGAGTTCGTCGGATTCAAGCCGCTGTTCGGTTTCGACGAGCCCGGTCGCGAGGTAGACGTGCATCAGTTCGGTCAGGAAACCCGGCGAAACGTAGAATTCCGTAAGTTTTTCGAGGCTTTCGGCCGTGACTCCGATCTCTTCTTCCAACTCGCGGCGCGCACCGGTTTCCGGGTCTTCGCCGCGTTCGATCGTTCCCGCCGGAATCTCAAGCAGAAACTCGCCGGCGGCGTGGCGGTATTGACGTACCAGCGCGACCGACAGATCGCCGAAGACCGGAACGATCACGACGCTGCCGCCGTGTTCGACGATCTCGCGGTCGTATTCGATGTCGCCCTCGCGGATTCGGGAAACGCTGACATCGAAGATTCGGCCCTTGTAAATTTCTTTCGTCGATAGTTTTTCTGGTTTCATCGCAGCTTGTGGCCGGAAATCGTTGACATCGGCGTTATAATCTAAACAAGAACGAAAAAGGGAAGTGACCCCCGGAATTTTGATTTTGGAGGATTTATGCGAAATATCGGATTGATCGCCGTCGTTCTTTTTTTGGCCACACTCGCCTCGTTCGTTTTGGGATTCCTGAATCCCGACCGGTTTCAGATGGCCGCCGGTTTCGGTATCTTCTTTTTCGGGACCGCCGTCCTGATCCTCGCCGTGACGATATGGCGCCGAACGAAGACCGAGCGTGTCTGAACCGAACTCAAGCCCCCACTTTCACTTCGCGGTCTCCGTGCGGCAGTCTCTTTGCGCGCGCCCTCTGAACAAAAACGTCAGCCAAAACAGTTGCTTGACCGGACTAAATACCAAATACCCCATCAGCAAAAAGAACTGTCCGACCGAAGCCCCGAGAAACGTATCGTAATACATCGCGTCCATCGCCGGAACCGTGCGTTGTCCGAAGAATGATCCGAAAAGGAACTTTGCAGTGACAAGTTTGTAAAGCAGGATCGAGAGCCAACCGGCGATCCAGACCAACTGCGTCGTCTGCCAACCCGTTTCGATTCGCAAATTTGCAAAGCGGACCGCAAAAACTGCAGCCAGCAAAATATGGAACCCGACGATCAAGACAGCGCTTCCGAGGTTTTCGCGGAGCATTTCCGCCGATTCGTAAACCGCGAGTCGATATACGAAAGTGACCAGTTCGATCGACATCACCAGCGATATCACGAACGCCGCGGTCATCGAAATATGACGGGTCCGATACAGCAGCCGCGCGTAATCGTCGAAAAAGTCACGGATTCTCATTCAAATAGTCGCGGATCTTTTTCATGTCTTCCCAAACCTCGCGCTTCTTGCTCGGGTCGCGGAGCAGATATGCCGGATGAAAGGTCGGCATTACTTTGACACCGTGAAAGTCCTGAAAGATCCCGCGGATCTTCGTGATCCCTTCGCGTGAGTCGAGCAGGTTCTTCATCGCGGTGTTGCCGAGAACGACGATGACCTTCGGGCGGACGACAGCGATCTCGCGCAGCAGGAACGGTTTGCACGCCGCGGTTTCGTCCGGGAGAGGCGCGCGGTTCCCCGGCGGCCGGCAGCGGTTGATGTTGCCGATGAACACGTCCTCGCGCTTGATCCCGATCGCTTCGATGATCTTCGTCAGTAGTTGTCCGGCGCGTCCGACGAACGGCGCTCCCTGGGCATCCTCGTCCGCGCCCGGAGCTTCGCCGACGAACATCAGGTCCGCGTTGAAGTTCCCCGCGCTGTGCGCGATGTTCGTCCGCCCCTCGCACAAACCGCATCGCCGGCAGTCGCCGATGTCGCCGCGGATCGAATCGATGGTTTCTCCGGTCGATGGAAGCGCGACGGTGATGTCGCCGAACGGGTCGGCGGCCGCTGACTCAATTACGCTTGGCATTTCTACTTTGGGCGGATCGGCTCGGGGGGCGGCGACTGTGCGCGGTTCAGGCGGGACGACCCTCGAAAGTTTGGTCGATTCGAGCAGTCCGAGGCGCTTTGCGGAATCTCTCGGCTGTTGTTTTGCAACCGGTGCCCTCTTGAGCGCCATCGTTTCGGGGATAAACCGCTCGAGCCGTTCCCGGGGGATCTCCGCGTCCAATGCTGCAGCGGCCGGCTGCTGGATAATTTCGACCGGCGGTTCGGCAAGCTCGACCGCGAGGGTCGCGACGCCGAGTTCTTTCAGATAAAGGACATGTTCGCGGATGTCGAGCGCGAGTTCGGCCAGTTCGTGATTCACTTTCTCTTCCTCAATTTGATGATCTCGTCGAGGATCTCTTCGGCCAACGCGCGCTTCGATCGCAGCGGAACCGTCGTTTCACCCGACAGTGTGAGGATCGTCGCGGCGTTGTCGTCCGAGCCAAATCCCTGTCCGGCGCGGCTGACGTCGTTGGCGACGATCATATCGAGGTTTTTGCGCTTCATCTTCGACCGTGCGTATTCTTCGACGTTGTCCGTTTCGGCGGCGAACCCGACGACGAGCAAATGCGAGTTTCTGATCTCGGAAACGGTGGACAGAATGTCCGGCGTGCGCTCAAGCTCGATCGTCAGTTCGTCGGTTTCGGTCTTTTTGATTTTCGAGGCCGCAACTCGTTTCGGACGATAATCCGCGACCGCGGCGGCGCCGACGAAGACCGTCGCGCCGGAGAGATATTTAAGGACCTCGCTCAGCATCTGTTCGGCCGATTCGACGCGCACGACCTCGACGCCGTCCGGCGGTTCGACGGAAACCGATCCGCAAACGCAGGTTACCCAAGCGCCGCGTTCGCGTGCGGCCTCAGCCAATGCGAATCCCATTTTCCCGGATGAATGGTTCGAGATGAACCGCACCGGATCGATCGCCTCGCGCGTGCCGCCGACGGTGATCAGGATGTGCTCGTTTCCAAGATCGTCCGATTTTGGATTTTCGATTTTCGATTTTGGATTTGGGGAATCGGATGCCGGGGCGTCCGGTTTTGGCGGCTCGATGTTTAGGAGTTCCAGCGCTTGGCGGGCGATGTTCTCAACGTCTTCGAGTTTGCCGGTCCCGACGGTTTTGCAGGCAAGTTCGCCGGCGACGGGTTCGACAAAGCGGACGCCGTCCTGTTTAAGCTGCGTGACGTTTCGTCGCGTCGCGGGTTGCTCCCACATCGTGACGTTCATCGCAGGCGCTACCAAAACCGGCGCGGTCGACGCGAGATAGGTCGACGTCAGAAAATCGTCGGCGATACCGTTGGCAAATTTTGCCAGCACGTTCGCCGTCGCGGGGACGATCAGCAGAAGATCGATGTTCTGCGAAAAGTTTACGTGCGCGATCGGGTCCGGGTTCGACTCGTCGTAATCATCGACCAGCACGTATTCGCCGGTCAGCGCGCGAAAAGTCAGCGGTGTGATGAATTCCGTCGCATGCCGCGTCATTGCAACGCTGACGTCGAATCCCGCCTTCTGGAGCAGACGCAGAACCTCGACAGCCTTGTACGCCGCGATTCCGCCGCAAACGCCGAGTCCAACCCTGATTTTCGACTTTGATGCGCCCATAAACGTAAGGAAATTCTACATTAAAATAGCATTAAGCTGTGCTAAAATTCCACTGTCGTTTTGATTGCCGGACCGCATGCTTTTCGTTTCGCCATACATGTTTTGGGTTTTGGCCCTGCCCGGAGGGATGCGCGCGACAAAGTGAGACTACGAGATACATCCGGAAACGGATCGACTCGCGAGGCGAGATACCGAGATGACAGACAGCGCTCAACGAAGTCTATTCGATGCGATGCCGGACCCGAACGAGATCGAGCGGGTTTTGCTTTATGCTCTCGGGGATTTTCAATCGCGCAAAAAGGTCCTGGCAAACCGCGAACTTGCGCTCGACCGTCTGCGCGGCGCTTTCAAGCGCGCGTTTGAGAAGTTCTCCGTCGAAGAACCGTCGGACGGGCTGATCGCTGACACGCTTCGCGGAATGGGCGCAACGGTGGCGCAGGTCCCGACCTTTGTGGCGAAACATCCGTTTCGGGTGACGATCTCCGAGGAACTGGCGGCAAAGGCACGCCGGGAATTCGAAATACGAGAAAGTAAAAACTGACGCAGGAGCTTTTGAGGGGCGGAAGTCCGAGATCGGAATTCACCGATCCCAAATGATGGAAAAACAAACTGAACAATTCTCCGAACTCTGGAGTTATGTCGAACGCCACAAGCCGGCGATTGAAGCGGCGCTGCGCGAGCATCTGCCGCTCGCGCCGGTGCAGATCGAGACGCGATTCAACGAAGCGGTCGAATATGCGCTGTTCTCGGGCGGGAAACGCCTGCGACCGGTCTTGACGATGCTCGGCGCGGAACTTGTCGGCGGCCAGGCCGATTCGGTCCTGCCGGCCGCGGTCGCCGGTGAATTCATCCACACGAGTTCGCTCATTTTCGACGATCTGCCGTGCATGGACAACGCGCCCGAGCGGCGCGGGAAAACTTCTTTGCATCAAAAGTTTGGCGAGGGGTTGGCGGTGCTTGTCGCGATCGGGTTTTTGAATGCCTCGTACGGGCTGGTTTTCGTCAATCACGCGAATCTGCCGGAAAGGGCGATGCTCGCCCACGCGGAACTTGTCGAATGCATTGGCGCATCCGGGATGGTCGGCGGCCAGTCGGTTGATCTCGCGCTCGCGACCGGTGCCGGGGCGAACGGCGGAACGGAGTCGGAATCGATCCGCAACCTGAAGACTTCGGCATTGATGCGCCTCTCGATACGCGTCGGCGCGATCCTCGCCGGGGCGAACTCGCTCGATCTCGTCAAACTGTCACGGTTCGCGGAGCTGCTCGGCGACGCCTATCAGTTGGGTGACGATCTGATCGATCTTGACGAGGATGAGGCGATCTTCAGCGCGGATCGGAAGACTTTCGCAGGCGCGGAAGGCAAGGCTGCCGGTAAGGTGCGGCTTGCAAAGACCGTCGATGACGCGAAACGGGTATTGCTCGAGAATTTTCCGTCGAGCGAAGCGCGGAGTTGTTTGGTACAGTTTGCCGATTATTTGGCGGAACGGAAGGTTTGAATGCTTCGAAATGCACTTATCTTGATTGTCGTTTCGCTGAGCCTCGCGCTCGGCGTTCTTGCTGCCGACCATAACGCGGGCCTGAAGATCGCCGGAAGCCTCACCGGCTGGTCGGTGGAAAACCGGCCGTTCGTCATGTCGCTCAGTACGCCCGAAACCAGGTACTACATCGCGATGCTCGAGTTCGTCGTCACGAACGACGGAACGGACGTCATCATTTGCCCGTACTTGGGCAGCGAACTGACGGAAGTCAAATTCATCAAGAAAGACGCCGATCTGGTTTCCGAGATCGTAAAGCCGTTTAATTTGTTCTGGAGACGATATCGATCCAACTCCTTCGAGGAACCTCCCGTATCCGATTACAGGATTCTCGAGCCCGGCGACTCTTTCAGGTTTGGCATGAAGTACCCGATAATACTTGAACCAAAGGTCCCGGATGAAAAGCGTTGGGAAGCGGAAGATCGCAAATTTTACGAAAGTAGGTTTGTCGAAGCTCCGGAAACCGCCCGGCGGCAGCTTGAGAGCACTTATCTGCAGTTTGTCTTCAGAATCGTTCCGCACAAGGGGGAGAACGATGTTATGCCCACGCTTGCGGCGCGCTGGAGAAAATACGGCATTTTGCCTTTGAACGATTCTGGCGAATTTGTGATCGAAACCGACGTTTTCAAGTCGAATACGGATTGGATCAAGCCGGAAGATTTGCCCTGACAAAGGCGCTAGCCAACGACATTACCGTCTTGGCGAAAAAATGGCTGTTTCTTCGAAGCGTGGACGAGCTCAGGATGTCGTCGATTCGACGGTGCTGGCGAAAGAAAGCAACGTGCGCGGCGAGTAATTGATTGACGATGACTTCCAGATCAGACGCGACAATCCTGGCCGATGCCTACGCGTACTGCGAGAGCGTGACCAAAAATCACGCGCGCAGTTTTTATTTTGCGGCCAAATTCCTGCCGCCGGAGAAACGCCGCGCGGTCTATCCGATCTACGCCTTTTGCCGGCACGTCGACGACGCGGTCGATGAGGCGGAAGAGAACGCCGAACACACGCCGCGCGAGGTGGTCGGGGTTTGGGAAGAGCGACTTCGCAGCGTTTTCAACGGCGCAGTGGAGATTGACGACCAGCCGACCGAACAGGACCTTGTCTTCATCGCCTGGCGGGATCTGCTCGCGAAATATCAATTCCCGATCGATCTGCCGCTAGATCTGATCAAAGGCGTCGTTCAGGACACCGAGATCAACCGCTACGAGACTTTCGACGAACTCTACATTTACTGCTATCGCGTCGCATCGACTGTCGGACTGATGTCATCCGAGATCCTCGGTTACAGCGACCCGGCCGCGCTCGAAAACGCCGAGGCGCTCGGCATCGCGATGCAACTGACAAACATCCTGCGTGACATAAAAGAAGACGCCGCGCGGAACCGCGTGTACATACCGCAGGAGGACCTTCGCCGATTCGGAGTCTCGGAGCAGCAGTTCTTCGAAAATCGCGTCGATGCGAATTTCGTCGAAATGATGAAGTTCCAGATCGCCCGCGCCCGGGATTATTACCGCAAAGGCGACATCGGAATTCCGATGCTCGATCGCGACACACGTTTGACCGTCGGACTCGCGTCGACGATCTATTCGCGAATCCTTGACGAGATTCAACGGCAAGACTGTGACGTATTCTCGCGTCGCGCGCATACGTCCACTTTCCAAAAGCTGCTGACGATTCCGCGCGTTTGGCTTGCGACCCGTTGAATCTGTTGTGGAAACCGTCGGGGATTGGTCGTCTTCACCCCTATCAAACAATTGATGACAAGGTCCTTCTGCAGTGTGGATCGAAGGAAATCGTTGTCTCAAAAGGAGTTATCCCCTGATGTCGATACTCAATCTAGGCAAGTTCGTAAACTGTCTTGGTGTTTACAAAGAATATTGTGACCGCACACTCTGGACTCGGGACGAGATCTCGAAGTTTTATTTCGCCAACCTTATTAATCGGCGGATCCATCTTTCGACACAAAGCCCGAAGATGATCTACGAGATCTGCAACCGTCTTCAGGAAAAGGATTACTACTCGCGGAAGACCAAGACACGGATCGCCGGAATTCAATTTCTGCCGGGCACCGGAAACGAGTCGTTCAGTGAACCCGTCGTGCCGCAGGATGCCGAGCTTTTTCGCGATCTCCGCTTCCTCAATTGGACGGAGAGCGATCTGCGCCGCGCGAGCGTTTCGCTCAACGGACTCAGCGGTTGGCTCGGGACGATACTCCCGGACAAATTCATGCCGGTGACTTCGGGGCAATTTCGCCACACGATCTCGTACCTCTTCGATCTCGAGCTGAAGATATATCAAGAGTCCGATTTCGAGTATTTTATGCACGCCCAGAAGCATTTCCTGCTCACCAAGAAGAGGCTCAAAGAGTTCAATCTCGACTCGCTGTATTTGAATCCGATATCCGAGTACTTGCGGATCGCATTCCCCAAGTCCCTGATCAAAAAACAATACGAGGAACACGATTGGAACTGGATCACACAGGATTTCCACCTTTTTATCTACCGCGAGGTGCTTGGACTAGACTCGGTTGCGAGCATGGTTTCCGAAAACAAACGCACCGCGATTCCCGGGAACGCCGGTGACGGCGGTTTCGCAAGCGTCAACCTGCTGAATATCTTCGTTCCCTGATCTCACGCGTCGTGCATTCAGACTGTCGCGGACAAGGTATCCTTTGTGCTAGTCTCCAAGGTAATTTTAGAATTTGGAGATTCTTTTGATGAAAAAATACTTGTCGATAATGATGGTCCTGGTTTTGTCGGTTTCGCTTCTGCCGGTTTTCGCGCAGAAGGGCAATTATGCGGAGATCAAACAGCTTCAGTCGCCGCAGAATCCGCGTCTCGGGTTCATCATCCACGGCGGTGCCGGGGTCATCAAAAAGGGGTCGCTGACGCCCGAAAAGGAAGCCGAATACACCAAGAAACTTGAAGAAGCGGTTCTCGCGGGCTATAAGGCGCTGCAGGCCGGCAAGACCGCGCTGGACGCGGTCGAGACTGCCATCCGGATCCTCGAGGATTCGCCGCTCTTTAATGCCGGCAAAGGCGCGGTCTTTACCGCCGACGGCCGGAACGAACTCGACGCCTCGATAATGGACGGCAAAACGCTCAATGCCGGCGCCGTGGCGGGGCTTCATACCATCAAGAATCCGATCACGCTCGCGCGGGCGGTGATGGAAAGGTCGGAACATGTGATGATGGCCGGCGACGGCGCCGAGAAGTTTGCGAAAGAAAAGGGAATCGAGACGGTCGATCCGAAGTACTTCTGGACGCAGCCGCGTTGGGATTCGCTTCAGCTGATCATCAAGGAAGAGCAGGAAAAGCTCAAGAAAGAAAAAGCTGAAAAGCCGGTCAGCCGAAATTCGGAGCCGCGCACGAAGGACGAGCTGTACGCCTCGATGACCGACGCGCAGAAGCTTCCCGAGAACAAGTTTGGAACGGTCGGCGCGGTCGCGCTCGACAAAGACGGTAATATCGCCGCCGGGACATCGACCGGCGGGATGACCTACAAGAAGTACGGCCGCATCGGCGACGCCCCGATCATCGGGGCCGGGACCTATGCCAACAATGCGACCTGCGGCGTTTCCGCAACCGGCTGGGGCGAATACTTCATCCGCGTCGGAGTCGCCCGCGACATCTCGGCGTTGATGGAATACCGTGCGCTTCCCGTGCAGCAGGCGGCGGACATCGTAATGAAGAAGGTCCAGACGCTCGGCGGCGACGGTGGCGTGATCGTCCTCGACAAATTCGGAAATATGGCCGTTTCGTTCAACTCCGAAGGAATGTACCGCGCGTACATCGGCGCGGACGGCAAGCCCGTCGTGAAGATCTATACCGACTAGCTTTTTTTGGTTTTGCCCGGATTACGCATTGGCGCAGTTTGCCCGCGAATCTTCGCGACCCCGCGCCAATGCGGATTCGCGAGAATTCGCCGGCAGACTCCCCGTTGCGTAATCCCGATTCAGCGAACAAAAACCGCACGAATGGACTGAACCATCTCGTGCGGTTTCTTCTTGGTTTATTCTCTGAAGCTAGATCGTGTCGCGGCCGCCTTTCGAGCTTTCGTCGAGTTCGAAACGGTTGCGGTCGCGCTTTTCGATCTTCTCGACAAAGTCGAGCGGTTCGTTGTCGGCGAAATCAATTCCGACGGCGTGCGCGTTTTCTTCGACGTCGGACTGATCAGGTGTCGGATTATGCCCGAACACGGTTTCCGATCCGCTTGAATTGACCTCTTCCCACGAGGCATCGATATCGCCACCCGAATCGGCCGGGCTCGATGAATGATGATTCATCAGACGCTCCGTCAAGCCGTGCGGCGCCTGCGGCACGTGCGCGATCTCGTCGTCCATAAACTCCTTCATTTCTTCGCCCTGAGGTTCTTGGTGATCGTAAAACTCTAGGTTCTTGCCCGAAATCATAGTGATACCTCGCTTTACTTGTCCAAAATGCCGAACCAAGTTTGAGGCGGAAATCGCCGCGTGCCGCGCGGCATTTCGGATTGGATTTCTAGTTAAAGAATAGCATAAAGAACGTCGCTCGGCAGAAGTAAATCCGCCTTCCCGACGCTTAAGTCAGAACTGAGCGGCCAAGAAACGCTTGCATTTGCGAGGTGGTTGGTTTTCGGCCATTTTTACAACTCAATGAGCTATTCAAAACTTGAGTGGGGGCGCGTTCCCGTGCGGTCGCGCATGTTGTCGAAGGCTCGCTAGAGGGAAAAGAGATGGCTCACTCGATCGGAATTGAATTTATCGTTGAAACTTCCAATCGTCTCACGCATCTCGTGCGCGCGACAGAAAACGGGTTTTGTATGACGGCCGAAAGCGAAAATAGCTTCGGCCGTTTTGTTGTTTGAGCCGATGGATCGGAAAAGGCTCCGGCCCGACGAATTGAGCGATTTTCAGGACGGTTGTCGCGTCAGCGGCTCGGTGAATTTAGCCGTGGGTTTTTCAACCCACGGAACGGGTCGTAAAAGCGCGTCGCGTCAGCGACGATTGAATCAGCCGTCGCTGACGCGACGAAATCCCGACGATCGTGTGTCCGTGGGTTGAAACCCACGGCTAAACTCAGGGCATCGCTACGCGATTCGGATCTCGTGGATTTTGGATTTCTTCCCCACTGGCAGCGGCGTTGCCTGAAACGAATCGAAATGTGCTCAGCGATCCGAAATCGCCACTCAGAAACCCAAAATCGAGTCGGCGGCGATTGTTTGGACTGCGATTGAGAAACGCTCTCCGCAGTTTCTCGATCGCGTAGTCGGGGACAAAAGTTGCGGCGGACGACTAGACAAAAACCACGGTTTGCGATGACGGAATGTCGAACCGGCGGCGGCAGCGCATGTTCTTGCACATCAGCATATCGTCGACGCGGACCATATAGTCGCGCGACTTCTGAAAACGGGCCTGATCGTCCCGGTTCAGATGCCTGGGAAGCTGACGCTTTTTCGTCCGCTTCATCCAGCGCACGTCGTAATCGTGGCGTTCCCGGCAATGCGGGCAACTGTAGTTGGCGGTTTTCGTTTCCTGCCTTTCGTCAAAAATGTCTTTTTCGTTCAGCATAGGTCCTTATCATCATACACTCAATCGTCAGTCGTTTTCCGAGATTTTGCGCAAATACTGGAAACTGAAGATTCCCGTGTCGTGACCGTCGGAAAAATGGAAGTTGAGCGCGTAGCGGCCGACGATGGACGTCGAGGTTATCGTCAGCGTATCCGGGACCGACGAATCTTTGAGCATCTTTTCGCCCGTCCACTCGTTGACGCAAGAGGCGCACGGACACGCCCGCCGCAGAGCCGGAGCAAAATGCCGCGTGACGACGCCGTCGTTCCACGTGACCGATATCTCGCGGTCGCTTTCTTCCACTATCTGTGTTGGTTCTTTCATTTTTTTCCGGCTGCCAATATCTCGGCGATCTCGTCGCCCGAAACGTCGTAATGCGACGCGCTGTAAACCGCTCGGCCGCGCGAGACGACGATCGCTTGCGGCGACTCGTGGCGCACGCCGAGCCGCGCTTCGACCTCACGCGAGACGTCGCGTGCGTGCTGGACGACGATCACGTTCACCTCGGCGTCGATCTCGCTAACATCGCTCAGGACGTGGGAACTTATCCCGCAGGTCGTGCTGTGTTTGAAGAGAAGTACCGGCGAATCATTCGATCTTTCAAACAATTCGCCGAGTTTCTCGCTTGAGTCGATCTCGTTGATCCTGGCGTTCATATATTCAGTTATCTGTACGATCCGGCACCCTGAAAGGTCGTCGGATTCGGCGGGAAGTTGTTCGCTCCCATCGCCGGAAATACCTTGCGGTAGGCGACCATATTGCCGGCGATGATGATCGGAATGACAAAATAGATCCCGACGCACAGCGCCAGCATTCCGGCGAGGCTAAGGACGAAACCGACGCCGTAGAGTCCGGCGACGCCGCCGAGATTTCTCCAAACCGCCCGGGCGCTGAGCGACATCGCCGCAAACGCTCCGAGTTTTCGGTCGACGATCAGCGGAAAGCTGAACATCAGGAGCGTATGGAAGCAGACCATTGCGACGATCAGGACAAGATCGATGCCAAACGCGCCGGCAAGCAACCCCATCAGTTCGCCGTCGCTGAGCCTCGAACCCATCACAAACACAGCGATAAGAGGAAAATAAAGAATCGCGTAAACGACGAAGATCGGAACGATCATGATCAACCCGACGATCAACCCCGGAAGCCACCACTCGAATCCCTTCCACAGACCGTCAAACGTCACCGGCTTGCCGTCGATCCGCTCAAGGTAGCAGTAAAACATCCCGCACATCATCGCTCCGAGCAGGATATACATCGACGCTCCGGCGATGAGCGCGCCGACCAGCGTGATCGCAAACAGAATCCAGTAGTCCTGTTTGATCAACTCAAACGCTTCCTTGATGCACTCGACGGGCTTGATCATTCCGACTTGAAATTCGTTTGGATTCATAGGCAAAAAATAATGGTTACGAGCAAGGTCCGTAACCATTATCCGCTAATTGTGTTGGAATTAACAATATATCTTCTCGACGTAATCACGCACCATCCGGTCGCTTGAGAACTGCGTCGTCAATGTTGCGAGGGCGTCTTTCATCCGGCGGACCCACTCGGTCGGAACGCCGTTTTCGTCGTGCGCGTAGTATTCCGGCACGATCTGATGCTCCAGGATATGATAAAGGGACTCGGCGTCTTCCGCGTCGATCAATTCCTGATCATCCCCGACATTCAATTCGCCGATAGAAAAACCGTTTACGCCGTTGTAGCCCTCGATCCACCAGCCGTCGAGGATCGAAAAATTCAAACCGCCGTTCATCGCGGACTTTTGCCCGCTGGTGCCGCTCGCTTCAAGCGGACGGCGCGGAACGTTCATCCAGACATCGACACCCTGGACGAGATAACGCGCGACTTCCTGATCGTAGTCTTCGATAAAAACCGCGCGGTTCTGCCAGTTCGAATCGTGGTTGATGCTCATCAAATTTTGGAGCAGCTGTTTTCCGGTCAGGTCCTGCGGATGCGCTTTTCCGGCGAAGACAAACTGGACGGGCCGCCGCGGATCGTCCACCAGCCGCAGGAGGCGTTCGATATCCGTCATCACCAAATTCCAGCGTTTGTAGGCCGCAACACGGCGCGCGAAACCGATCGTCAAAACGTTCGGATCGAGAAGCCTGTTCGTGTCCTCGTGTTCGTTGATCGTCTCGAGAAGTCCTGTTTCCTTGGCGAACGTTCGTTGGCGGATGAACGAGATAAGAAGCTGTTTGAGCTGCTTATGCGTTTGCCAGAGTTCGGGGTCAGGTATGCGTTCGATGGCGTTTCGCCACGCGGTAAGATCCGTCAAGAGCGACTGCCAATCCGTGCCGATATGGCGTTCGTAGAGCGCCTTGAGCGACGGCGCGATCCACGTCGGCGCGTGGACGCCGTTTGTGATATGCCGTATCGGTACATCGGCCGGGTTCGTTCCTTCGGGAAACATCTTCAGCCAAAGATTGCGCGACACCTCGCCGTGCTTTTCGCTGACGCCATTGGCCGAGCGCGTCATTCTGAGCGCCAAAGGCGTCATTCCGAACCACTCGGTCTTGTTTTCGGGATCGGTGCGGCCAAGCGACAGAAACTCTTCCTCGGTCAGGCGGAGCGAGGCCGGATACCCATCGCAGAAACACCCGCGGAGCTTTTCGGGTGAGAAGACGTCGTTGCCGGCTTCGACCGGTGTGTGCGTCGTGAAAACACATTGTTCGCGAACTGCGGCCATCGCGTCCGCAAAAGTTCGCGACTCGTCTTCCACAAGGAATTCCCGCGCGAGTTCAAGCGTCAAAAACGCGGAATGACCTTCGTTGAGATGATATACGGACGGTTCAATGCCCAGTTTGCGTAGAAGGCGCACGCCGCCGAGGCCGAGGACCTTTTCCTGAATGATTCGCGTTTCGGCGTCTCCGCCGTACAGGTGTCCGGTAATGTAACGGTCGATCTCGGAGTTGCTCGCGATATTCGTGTCGAGAAGGTAGAGTTTGATGCGCCCGATTCTGGCGAGCCAAGCCTGCGCAAGCACCTCGCGGCCGCGAATTTTGACCGTTACCGTGAGGCGTTCGCCCGAGTCATCGAGAACCGGGGTCAACGCGAGTTCAGAATCGAAAACATCGAGATAGCGTTCTTCCTGCCAGCCGTCGTGAGCGATCTTCTGGCGGAAGTATCCGTAACGGTAAAGCAGTCCGATAGCGACCAGCGGAACGTTCAAATCGCTCGCCGACTTCAGGTGATCACCGGCAAGAATTCCGAGTCCGCCCGAATAATTCGGCAGGGAATTATGAACGCCGTACTCCGCGCAAAAATAAGCGACCGGGTTTTCGGGCGAAATTCGGCCTTCGGCTTTCGGCGGCTGCGAAAGATAATCGCGCATTCTTGCGGCAAATCGTTCGAGCCGCGCAACATACTCCGTGTCGAGCGACTTCTGCCAGAGGCGCAACTGCCGGATGCGTTTCAGAAAGAGTCTCGGATTCTGTTCGCACTTTTCCCAGAGCGAGGGCTCGAGCTCGCGGAAAAGCTCGACGCCTTCACGGGTCCACGACCAATAAAAATTACGGCTCACGGTCTCAAGCGGCTGAAGATTCTCCGGAAACTCGCGATTGAACTCAAAATCCGCCCGGAAACTTTGTTCGGGCTTCAAACTAACTGCTGGCTGCATAAATTCCAAAATAGCGGACGACGTCTCCTTCATACAAAATTACGAATTATCTGTGATTCGAAAGGAAAGTACGAAAAACTATAAACCAACGAACGTGAAGATTCAAATCTTACGTTCGCGGCCATCGCGGGAGGAACTAAAATCGATGGTGGCTTAGAAATCTGTCCGCGTCGCTTGTCGCGAAGAAAACCAAACGAATCCGAATCTCGGCGGTCGCCGATTCAAGAAACTTGCTGATGGCTGACGACGAAACTCGCGCCGCGTCGTCCGCCGGATACGCATACGCTCCGGTCGAGATCGACGGGAAAGCAATCGATTCGATCTGGTTCGCCGCCGCGAGCTCAAGCGAATTTCGATAACAGTCGCCGAGTTGTGAAGCCTGGTTCTCGCCGTCGACGCCGTAGATCGGACCGACAGTATGGATCACATACCGCGCCGGGAGCCGCCCCGCCGTCGTCATCACGGCCTGCCCCGTCGGCAACCCTTTCGGGAATCGCGTCCTTCTGATCTCGCGGCATTCCGCCAGGATCTCCGGTCCGCCCTTGGCGTGGATCGCGCCGTCAACGCCGCCGCCGCCGAGGAGCGTCGTGTTCGCCGCGTTGACGATCGCCGCCGTCGCGACCTCAGTGATGTCTCCGACCGTTACCGTCACTTTGCCATCGATGAAACTCGCGAACATTGTTTAATTCTACGTCTTCATTCCGATTCGACAAGCGCGCCGGTTTTCATAAAGCGGTAATGCGCCGCGGCGACGAGTCCGAACAGACCGCCGAGAACGATCAGGATGAGCGTGATCCGGAAATAATCGGCGAAATTGCCGAGCCCGAGCAGCCACCAAACGACGCCCATCGGAATCCCGCAAAGCGCGAAGAACACGGGGACAGCAGCGTTCTTGAACCTGAAAGGTGTAGTTTTTTCGATTCGTTTGCCGAACAGAATCGGCTTCAGCCGGTCATAATCCCACGCGACCAGATACATTGCGGCGATGGTCATCGCGATGGTGATCACCCACGTCCCCTGGAAGCCGACGGAGACCGTCAGCACGGCGATGTTCGCGATGATCGGAAGGAACATCAGCGCGCCGAGATGCGCCGTCCGCGGAAAAAGCAGCAGGATCGCGGCCGTGATCTGCGCAAGGCCGATGAACTGGTAATAAAAACCCGTCTGGAGAAGCGCGTTGAAATAATGGCCGACCGGGTGCGAATCGGGTAGCGTCGTAAACGGCTTGCCGAGAATTTTCGGAATGCTCGGCGGTGCGAATCCGACGAAGAGCAGAATTCTGGTGAAAACCGTAAACATTTGAAGGTATCGGTTCGACGTCGCAAGCGCGTGCCAGCGGTCGAGGGTTTTTTCGAGTTTCATAAGCACGATTTCCCTTATTCCCAAAAGATAACGCCGGGAGCTTGGAAAAAAGTTCCGGCTTTCTTGTTTGTGCCCATAAATTTCCGTAAGATTTTAGTTTCGCGATTCCAAACAATCCGTCGGCTCTTGCCGTCTGAAAAGAGACAACAAAAATGATCATACCCGTAAAATGGAGTGACGAAGGGGTCCTGATGCTCGATCAGCGACTGCTTCCGACAGAGGAAAAATGGCTGGTTCTGAAAACCTACAACGACGTTGCCGACGGCATCCGCGATATGGTCGTGCGCGGCGCTCCGGCGATCGGCGTTTCGGCGGCCTACGGAATTGCGCTCGGCGCGAAGCAGTTCGTCGGGATGGACGTCGCCGATCTCGAGGATGAACTCGAATATATCTGCGACGTCCTCGGCAAAACCCGCCCGACGGCGGTCAATCTTTTTTGGGCGATCGAGCGGATGAAGCGCACGTTCCAGAATGCGAGATCAGAAGGGAAGTCGGTCGGAGAGATCAAGCAGATCCTGCTCGAAGACTCAAAGGCGATCCACGAAGAGGACATCGAAGCGCAGCGCCTGATCGCGCAATTCGGCGGGGAACTGATCGAGAATGATTCGACCGTTCTGACGCATTGCAATGCCGGGGCACTTGCAACCGGCGGTGTCTGGGGCACGGCGCTCGGCGTCATCCGCGGCGCGGTCAATCAAGGAAAGTCGGTATCGGTCATCGCCGACGAAACCCGTCCGTACCTTCAGGGCGCGCGTCTGACCGCTTGGGAACTCGATCAGGACGACATCCCGGTCACGCTTATCACGGACAATATGAGCGGCCATATGATGAAGAAGGGCAAAGTTCAGGCGGTCGTCGTCGGTTCGGACAGGATCGCCGCCAACGGCGATGTCGCGAACAAGATCGGAACGTATATGGTCGCGGTGCTTGCGCGCCGGCACGGAATTCCGTTTTACGTTGCGGCTCCGCTTTCGACGGTCGATATGAATTGTCCGACCGGCGAGGAGATCCCGATCGAAGAGCGCGATACCCGCGAAGTGACTCACATCAAGGATATTCGACTCGCGCCGGAAGGCATTTCCGTCAGCAATTACGCGTTCGACGTCACTCCGAACGATCTCGTGACCGCGATCATCACCGAAAAAGGCGTCGCCCGTGCACCGTACACCGAGAGTCTGCGGAAGCAGTTTGAGGACTGATTCGGCGGTGCGCCGCGGCCGCGGAATCCTCCGGCACGAAACCGATCGATCTGGCGAGTCCGATGATCCGCTCGCCGGCGGCCTTGAGACCCTCGCGCGCCGCATCGTCGGGCGGCGGAAGAGGTCCCGGCAACCGCTTTCAAAGACTTTTCGAGTTCGAGCGCGTAGCTCAGCGTTTCGTCGTCCGCTTCGATCCCGGGTTCGAGTTCCGCGATGTCGTTCCAGAACGTGAACGAGGTGACGGCCGCCGCCTTGAACTCGTCGAGCGCTTCCTGCCAGAGACCGATGATGTCCGAAAAATCCTTCTGGCCGAGTGCCTGCAGGTTCCAGAGGGTCATTTTTTCACGCATTCTGACAACTCGGATATTTTTGCTCGATCAGAGCACCCGACAAATTGTATGTGTAAGTCATTGGAACGCCGAAAGTTGTTCCTTCGACCCGTTGCTGAGATTGCTTTTCTCGGCCAAGCAGATCGAATTCCTGATATTCAGTAACCGAAAGCGGCGTGGCTCCGGTTCCAGTCGTGACTTTGGTGAGCGTGCCCTTGCGTTCGGCAGATTGTCGTATGTGTAAATTACATCCGGCGAAGCCTGATAGTTCGGCGTCGAGCCTACAAGCGAGTAATTTCGATTCGTCACGCGATTGCGAGCGTCGTAGATGTGGTCGGTCTTCACGCCGCGAGCGTCTGTTTTGCTGGTCAGATTGCCGTTTCCGTCATAGCCGTAATTTATCGTCCCCGATTCGGGATTAGTCGCACTCGTCAGTCGCGAAAGGCTGTTGTATCCAAGGAGAGCAAAGTATAAAACCAGTATATTGGCACCTCGAATCCCAAACGCCGGAGCTTTTACCGAAACTCTCGAACCCAACCTGGAATTGACGGCGATTCAGAGGAACTATACCTAAATGACTCAAAAATCCCATCCCCGTCTTGATCTGAGTAAACTAACACAGCACTCATCGCTAAGCGTGCCTCAATCTTTCCTTCTGAGTCTGTTTTTATCAAATTTCCTCTCAAAACATAACAAAATGGCTTTCCCTTTACGGAAAATACTTTCAGTTGACGAACCAGCCAAGATTTTTCTTCAATGTCCGGGTCTCGGTCTACATTTTCAAAAGTATTTCCATCGGCAATTTGGACCACATCTTCGGTAGGAAGATATTCAACAAATTCAATCTCCGATCGCGGGTTATTGCCTAATAACCCCTTAGAGTTTTGAGAAAAGGACAATAATGATGGCAATTTCCAGCCATGAACATTCATCAGAACGCGTTGACCATCATTTCCAACCTTGACATTTATTTCGCCGTTTTGGGTTTTAGTTTTTGAAGGAGCTATCTCTTGATTTTTAGTTTGATTATGGTCGCGTTGGCTCTGACAGGAAATGTTGAGCGCAATCATAGTTAAGAAGCAAAAAAACTTAACTGTTTTGAAAAAGATTCTCATAAACATTTTCTTTAGGCATATTTAACCAATAAGATGCTCTAACAAGCTACACTTTGTCTATTTCGGGGTTAGTTTATGACGTTTCTCAGCGCATGTGCCATTGCTTTGACACGGTATAATATTGTCTCCTTTTTGGAAGGCTACTCCTTGTGCCTCAAATGAATCACTTACATTTTGAATGACTTCCGCAGCTTGTGTCGGCCTTACTCCTTTTCCGATCAACCCCACTGCCCATCCAGCATAACTAACCGTTACCCCGATTTCAGTACCGGTGTCATCCCCACCATCACTGTATACGAACGTTCCCCCCTTTTGCATTCTACTTGCAAATTGAGATGCAGCTTCTGGTGTTAATCCACAACTAAATGCGAAAATACTCTCAGCTCTTATCCGTTCCGAATTAACCCGGTTCAGATTTCCTTGGGAATCGTACCTATAGATTCCATCTGATCTTAGAATACCGCCATTCAAAACAAGTGAGTGTGCCGCAGTTTTTGGATTTCCGTCTGAACGAAGTTCGCCGGTTTCTCCTCCATCTCCGCCATTGATATGCCCTGCAAATATCACGGTGCGGCCCTTTGAACGAAGGGACTCAGCCACATTATCGGGAGTACTTTGTGCCCAATCATATACATTTACAGTGAACTTTTTTCCATCAACCAACTTTCGAAGGTCTTCTTTGATCTTCTTTATTTGATCGGCTGAGTAATTATCAAACGCGATATATACGTCAATAATTTGTGGTTTCCTCCCATCTGGGTCAATTTTGTTAAGAGGATTGTTAAAAACATAAACGTAAACATTCCACCGTTGAGGATTTGCCGGATGTGACTTGGTAACATAAATTGGATCGCACGCGCTAAATCGACCAAGATTAGGAGAATACATTCTTGCCTGAGCATAATCGAGACTTGTTTCGCTATCCCGTTCATGAGCCCGTGTCAAAAGTTGTGGAAATGATATCGCATCCCTGTATCATCCCGTTTTCAAAACCGGTTGGCTGGGTCAGGCCGTTTGCGGCGGTTTGCCGGGTATCCTGACGTCCTTCATCTTTTCGGGATGGCTGAGCCGTTGCCATCCTTTCTCTGCCCGTTCGAGCAGTTTGAACAAGAGGTGCAGCGCCGAGCGATTGGTCCGGAACCGGCGCGCGGCGTTTGTCCTCAGTTTGATCGCGGCGAACGGCGACTCGATCGGGTTCGTCGTCCGCAGGTGCCGCGCGTGTTCGTTCGGAAACGCGTGAAAGGTCAGGAGTTTCCCGAGCGCTTTCTCAAGACATTCGGCGGCCTGCAGATATCCGGACCGCCGCCAGTCGGCGAGAAGCCTGCGTGCCAGGCTTTCGGCCGTCTCGCGCTCTTCCGCCAGATAGATCGCCCGCAGCCGCTCGGCCGCTTCCTTGTGTTCCTTCTTCGGCAGTTTGTCGAGTATGTTCCGCGTCTTGTGCAACCAGCACAACTGCTCCTGTGTGTGCGGCCAGACCTCGGGGAGCGCCGCCCAGAACCCGAGTCCGCCGTCGGCGACCGCCACCGCCGGCGCGTTCATCCCGCGCTTTTTGAGATCGCGCAGCAGTTCAAGCCAACTCTCCTTCGATTCGCGGTAACCTTCACGCAGCCCCAGCAAATGCTTGGTCCCGCTCCGGTCGGCCCCGATCAGAACCAGCGCGCACAGCTTCTCGTCCGCGATCCCCGCCTTCAGATAAACGCCGTCAACCCAGACGTAGACGATCTCAAGATCGTCCAGCCGCCGCGTCTTCCAACCATCGTAATCGTCCTTGAACCGCTTGTTCAGCCGCGAGATCGAACTCGGAGAAAGCGGCGCATCCTCCCCGATCAGCGCTCTGAGAGCCGGCTCGAAATCGCGCGTCGACAAGCCTTCGACGAAGAGCCTCGAAAACGCCGCGTCAAGCTCGTCCGTCCGCCGCTTGTACGGCAGGATCAATCGTGACCGATGGGGTCCGACGCCCTCCGGCACGTCGCTCACACGCGGCTGCCGCACCTCAAGCGCCCCGATCGCCGTCGTCACCTTCCGCTTCTTGTGATACCCGTTCCGGTATCCGGTGAAACCGTCCGGATCACCCGTCCTTTCTCCCCGCAGCCGCCGAAGAGACTCCGTAACCTCGGCCTCAAGTGCCTCCTGAAGCATCGTCTGCGCCGCGTTCCGCGCAAACGCTTCCAATGAAAACTGTTTTTCACCGTCTTCCGTCTCGAAATTTTCAAAAAACGACTTTCCGTTGTATCCTTTCATCCGTAGCGTATCCTCCTTAGGCCTCAAGAGCCTGTGTGTTTTTTGATCAAAACAAGGATACGCTACTTTTTTTGTTTATCGCATTTCCACAACTTTCGATACTATCTC
>JBGSWK010000010.1:0-3537 GCA_041752475.1 Pyrinomonadaceae bacterium | reverse complement strand
GACGCGACGCGGGCCCTTTTTCGAAGCTTACCGTGGGTTCAAACCCACGGCTAAATTCACCATGCCGCTGACGCGGCCGGCGGCGATGTTTCACCCAGTGTCCGTGGAACGGCGCGCCGAAGAAACACGAACTGTATAAATCCCTTTGTTTCAGTCACTTGAAAATGTGTTTCTTGAGAGAGTTTTTGCCCGCCAATTTCCGCGAATCCGCGCGAATAAGATTCTATCCGAACCCGCACCGGTAAACCGCTTTTCAGCACTTTGGCCCATTTCAAAAACCCGCTTCTTTCGCAGCGCTTTGGACCAGATTTCCTTTGGCGCGTATTCGCGGAAATTCGCGGGCAAAATTTTCCTAGCGCTTTGGATCAGATTTCCATTCGCGCGGATTCGCGGAAATTAGCGGGCAAAATTTCCCTATTGCGCACTTTGGGTTGAATGCGTAATTTGGCTTGAATCGACTCCGACGGTACCGAAGGACGAACGCTCGTCCGGTCTTTTCGCAAAATCGCAAATTGGCCCGAGTCCCTCCTGACCATTCTGGGTGCGCAACCGCACAGACCGATCCGAATCAATGAACTAGTCTGTATTTACGGGTAAAAAAGGATCGAAATACGATTTCTCGCTTACCGATGAAAGGGGAACAAGATTATGAACAAATTATTTAAGCGAATTTACTTCCTGGTGCTGATCGCGCTGGTCGTATCGCTGAACACGATCACATTCGCACAGACGCGACCGTACCGGGTCAGAGACCGCCAGGTTCAAACGCTTTTGAATCGGATCGAAACCCGAACGGACACTTTCCGTCGAACGATGGTCAACGCCACGGACAACAGCAACATCGACGGCACGCGTCGGGAGGACCGGATCGACACATACATCAACGATTTCGAGAACGCGACCGACTCGTTGAAAAGGAATTTTTCGGAGAATCGCTCGACAACCGTCGATGTTCAGGAAGTCCTGAACCGCGGAGCCAATATCGACCGCTTTATGAGCAACAATCAGATCACGCGCACGGCACAAAATCAGTGGAAGCTGATCCGAGGCGATCTGAACACGCTCGCGAATTACTATCGCGTGAGTTGGAATTGGAACAACACGCGCAACCAGGTCGGTTCATTCGATTCGATGCTGACCGGCACGTACCGGCTCAATACGAGTCAGAGCGACAACGTCGCGAACACGATCGAACGGGCGATCGCGAACATTAACTATAACGACAATCAACGTGAACGGGTCCAAAACAATCTCGAACGCCGTTTGTCGTCACCCGAAACGCTGATGATCGAGAAAAACGGTCAACAGGTAACTTTGGCATCGTCGATCAAGGCTCAGGTTTCATTCAGGGCCGACGGTATCGCGCAAACGGAAACATCGGATAACGGCCGAACGGTCAACGTCCGTGCGACGGCGACGAACAATGAACTGGCGATCAGTTACGAGGGCGACCGGGTGAATGACTACTACGTGAGCTTTACTCCGCTGAACAACGGACAGCTCCGTGTCAGCCGCCGCGTCTACCTAGAAAACCGCAATGAAATGGTCGCTATCGCAAGTGTTTACGACAAAACCGACAACAATGCGCGTTGGGATTCGAGATACGAACAGTATCCCGCCGACACCGACGTCAACGGTTTCATCGTCCAGAACAACACGCGAATGACCGCGACCCTCGACATTCCGATGTCGACCAAAACAGTCAAAGACGCCGACCGATTCACGATGACGGTCACTTCGCCGTCACAGTACTACGGCGCGACGATCGCAGGTCATGTGATCGGCGAAAGATCGGGAATGGTTTCGGGGCGCGCATCGCTGACGCTGGATTTTGAAACGATCCGACTGCGAAACGGCGTGACCTACAACTTTGCCGGCATTATCGAAGAGGTCCGGCAGCCTGACGGAGACTCCGTGCAGGTCAACAATGAAGGCGTCGTCCGCGACGGCAGTCAAACGACCAGAACGGTGACGCGTGCCGGAATCGGCGCGCTTGTCGGAGCCATCATCGGCGCAATCGCCGGCGGCGGTAAAGGTGCCGTGATCGGTGCCGGGGTCGGCGCCGGAGCTGGTGCCGGAACGGTAATTTTACAGGGACGTGACAATCTTGATCTTCCGAGTGGTTCGGAATTCACGATTACGGCGACGGCACCGGCGAATCTCGCTAGGAATCGTTAGCGTCTGGAGTCTTCAGTTTGCCGCCCGTACCAATGGCTATCGGGGAAACAAAGGTCCGGAATCAGGATGAATGTCCGCGGACGCAAAGTCACCCGATGCAATCGGATGCGGCAAACTGGAGCACTCCGGACGGTTCATCCGATTCCATTGAATAAAGATACAAGGAGTAATGATGGGTAACAGCAATACAGGTGCAACACAGACGGAAAAGCTCGATGTCCTGACCGGATTGTTCAACGACAAGGAAACGGCAGAACGGGCATATCATACGGCGATCAGCCGCGGTTATACGAACGATGAGGTGAATCTGATGATGTCGGATTTTACCCGCAAGAAGTATTTTTCAGACGCCGATCCAAGTGAATTCGGAAGCAAGGCGCTCGAAGGGGTCGGCGCGGGTTCGGCGATCGGCGGCACGATGGGGGCGATCGTCGGCGCCATCGCGGCGATCGGGACCACGGTTCTGCTTCCCGGCTTCGGACTGGTTGTCGCCGGGCCGATAGTTGCGGCGTTGGCCGGAGCGGGCGCCGGCGGACTCGCCGGCGGACTAGTCGGCGCTCTCGTCGGCTGGGGAATTCCCGAAGACCGCGCGATCGCATATGAAGCGGGCTTGAAGGACGGCAAGATCCTTGTCGGACTAACCCCCCGCAGCCGTGACGACGTCGTCTATTTCGAAAATGAATGGCACGGCGCGAAGGACACTGAGATTGTCTAAGCGTTTGTTTGAAATGGTCGGATGATTCCGATCGGCGTCTTTGCGGGAACCTCATCCGCACCCATCGGTGCGATTTCCCGTGAAGACGCCATAATACTCAAAGGCCTTGGCTTATACGGGGAGGCAAATACCCAAATGCGGAGTCTTCCTGTTTTAACCCAGATTGCGCATTAGCCGTCCAATCGGTTTGACGCCGCACGGCGCGCCGAAGAAACACGAACTGTATAAATCCTTTTTTTTCAGTCACTTGAAAATGTGTTTCTTGAGAGCTGGGCGGTCGGCGCGACCGTTCTCGCCGCCGCCGGCGACGTCACGCGCTTTCCGACCAAGCGAAAGGCGCGCCTGCTACTTCGGGACCACGCAGCGGATCAAGCAGACGGGCGGACACGCGCCGCGCATCGGGCGCATCTCGAAACAGGGCAACACCCATTTGGACTTTAGATTTCGGATTTCGGATTGCCGGGGTTCGATGATCTGTCCATCCGAATCGCGTAGCGATACCGTGAGTCGCCGGCCAAATCCGAATCGCGTAGCGATGCCTTGAATTTAGCCGTGGGTTTCAACCCACGGACCTCGCATTGCCGGGATTTCGTCGCGTCAGCGACGGCTGATTCAATCGTCGCTGACGCGACGCGGGCCCTTTT
>JBGSWK010000009.1:0-65100 GCA_041752475.1 Pyrinomonadaceae bacterium | reverse complement strand
TTGAATCAGCCGTCGCTGACGCGACGAAATCCCGGCAATGCGAGGTCCGTGGGTTGAAACCCACGGCTAAATTCAAGGCATCGCTACGCGATTCGGATTTGGCCGGCGACTCACGGTATCGCTACGCGATTCGGATGGACGGATCGTCGAACCCCGGCAATCCGAAATCCAAAATCCAAAATCCAAAATCTAAAATCTAAAATCCAAATGGGTGTTGCCCTGTTTCGAGATGCGCCCGATGCGCGGCGCGTGTCCGCCCGTCTGCTTGATCCGCTGCCGGCGGCGGCGAGAACGGTCGCGCCGACCGCCCAGCTCTCAAGAAACACATTTTCAAGTGACTGAAACAAAGGGATTTATACAGTTCGTGTTTCTTCGGCGCGCCGTGCGGCAACAGCCCGATTGGACGGCTATTGGCGAATCTTGAGATTCAGCAAGTCCCAGACCATCTTCAAATGCCGCTCTTCGACGCGGATGCTGCCGACCGAAAGTCGCAGCGTGAACTTGCCGTTGAGGACCGTGTGCGAGAGATATGCTTCACCCGAAGCGTTGATCTCGTTCATTATCCGCTCGTTCAGGGCGTTCAGGTCGTCAACTCCGGCCGGACACGCACGGAAGCAGACGAGCGCGAACGGGACCGGCGCGATCATCTCGAAGTCCTGGCTGTCATCGACCCACCCCGCAAACAGGCGCGCCAGTCGGCAGTGCTCGCGGATACGCTCGATCAGCCCCTGCTGCCCGAAATAACGCATCACGAACCAGAGTTTGAGCGAGCGGAACCGCCGTCCGAGCTGGATCCCGTAATCCATCTGATTCGTCACCGTCTCGGCGACCTTCAGATATTCGGCGACGAGCGAAAACGTCTGTTTCAGAAGATCGAGGTCCTTTACGTATAGGACGGAAAGGTCGAACGGAGTAAAGAGCCACTTGTGCGGATTGGTGACGATCGAATCCGCGCGTTCCCAGCCTTTGAAATACGCTTGGAATTCCGGCACGATCGCGGCCGAACCCGCGTAGGCGGTATCGACGTGCAGAAAGATGCCGTTGCGTTCGCAGATGTCGGCGACGCGGTCGATGTTGTCGATGCTCGAACTCGAGGTCGTTCCGACCGTCGGCACGACGCACATCGGCAAGTGGCCGGCGGCGATGTCGTCCGAGATCGCTTCGCGGAGTCTCTCGACGTCCATTTCGAAACGATCGTTGACGGGGATCTTGACGATCGAACGTGTTCCGAGCCCGAGGAGTATGACCGCCTTGTCGATCGATGAGTGCGTCTGCGTTGAACAATAAACTCGAAGCAGCGGCAGGTCCGCCCGCCCGCTCATTCCTTTTTCGCGGATCCCGAGGTTGAGCCGCTCGCGCGCCATCGCCAGCGCGTGAAGCGTGGAGATCGACGCCGTGTCGTAGATGACGCCTCTGAAATCCGCCGGCAACGCCATCATCTGCCGCAGCCAGTCGAGGACGACCGGTTCGAGTTCGGTCGACGCCGGCGACGTCCGCCAGAGCATCGCCTTCATATCGAACGCCGCCGAGAGCATCTCGCCGAAGACGCCGACGGAACTCGTCGAAGTCGAAAAGA
The DNA here is from genome assembly GCA_041752475.1 of Pyrinomonadaceae bacterium. Classification (GTDB taxonomy): domain Bacteria; phylum Acidobacteriota; class Blastocatellia; order Pyrinomonadales; family Pyrinomonadaceae; genus JAFDVJ01. The sequence goes on along the minus strand of JBGSWK010000009.1, from coordinate 63,524 downwards.
GACCGTGAAAATTCGGGTGGTTCCAATGCGTTACCGCCGGCAGGATCAGTTTTTCAACGTCCGCGAGAACCTCGGAAAAGTCTTCGCCTTCGGCCGGAGCCGATTTCGGCAGCGCGTCGCGAAGTTCTCCGGGCCGATTCTGAGAGAGGACGGGAAACGTCTCGATCCTCTCGAAGTAGTCCGCGATGAAATCGATTATTTCGTAGCCGAAGCGGCGAAAATCTTCGCGCGGCATATCGTTATGTTGATTCTTGGTCATAGTCCCACCCGGAATTCGGTTTGGTGATTTCGGAATTCAGATCTCGGCAACTCTTCAAAATTGCCGGTCGGCGCAAAAAAAAACCCAAAACGCTCGACACTTTATGTAATCTAAGTATAATAACTCAAACGTTTTTCTCGCCAACGTCAAATGATTGCAGATTTTAGTTTTACGATAACTTTGTCCGTAAAAGGGGACAAAGTTGTTTGCCATTCAAAACGACAATATGGCTACTGAGGCTACTGAACTTGAAAGACCGGGCGAAGGCTTCATTCGCGGGCTCGGACTCCTTGATTCAACAACGATAGTCGCCGGCTCGATGATCGGTTCGGGCATTTTCATCGTGTCTGCGGACATCGCCCGGCAAACGGGTTCGCCCGGCGGACTTCTCCTGACCTGGATCATCACCGGAATCCTGACGATCTTTGCCGCTTTGAGTTATGGCGAACTCGCGGCGATGATGCCGAAGGCCGGCGGACAATACATTTATTTGCGCGAGAGTTATTCGCCGCTGTGGGGATTTCTCTACGGTTGGGCGCTGTTTTTGGTGATCCAGACCGGAACCATCGCGGCCGTCGCCGTCGCGTTCGCCAGATTTCTCGGGATATTCTTTCCGTCGATCTCGCCTGAAAGTTACATCCTCGCGCCGGTTCAGCTGTCGTCCGGTTACGCGGTCTCGCTATCGACGCAGCAACTGGTCGGGATCGTGATGATCATCGCGCTGACGATCATCAATATGCAGGGATTGGCGCTCGGAAAGTGGATCCAGAACATTTTTACCTCGGCGAAAACGCTGTCACTGATCGTGCTGATCCTGCTCGGGATCGTTATCGGCGGGGCGAGCGGCACGTTTTCGGCCAACTGGGCGAATCTCTTCACGCCCGAGAACGCGGCGGTGATCAAGCCCGACTTCGCGTTTTTGCCCGAAGTTTCGGTCAACAGCGGTTTCTTCGGGATCATCGTCGTTTTCTGCGTCGCGCAGGTCGGATCGCTGTTTTCGTCCGATGCCTGGAACAACATCACTTTTACCGCCGGCGAGGTCAAGGAACCGCAAAAGAACATCCCGCTTTCGCTTGTGATGGGGACCGGACTCGTCATTGGGCTCTATATTCTGGCGAACTTCGCGTATCTTTCGACGCTTTCACTGTCGCAGATCCAGAACGCTCCGGACGACCGCGTCGGAACGGCCGCGCTCAACGTGATGTTCGGCGGCGTCGGCGCCTCGATTATGGCGGTCGCGATCATCATTTCGACCTTCGGATGCAACAACGGCCTCGTTCTCGCCGGTGCGCGCGTCTATTACGCGATGGCCAAGGACAATCTGTTCTTTAAGTCGACCGGCAGGCTGAATTCGAAACATGTTCCGGCGATGGCGCTGGTGCTCCAATGCATCTGGACCTGTCTGCTGGTTCTCCCGCGGACGATCACGGTCAACGATAAGGGCGTGACGAGCTATGGCAACCTTTACGGAGCATTGCTCGACTATGTTGTGTTCGCGGTACTTATATTCTATATTCTGACGATCATCGGGCTTTTCATCCTACGTTTCAAACGCCCGGATGCCGAGCGTCCGTATAAAGCGCTCGGGTATCCGTTTATCCCGATCATCTACGTTTTGGCGGCGACGGTCATCTGTCTCGTCCTGCTGTTCTACAAGCCGCAGACTTCGCTGCCGGGCTTGGTCATCGTTTTGACGGGCGTACCCGTTTATTTCGTCTGGAGAAGTTTGTCCGGGAAAAAGGACGAAGCTGAGCAATCATAATTTCCAAAACTCAAGGAGGATTTCATGTCTCTTTTTGCGACAAAATCAATTGACAAAATCATCGCCGAGGCTGCTGAGACCGGCGAGCATACCCTAAAGAAAACGCTGAGTGCGCTTGATCTGACAATGCTCGGGATCGGCGCGATCATCGGTACCGGTATCTTCGTCCTGACCGGTCAGGCGGCCGGCAAACACGCCGGACCGGCGGTCATCATCTCGATGATCGTTGCCGGTATCGCGAGCGCCTTTGCGGCGTTGTGCTATTCGGAGTTCGCGTCGAGTGTCCCGATCTCCGGCTCTGCGTATGCTTACGGCTACGGTACTCTCGGCGAATTCATCGCCTGGATCATCGGCTGGGATTTGATCCTCGAATACGCGTTCGGCGCGGCGACGGTCGCTGTCGGTTGGTCGGGTTATGTTGTCAGTTTGTTCAGGGACACTCTCGGGATTCCGTTCCCGATGTCCCTTAGTGCGCCGCCTGGGGTTGAGATAAAACTTGCCGACGGGACGATCGCCGGACACGGCGTGTTCAATCTGCCGGCTTTTCTGATAGCGATCGCGGTGACGTTGCTGCTCATTCGCGGCATTAAGGAATCGGCGAGCTTCAATTCGGTCATCGTGATCATCAAGGTTCTGGTTGTCGTATTGTTCATCATTGCCGGCATCGGCTTCGTCAATATGAGCAATCTCGGCATCGGCTGCGAGGCCGGTGCGACGGGATGCGCTGAGTTTATGCCGTTCGGACCGAGCGGCGTCATCACGGGTGCAGCGGTGATCTTTTTTGCCTACATCGGGTTCGACGCCGTTTCGACCGCCGCCCAGGAAGCCAAGAACCCGCAAAGGGATATGCCCATCGGCATTCTCGGAAGTTTGGCGATTTGTACGGTGTTGTACATTCTCGTCTCGGGTATTATGGTCGGACTGGTCGACTACAGACTGCTGACGAATGCCGCAGCTCCGATCGCGACCGCGATCGACGCGGCCAAGGATCAGGCAGCGGGCACGACAATGGGCAACATCCTGATCGCGTTCCCGACGATCATCAAGGTCGGCGCCGTGCTCGGCCTGAGCTCGACGATGGTCGTGATGGTGATGGGTCAGCCGCGCGTTTTCTACTCGATGTCGAAAGACGGACTTCTTCCGGCCTGGGCCGCGAAGATCCATCCGAAATTCCAGACACCGCACATCACGACCGCGATCACCGGCGTCATCGTCGCGGTCCTCGCCGGTTTTGTTCCGATTCATCTGCTCGGCGAACTTGTCAGTATCGGAACGCTCTTCGCGTTCGTCATCGTTGGCACCGGCATCATTATTCTTCGCGCCTCGAGTCCGAATCTCAAACGGCCCTTCAAGGTGCCGTTTTCGCCGGTCGTCCCGATCCTGACGGTTTGGGTTTCGGCGTTTCTGATGAACAACCTTCCGCTCGACACGTGGTTGCGGTTGATCGTTTGGATGTCAATCGGACTCGTCGTTTACTTTGCTTACAGCTACAAGCACAGCAAATTGGCTGACGTCGCGCAGGAAGGCTCGACCATCGAAAGCGACTACAAACCGCCGTTTGCGGCGATGCTCGCGATCATCGGCGCGGTCGTGCTCACGATCTGGCAGGTCGAGTTCTTTATTCCGAACACGACCTGGCTCGATACCGCGGTCCGCTCGTTCGCGTGGGGCGTTACGGGCATCCTTGTGGCGATGCTGATGTACGGAAAGAAGGACAACACCGGCGTCCGGAGCGAGAAGGTGCGGACGGTCGGTTTGATCGCTTCGACGATCAACCTTCTGTTCTGGATCGGGATGTTCTACTGGTTCCTTACTCACTGGGCCGATTACCATAGGTCGTAATTTCGGCTTGAATCACGAAAAGAACGCTGACGACGTGCGAGTCGTCTGCGTTCTTTTTTTGGCCCACACTTGGCCGTTTCGCGTCTTTTCGCGAAAACTCGCGATCGCTGAATTTGTGACAAATCGCAAATCGGGAGGTTTGAAAAACTCCGGCGTTTCTGCACCAACGAACTCGGCAGCCGATATCGGGCGGGCGGCATAGCCGCAGGAACGTGGGAACGTTGAACGGAAAAGCAAGCTTTTCCGCACATCCGGGCGGCAAGCCGCATTGAGTAGCGCAAGTCGCAGGTCTCGGGAATCGCAAATCCCCAAATCCCAAATCCCAAATTCGAAATCCGAAATCCCCAATCCGGAAGTTTGAAAACCCAAAGCTGTTCTTTCCATAGATAAAAACGGATGGAGTAGATAGGTCGGATTGGGAAAGAGGTTCTCCGACGGATACTCGCGTGAACGAGAAACGATTTGCGAACGTCACCGCCGCCCGGTCGTTGCGTTGCGGACTCCGCGGACGTTGCGTCGAGGTCCCGCGCAGAGTCCGCCAAGATCGCAAAGCATCTATATCTCCAGTCAGAAATCCCAGTTCCGCATTCCGAACGCTGCGCAATTCCGGATCAAATGAAAAAGGGATCCCGGATCATCAAGATCCGAAATCCCAATCCAAAATCCCAATCCAAAATCTAAAATCCAAAATCCAGCGCCTTACTGTTGCGGAAACTGGAAGCCGCCCGGTATCTGCGGGGTCGTCGGCTGGATCGCCGCGTCGATGCGCTCGATGGCATCGTTGTAGATCTTGATCTCACCGTTCGTTTCCATCTTCTGGCGGACCGCGCCGAGATAGTCCGAGAACATCTGCGAACGCTTTTGTTGGACCATTCCCTGAACCAGCGAGTCGCGCTGCTTCGCAAAATCGTCCATATTCGCGTCTTCGCGCTTCGTCACGCCGACGACGTACCAGCTGTCGCCAACCTGAAGCGGGGCTTTGGTGACCTCGCCGACCTTTAGGCCGAATACCGCGTCCTCAAGCGCCTCATTGGTCGATGCCGACGGTCCGGTGCCAAGCGGCGACCCAAGAATGTAGCTCTTCTGGTCCTGCGCCTTGAGCCCCTTCGACTGCGCCGCCGCGGCCAAGGCCGAAGCGCTCGACGCACCCGACGCGATCTGTTTGGCGATCTCCTCGACCTGCGCGCGCGCCTTGTCGAGTTTCACCGACTCCACGATCTGATCACGAACTTCATCGAGCGTAGCGTCGCGCGGCTCCTTCTTCTCGACCAACAGCGGGATCGCGAACCCATTCTGGATGGGGATCTTCTCGCCGACATCGTTCGCGTTTTCGAGGTTCTTGATGCCTTCCTCGAATTGGGGCGAAATGCCTATCTTGTCGATGTTGTCGCCCGGTTTGACGAACGGCGTTTCGCGGACCATATCGGCCGCGCCCATATTCGCTTCGGCGGCGAACTTCTTGGCCGTCGCGCCAACGTCCTTGGTCTGCTTCAGATCGTCGAAGACTTTTTGCGCGAGTTCGGCGGCGGCCGTGTAACCGCGGCGGTTGCGCAAACTAACCTCGATCTCCGGCTTTGCATCTTCAAACGTCTTCGGAACTTCCTTGCCGCGCCGCAGGATGTAGAAACTGCTGCCTTCCTTGATCGGTTCGGTGACGTCGCCTTCCTGCATTGAGAGAAGCCGCTGATAAGGGTCGGTCGGCTTGTTCGGATTCTCGCGGACGAGACCGGCAAGTTTTCCGCCGCGTGCCTTGCTCGCGGCATCTTCCGAATAACCGTTAACGAGTTCGGTGAACCCTTCTTCAGTGATCTTTCCGTCCTTCTTCGCGCGCTCGACGACCTGCGTCGCCTTTTCCATCACCTGATTCTCGAAGTCGGGTTTGGCGATCCGCAGAACGATCTGCTGACCCTCGACGCCCTTCTTTTTCTTGTCAGCCGGGATCTTCTCGTATTCAGCCTTCAGGTCGTCGTCAGAGATCGCCGACTTTTCGCCGACTTTCGCGGTGTTGAGGAAAACGTAACGAATCTTTTTTTGCGGCGACGAGATATAGTAGCTGGCCTTGTTCTTTTCAAAATACTCGGAAAGCTCGGCGTCCGTCGGCGTAATGGATTGCGCAAGATCGGGGGTATTCACCGCGACGTACGAAACGTCAAACTTCGTGTTCTTGCGTTGGTAATCTTTGATAACCTCGTCTTCCGATACCAAAACACCCGCCGTCAGGAATGCCTGAAGTTTGTCGCCGCTGATCTGGTCGCGAATCGTCTGTTCGTATTCCGAGACGCTTCCGAAATTCTGAACGGCCCACTGCTCGTAGCGATTGATATCGAGCGGCGTGCCGTCGGGCGATTTGGTCTGCTCGCGGATCTCGGCGGCGACTTCGGCGTCCGATGCGCGGAAGCCGAGGCGCGTCGCCTCAACACGAATGATGCGCTGACCGATCAGCGAATTGACCATCGTCTTTGTCGGGAGCGAGGCCATCCGGCCCTGTTTGATCCGGGCGATCTCTCCGACCGTCACCTTCTCGCTTCCGACCTTGGCGACCGCGTCGGTGCTGTTGATCAATGCGTCGGTGGCAGTGTTCGTCGAAAACAAATTCGAACTGCCGATTCCGACGACGAGACCGGCGATCATTACGACCCCGATGATCAAAAGCACAAAATTACGGGTTTTCTCTAAGCGCTTGAAAAACTTTAACATCCTGAAATACCTGATTACCTCAAAGTTTGGAACGAATATGTCTGTTGGGACAAATCGCGATTTTAGCAGATAAGCCCGTAAAGTCCAATGATGAGCGGGCGCGGTGTTCCATCGGTCGAACTTTGGACTTTGACGATTCGACTAATGTATCTTATTCCCCTATGAGTGCTGTCGAGTTTCCTTTGTGGGTTTGGACGTTCTTTTTCGCGGTGGTGTTTGTCGCGCTTTTCGTCGACATCGGAATCGTGAACCGAACGTCCCACGTTCCGTCCCGGAAAGAAACTCTTTCATGGAGCGTTGTTTGGGTTTCGTTGGCGCTTTTGTTCAACGTATTCATCTATTGGTTCGTCAACGCGAATTTTGGCGCGGACGCGGCGTTCTTTAAGTCGAAAGAGTTTCTGACCGGCTATTTGATCGAACTGTCGCTCTCGGTCGACAACCTTTTCGTCTTTCTGCTGATCTTCAACTATTTCAAGGTTCCCAAGAAGTATCAGCACCGGGTGCTTTTCTGGGGCATTTTTATGGCGCTCGTGCTGAGAATGCTGATGATCTTTGCCGGTGCCGAGCTCGTCGAGAAGTTTCACTGGATCCTCTATCTTTTCGGCGCGTTCCTGGTCTATACCGGGGTCAATATGCTCCGCCAAGACGACGAGTTTCACCCCGACGAGAACTTCGTGGTGAGACTCACGACGCGATTTATCAGGATTTCCAAGCATTATGACGGTGACAGTTTCCTCGTTCGGGACGAATCCGGAAAACGGGTCGGAACTCTCCTGCTTTTGGTCCTGATCGTGATCAACGTCGTCGATCTGGTCTTCGCCGTCGATTCGATCCCGGCGATCTTCGGGATCACTACCGACCGGTTCATCGTTTACACATCGAATATCTTTGCGATCCTCGGACTGCGGACGTTCTTTTTTCTTCTGCTCGGTATGGCGGAGAAGTTTCATTTTCTGAAATACGGACTCGCCTTCGTCCTGAGCTTTATCGGAGTGAAAATGCTCTTGCCACTTTTCGCCGAAGGGCTGATAATGTTAGTCGGTGAAAGCACTTCAACGTTTGCCGATTTCATTCGCCGGTATCAGCATCACGAGTTCGAGCAGACGGTCATCAACATCTCGTTGGGTGTCGTGATTTTCGCCATCGCATTTTCGATAGTCTTGTCGCTGATTTTCCCTAAAAAGGCGGACGAAACCGCGGAGACCATTTAGTGCCGAACGATCCGATTGAGCCAAAATATCGCAAGTTTTATGTTGAATGGTGGAAGATCCGGCAAAGCACGATCTTCGCCCTGATCGCGATAGTTTTGGTTTTTGGACTGATCGGCTACGGCGGATGGCGTTTTCTCAAGAGTGACTTCGTCAACAAACCCGAAAATTCAAATGCTCCGAAGGACGCCGCGATTGTCATCTCGTTCGAAGGCGATGTCCGAATAATCCGCGCCGCGACGCGCGAAACGATCCTCGTCACGCGTCAGACGTTTGTTTCCGCGGGCGATACCATCCAAACTCAGGGCGACGGACGCGCCAAGATCCAGATGATCGACGGTTCGGTGCTTTCGATCCGCCCGAATTCGACGGTCGTCATTCGCGACAGCAACTCGCTGTTCGGAGGTCCGAACGTGCGCGTCACGCTCGACGACGGACAGATCAACGTCCGTACCGAGGATCAGCCCGCGAACGCCGAGAACGTGGTCGAGGTCCGTGAGTCCGAGAGCAAGATCAGCGCCGACACGGACGCCAGCTTTGATATCAATAAGGACAACAACAGCGGCGAGATACGCATCAGCCGCGGTGCCGTCGAAACGACGGTCGGCGGCGAGAAGACCATCGTTCGTGAAAATGAATTCGCCGCGTTGAACGAGGGCAAGATCGCGACAAAAGAGAAACTGCTCGGGCCGCCGATTCACAACACGCCTTCGTCCGACGAACAGCTTGTCGGATCGCTCAGCGGAATCGCTGACGTGATGTTTCGCTGGCAGAGTCCGGACGTGAATCTTGCGCTGACCTACGCGATCCAGATCTCGAAATTGCCGCAATTCGCGTCGCCCGACGCGGTTATCGTCGACAAGCAGGGATTGACGAGTCCGAGCCTCGCCGTCGGCGGGCTGCTCCCCGGGACCTATTATTGGCGGGTCAAGGCGAGTTCGTCGTCCGGCCAGTCGAGCAACTGGAGCGCTTATTGGAAGGTAACCGTCATCAAGCGCGAGAACAGTAAAGCGATCGGCGTCCGCGATTGGAACGTTGAGTCGCTCGGCGGAACAATTTACCGTGTGAGCGGCAAGACCCAACCCGGCGCGACCGTCCGGTCGCAGGGCAAATCGACCTTCGCGCTCGGAGACGGGGCGTTCCTGCTTCAGATTTCGGCGTCCCGCGCGCAAACTACCGTCGAAGTCAGCGACGACCGGGGAAACCGCAGCAGCTTTGTGATCGGTTTGCCGAGCGGTCGTTTGATCAAACAGTTCTGAGCGCGTGGCCGCCGAAGTCGGCCGGCAAGCGCCTGTTAGATTCGTAAGCAAAATTTTGGTGGGCTGATCCGCAGTTTTCGGCATCCTAGAATGCCGGGAGAATTTCGGATCCGGGAATCCCTTTTATTATGAGACGAGTATTCAGCATTCTGGCTTTTGTTCTTCTGGTGCTTTCACTTCCGGCGTTCGCTCAGAAAAATCGGCTGATCAGCGACATACAGGGCGACAGCAACTATTCGGCTTACGTCGGCGAAGTTGCGCGCGTCACCGGGATCGTCACCGCACGCACTCGGACCGGTTTTTTCTTGCAGACGCCGGACGGCAAGGCCGATGACAATCCGAAGACCTCTGAAGGCATATTCGTTTTCACCAAAACCGAGCCGGGCGCGGAAGCAGTCGTCGGAAATCTCGTTTCGATCACCGGAAGGATCGCCGAATGGGCGCCGTCGGCCGACCCGAACAGTTTGAAAACGACGCAGATCTCAATGGAAAAGGGCAAGGACTTCGTCGCCGTCGAATCGAAGAGCAACCCGCTGCCCAAACCCGTCGTTCTGACTCCAGACGATTTCAAGCCGAACTCCATCGATCAGCTTGAAAAGTACGAAGGAATGCGCGTCACGATCGCCGAGATGATGGTTGTTGCGCCGACCGCAAGGCAGGGCGAGATCGACGAAACGCGTGGAACGTCCGAGTCGAACGGTGTCTTTTACGGCGTCCTCAGCGGTTTGAACAGGCCGTTCCGCGACATCGGGTTCGATGTTTATGACTACCTGATGTTGAGCGACAAGGACAAGGCGAGATACAAAAAGGACTATCCGAAGCTCGCGCTGTTTGACCATAATCCCGAACGTCTTCGAATAGAAAGCGCTGCGCAGTTGGGTTCGCAGCCGATTGACGTAACGTCTTATGCGACGGTAAAAAACACGACCGGAGTATTGAATTATGCGTGGCGGGCGTATTCGGTCCTGGTCGATCCGGGAAGCAAGCCTGAAGTTTCGGGGCTGGTCGTTGCGCGGTCGCTTCCGACGCCTTCGGAAAAGCAGTTTGCGATCGCGGCGATGAACGTCGAACGCTACTTCGACGAAGAAGACGATCCGGCGATCATCGAACCGATCATCAACAGCGAAGGCTTCGCGCGTCGGACCAAAAAGATGTCGGCCGCGATCCGTTTGTATATGAAGTACCCCGACGTCATTGCGGTCGTCGAAGCGGAAAATCTCAACGTTCTGAAAAAGCTCGCGGAGGCGATCAACAAGGATTCCGAAGCCGCCGGAAAGCCGAACCCGCAGTACGAAGCGTATCTCGTCGAGGGTAACGATCCTGGCGGGATCGACTCGGGATTTCTGGTAAAGCGTTCGCGGGTAGAAGTCCTCGAGACGAAGCAGTTCGGCAAGGACGACACTTTCAAGAACCCGGTTTCAAAGGACGAAGTGGCGCTCAACGACCGGCCGCCGTTTATGCTGCGTGCCGCCATCAAGACGCCTTCGGGACCCTTTGAATTCACGGTCATCGCAAATCATCTGAAGTCGTTTCGCGGCTACAATGACGAGAAAGACGCGCCGTTCGTGCGAATGAAAAAGAAACTCCAGGCGGAGTTTCTGGCAAAGTTCGTCGCCGAACGGCAGAAGGCGAATCCGGCGGAACGCATCGCGCTCGTCGGCGACTTTAACTTCTACCAGTTCAACGACGGCATTATGGACGTTATCGGAACGATAAAGGGAACGCCGGCCGGCGCGGATTCGGTGATCAACCCGGCGGACGATCTCGTCGACCCCGATCTTCTAAACCTCGTCGATCTCATCGCCGCCGATACGCGCTACTCGTATGTTTTCGACGGAAACGCGCAGGTCATAGATCAGTTCATCGTCAACGAAGCACTTCGCAAGAGCGTCGCCGGTTTCGGGTTCGCGCATCTCAACGCGGACTATCCCGAGGTATATCGAAACGATCCGAACCGAGTCGAACGATATTCCGACCACGACGCCGCCGTTGCGTTCTTCGATCTGGAAAAGAGATGAGTTTGGGGAGGAAGTTTGGGAAGGAAGTTTGGGGAGAAAGTTTTGGAAGTTTTGGAAGTTGGGGAAGGAAGTTTAGGAAGTTTGGGAAGTTGGGGAAGGTGAAGATCGTCCAGATTACCCGCGTTTCGAATCGAACGGGCAACTCCCCAACTTTCTTCCAAAACTTCCTCAACTTCCTTCCCTGTTCTTATAGGCCTGAACCGCTTCCGCAGCGCCGGCATGCATAATTTCCGGCTTGTGGTACTTCCAGTGTTTCTCAAATTCCTCGTCGGTCATCGACGGATTCTCGTCGTGGGCCTTTGATTTGAGGTAGTTTTCCGTCCATTCGCGGATCTCGGTGCTGTGGTTCATCGCCGTGCGGGCGCCGTGCATCAAATTATCCCGTTCCATCTTCTTTCTTTCCTCTCTTGTAAAGTTCGTCGGGTCAAAAACTCTGTTGCCCCGTTTTGCGTAGAAGTCTTTCCGAATGTCATCATAGACGCAACTTATATCCGCCGTCGGACATCTGACATCCAACATTGGGGGTTTTCGCGTGAAAAAATCTATCGTCTCGCTGTTTCTGATCCTTTCGGTATCGGTGACTTTCAGTTTTGCACAACGAAAGAAAGCAGCGCAAGTAAAGCCGAAACCGGCGCAAACCAAGCCGGTTCAAAATTCGGGAATCGAAATACCGTTCGTCACCAAAACGCTTGCAAACGGTCTTGAAGTTATCGTCTTGCCGGACACGAGCGTCCCGCTTGTAACCATCGAGATCGCGGTCCGAAACGGTTCGTTCACCGAAACGCCTGACTTGAACGGGTTGTCGCACCTTTACGAACATATGTTCTTCAAGCCGAATCAGGGAATCCTGGTCTTCAACTGCGAGCGCGCGCGGACCGAACGAAACAACAACTATTTTTACGGCGCCGGCTGCGAGCAAACCCTGAAGATGAAACCGCTTGTCGGCGACACGAGCTATCTTTACGACATCGACGATATCGGAATTACATCGAATGCATCGACTCGCGAAGAGGTCGTCAACTACTTTCTAAACACGACGAGCCCGCATCTTGCCACCGGGATGCAGTTTATGAGTCACGCGATCAGGTTCCCGACGTTCGACGAACAGGATCTTGACGATGAGATTCGGGTCGTCGTCGGCGAGATCGACCGCAACGAATCGAACCCTTTCTTTTATTTGGACCGCGCGATCAACGACCAGCTCTATTTCAAATATCCGAGCCGGAAGAATCCGTTGGGAAGCCGCGCGACGGTGCTCGCCGCGACGACCGAAAAGATGCGTTTGATCCAAAGCCGGTATTACGTCCCCAACAATTCGACGTTAGTGGTGACCGGCGACGTCGATCCCGAAAATGTCTTTGCGCTGGCGGAAAAGTATCTCGGCGGCTGGGAACGGCGCGAGGTCGATCCGTTCAAGGATTTTCCGATGGTTGAACATCCGCCGATCCCGAAGAGCCAGGGAACGATCGTCGAAAAGAGCGTCGACGGCAACGGGCAGGAGAACGTTTTCATTCAGATCGGCTGGCACGGACCGTCGATCGGCAAGGACGACGCGGCGACCTATTCGGCCGACGTGTTTTCATACATTCTGGCACAGCCGGATTCACGGTTTCAGCGCGCGCTGGTCGATTCGGGACTCGCGGCGAGCGCCAGCATCAATTACTACACCCAGCGCAACGTCGGACCGATCCAGGTCGTGCTTGTGACCTCGCCCGACCGCGCAAAAGCGGCGGTGAGGGCGCTCTACACGGAGATCGCGCAGTTTTCCCGGCCAAACTATTTCACCGACGAAGAGCTCGATAGCGCGAAGACGATCCTCGAATCGCGGGACCTGTTTGACCGCGAAAAGCTCAGCGATTACGCGCACACCCTCGGTTTCTGGTGGTCGTCCACGGGGATCGAGTACTTCCGCGGCTATCACAAGAATCTTCGGGCGATCACACGGCAGGAGATCAACCTCTATCTGAAAACCTATATCCAGGGCAAGAACCACATCGGCGTCGCGCTTGTTTCGCCGCGCGCCAAAGCCGAGGCTAATTTGACGGAAACCGACTTGATCGGCAAATAGCGCGGACTGTATCTCGGTCGACGGCGACTGACACGATTCCGAGCAAGTGACTTCACGGGCAGAACGAAAAAGATATGAGATCATTTGAGTTAAGGTCGATTGGCAGGTTCCTTTTGGCGGTCGCGCTTTCGATCGGTTCGATCGGTTCGACGGCTGTTGCACAGAGCGCGGGCGGCGTTCCGCGAACTACGGACCAGGCGTCGCGCGTCAGCGAATTCGAGGTCAACGGACTGAAGGTTCTGGTCAAGCAGCGCCCGAACGCCCAAACCGTATCGGCGGGGCTCTTCATACGCGGCGGCGTCCGGAACATCACCGACAAGACGGCGGGTATCGAGAATCTGATGATAAATTCGGCGGTCGAGGCGGGAAAGTTGTTCCCGCGTGCGGCCGTCCGGCGGGAACTCGCACGCAGCGGCGCGAGCATTGGCGGTGCCGCAGGACGCGATTTCAGCGTCATCTCGGTTGCGGCGACACGTCAGACATTTGACCGGATATGGGAGATCTTTGCCGACGTTTCGATCAACCCCGCGTTTGCGGCCGCTGACGTCGAACGTGTCCGGGAACAGATCTTGACCGGCCTCAGGGAAGCGGAGACGAACCCCGACAACTTTCTCGATGTCCTTGAAGAGCGCTTCGTTTACGCCGGCCATCCGTACTCCGTCGACACCGGCGGGACGATCGAAACCATCAGCGGATTGACGATGGAGAATCTTCGCGAACATCACAAAAAAGTGATGCAGACTTCTCAATTGCTTCTGGTGTTCGTGGGCGACCTGGATCCCGAGATGATAAAGAAACGCGTCGGCGAATCGTTCGGAAAACTCCCGCGCGGCGACTACAAGGAAACGGCCTTGCCGACGCTGGATTTTTCGAAACCGACGCTTGAGATTGTTCAGCGCGAACTTCCGACAAATTACATCAAGGGAGTCTTCGACGCGCCGGCGCCGGGCAGCCCGGATTATTACGCGATGCGCGTTGCAATCAGCCTGCTGCAGTCGCGGATCTATCAGGAGGTCCGCGTCAAACGCCAGCTTTCGTATGCACCCAACGCCGAGATCGGAACTTCGGCGGTCAATACCGCCAATATTTATGTCACGGCGGTCGATGCCAATCAGGCGGTCAGCGTAATGCTGCAGGAGATCAACAACCTGAAAACCCGCCTCGTTTCAAATGACGAGATCTCCGGGGTCTCGGGCTATTTCCTGACCACTTATTACCTCGGCGAGGAAACGAACGCGGCCCAAGGCGGTTCGTTGGCGCGCTACGAACTGATCGGCGGCGGCTGGGGAAAGACCTACGATTTCCTCGAAAAGATCCGCGAGGTCAAAGACACGGACATCCGCCGCGTCGCTCAGAAATATATGAATAATCTCCGTTTCGTCGTCATCGGCAACCCGCCGGCGATCAACCGGAACATTTTCCTGCAGAAGTGAGCTTGGAAAGTTGAGGAAGTTTGGGAAGTTTGGGAAGAGAACGGCGCCTTCGGGGATCGGTATTATGTCCCCAAAGGCGCCGTTTTTGGTGCCGTTTCCAGCTATTTTTCGCTGTTCATTATCTCTTCGATCGCGTCTGGTTCCTTTGGGACACCGACCGTCAGGTTGACGTTGCCGTCTTCCGTCACCAGCACGTCATCCTCAATGCGGACACCGATGCCGCGGTATTTCGCCGGCGCTTCCTTGTCGTCGGGCGGGATATAAAGTCCGGGCTCGACTGTGAGTACCATTCCGGGCGCGAACGGACGCGAATTCTTGGCCTTTTGCTCCATAAAATATCGTCCCGCGTCGTGCACGTCGAGCCCGAGATAATGGCCCACGCCGTGCATATAGTACTTCATAAACGACTTCTTCTTGATCAGGTCCTTCGTCTTGCCCTTGAGCAGCCCGAGCTTCTTCATCCCTTCGGTCAGAAGTTCGATCGATAGGTCCTGACGGCCTTTCACCGTAATTCCCATCTTTGTCGCCGCGAGGCATTCGTTCTGGACTTCAAGCACGACGTCGTAAATTTCGCGTTGTGCCTTGGTGAACCGGCCGTTCACCGGATACGTTCGGGTGATGTCCGAGGCGTATCCGCCATAAGCGCAGCCGGCATCGACGAGCAAAAGGTCGCCGTCCTTGAGCGGCATATTGTTTTCAACGTAATGAAGTATCGTTGCGTTCCCGCCGCCACCGACGATCGAGTTGTACGACGATCCCGAGGCGCCTGACATTCTGAAGTTGTACTCGATGATTGCCTCGATCTGCGCTTCGTTCATTCCGGGCTTGCAAGCGCGCATCGCGGCGACGTGCGCGGCGGCGGCGATATCGGCCGACTTTTGCATCAACGCGACTTCGTCCGCGGTCTTGTGCAAACGCATTTCGCCGATGATCAGCGTCGGATCGATGATCGTATGCGGCGGGTATGCCGTTTTCAGCCGGCGAAACCGCTGGCCGGAAAGATAGTTCAGGATCTCCTGATCGAGCTTTCCGTCGAGTCCGAAACGGTAATAGAGCTTCTCGTGGCCGTTGAGCAGCTTCGGCAGTTCCGAAGCAAACTTCTCGATCGGCAGCGCCTTGTCGGCGTCGAAGTTCTTCTTTGCACCCTCAACTCCCTGACGTCGCCCGTACCAGGTTTCCATCACCGGATCGCGGGGACGCACGAACAGCGTGAACGGCGTTTTGCGGTTTCCCGGCGTGATGACCGCGATCGCATCCGGTTCCGGAAATCCGGTCAGGTAGTAGAAATCCGGATCCTGTTGAAACTTGAACTCGGTGTCGTAGCTGCGCGTCTGTTCGTGCGAAGCCGGAATGATCGCGACGGCGTCCTTGCCGATCTGCTCGATAAAATCCTTAAGTTGTTTACGCATTGGAATCTCCTTGATTAACCGATTCTAACCCAAAAAAAGTTAAACGCGTAAAGATGCGTCCGAAAAAGTTGCGTGCAAGAAGCAACCGTTTCGGACGTTCGTACTACCTAGTAAGTGTAATTCTCGCGGGAAGAAAAATTTAAGATTTAGTACGAGGTAAACTAATGAAACGATTTATCTTTCCGGTTTTTTTGTGCCTTTTTCTGGCACTCGCCGCGAACGCTCAGAAAATAACCGAAGGCACGCTCAACGCAGTCGGAGCCGGCAGTAAACAACTCGGTTCCTGCCCCTTGAAACACACCGACGTCAAGGCCGAGATCACCGGCTTTCTGTCGCGCGTCCGGGTGACCCAGGAATTTGAAAACAACTTCGCCGACAAAATTGAGGCCGTTTACGTTTTTCCGCTTCCGAACAACGCCGCGGTTGACGAGATGACGATGCGCATCGGCGAACGCATCGTCCGCGGCCGGATCATGCGGCGCGAGCAGGCGCGCGAGGTCTACGAGGCGGCCAAATCGAACGGTCAGGTCGCGAGCCTGCTCGATCAGGAACGGACCAATATCTTCACGCAGTCGGTCGCCAACATTCTGCCCGGTGAATCGATCACGATCGAGATCAGTTACGTTGAAACTCTCAAATATGACGCCGGCCAATACGAGTTCGTCTTTCCGATGACCGTTGGCCCGCGCTACAATCCGAACTCCGTAAACGATGCCGCGAAGATCACGCCGCAGTACGCGGAAACTCGGGCCGGTCACGACATCTCGGTCGAGGTCAATATCGACGCGGGAGTGCCGCTCGAAAGCGTCGAATCGGCCTCGCACCAGATCGACGCCGCAATGCTCAGCGCGAGCAGTTACAACATCAAGATCAGGGATACAGACGCGATACCGAACAAGGATTTCGTGCTTCGTTACGATGTTTCCGGCAAGCGGATCGAAGATGCGATACTCACGCACCGCGGCCCGAAAGGCGGATATTTTACGCTGATCCTGCAGCCGCCCGATAATCCGCGGATCGAGGATGTGACGCCGAAAGAGATCGTTTTTGTGCTCGACACATCGGGTTCGATGGGCGGTTTTCCGATCGAAAAAGCGAAAGAGGCGATGAAGCTTGCGCTCGACGGTCTGAATCCGCGTGACACGTTCAACCTCATCACATTCGCCGGCGATACGGCGATATTGTTCCCCGAACCGGTGCCGGCGACGCCCGAAAATATGGCGAAGGCGCAATCGTTTCTCGCATCCCGCGAGGGCTCCGGCGGAACCGAGATGATGAAGGCGATCCGCGCCGCGCTCGACCCGAGCGACGCGCAGGATCATCTTCGCATCGTCTGCTTTATGACGGACGGTTATGTCGGCAATGAAGGCGAGATCGTCGCCGAGGTCCAGAAACACAAGAACGCCCGCGTTTTCAGTTTCGGCATCGGCAGTTCGGTCAATCGCGAACTTCTCGACAAAATGGCCGAAGAGGGACGCGGCGAGGTCGAATACGTTCTGCCGAACAGCGACGGATCGGCCGCCGCCAAACGTTTTCACGAACGCGTCCGCAGTCCGCTGCTGACGGATATCTCGCTCGACTTCGGCGGGCTCGATGTCGCCGACGTCTACCCGTCGCGGATCAACGATCTCTTCAGCGCAAAACCGATCATCGTCAAAGGGCGGTTCAAGTCGCCGGGTTCAGGCGTCGTCAAGATTCGCGGAAAGTTCATGGGTCAGGAAACCGTTCGGGAGATTCCGGTGACGCTGCCTGAGAATGAACCGCGCCACGACGTTCTCGCGACGCTTTGGGCGCGGACGCGTATCGACGAACTGACGCGGCAGGACTACACGGGTTCAAAACCCGAGATCACGAAAGCGATCACCGACCTCGCGCTCGATTACGGGCTGATGACGAAATTCACTTCCTTCGTCGCGGTCGAGGAAAGAATGGTCACGGACGGAAGTAAGGCGCCGCGGCGGATCGAGGTTCCCGTTCAGCTTCCCGAAGGCGTGAGCGAAAATGCGATCCAGGAACTACCGATCAACGGACGTCAATCTTCTCAGCTGCAGACGATGTCATATTCGTCTTCGGCGACGGTCAATGTCTCGGCTGATTCGAATGTGATGATCGACACCCGCGAAACCGGACTCAAGACAGTTATTCGTCCGGAAGAACTCGGCGGCATCGGCGGCGGTGTCGGGCGCGGAAGCGGCGGATATCAGATCGACGGTTCGAGCGGCAGCGAAAATGTGTTCGTCATCGACGGCGAGGAGACGAGCGACGTCCGACGCGGCTTCCTAAACGACAAGAGCAAATCGCCGACGAAGGGAAAAGCAGCCAAGCTTCCGAAGGCCGAACTCGCGAAGTCAGTCGTCTGGGACGGAAGCGACGCCCTGGTTTCGGTTAGCATTGTCATCGACGAGAAGGGTAACGTTACGTCGGCGTCGGCAACGGGCGGCAGCATCGCACTGCGTCCGGCGGCGGAAGCGGCGGCGCGCAAAACGCGTTTCAAGATCAAACAGGGAACCGAACCGAAGCAAGTTGTCGGGACGATCAATTACCGGTTTACACTCGACGGGCGCAAGGGGGTCGCCGAACTTGGCGGATTTGCGGTCAAACTCACGCCGGAGCAGATTCGCGCGCGGCAGATCGCCGCAAAGTACTCGGAGCAGATCGCGGCCGTGGTCGAGCGGCTTCGGGAGAAGAAAGCGGCCGGCGCCGATGAGTCGAAGTTCGTCATCGATGGCAAAGCCGAGGTCGTCGTCAGGCTGACCGATCTCAAACCCGAAACCGTTGCTGCGCTGAAGGCCGCCGGGTTCGCGGTCTTGACCGAGGTCTCTTCGATCAACGCCGTTGTCGGCCGGGTCGCGATCGAGAAGCTGTCAGCGCTTGCCGAACTCGAAGCTGTGACGTACATCTCACCGCAGTATCGGTAGGGCTGAATCTGCTGTGGTCACCGACGCTGGGCGAGCTTACGCAAGCCCCGCGTCGGTGCTTTTGCATTCGGTTTGACTTCTTGTCCAAATGGCGAAATCATCGAATTGGGCCAATTACCCGGAGGATTTTTGAATTATGAAAAAACTTCTTATTTTGGTCGTGATCCTGACAGTTTCGGCAGTCGTCCACGGACAAACGAAGTACAGATCCTACAACAATTCGAGGTTCGGTTACACGATCTCGTACCCGTCGGATCTGCTCACGCCGCAAGGAGAAGCGGCGAACCGCGACGGCCAGGTATTTCTAGGAACCGGTGCGGAGATGCGTGTTTATGGGAGCAATTTGCTTTTGAACGACACTTTGGCCGGCGAGTATCGCGCGATTCTCCGAGAGAAGGGATCGAGTGTCACCTATAAAGTCTTGAAGAGCTCGTTCTTTGTGATCTCGGGCAAGAGCGGCGGCCGGATTTTCTACCAGAAGACGATGGAGAATTCCGAAGGAGCGTTCATCACGTTTATGATCGAATACGATGAATCGCGGCGAAAGACCTTTGACGCCGTCGTCACGCGGGTCGTCAGGTCGTTCAAATAATGGACTTGCGCATTACCGAGATCTTTCTTTCGGTCCAGGGCGAATCGTCGCACGCCGGGCGGCCGTGTTCGTTTGTCCGCCTGACCGGTTGCCCGATGCGCTGCGTCTGGTGCGACAGCGAATACACGTTTACCGGCGGTGAGCGAATATCGTTTGACTCGATCTTCGAAAAACTCGACCAGTTCGGCTGTCGGCTTGTCGAAGTCACCGGCGGAGAACCGCTTGCGCAGAAAAGAGTCTTTCCGTTTATCACACAGCTATGCGACCGCGGTTACGAGGTCCTGATCGAGACCGGCGGTTTCGTTTCGACCGAAAGCGTCGATCCGCGTGCGAAGCTGATCCTCGACGTGAAATGCCCCGCCTCGGGCGAATCGGAACGAAACCACTGGCCAAATCTCGAGCGGCTCGACTCGTCGAAAGACGAGGTGAAATTCGTCGTTGCGGATCTTGTCGACCTCGAATACGCATATGGAGTTATCGAAAAGTACGATCTTGAGAACCGGACGAAAGAAATCCTGATCTCGCCAGTGTTTGGGTGCGGGGACCTGGCCCGGATCGCTGAACGTGTTGCCCGCAGTGACAGGAAGGTCCGTCTGAATCTTCAGTTGCACAAGTATATCTGGGGGCCGGATGTTCACGGAGTTTGATCCGGTTTCCAGAGGGTATTTCGGAATAGCTGAAAGCGGATAGGTGGAAGCTTATAATTTGGCCCGTTGCTATCAGCTTTTAACTATCAGCTATCACTTATTCCGAAGCTGGACCTTGATGTTCACGGAGTTTGATCCGGTTTCTAGAGGGTCTTTCGGAATAGCTGAAAGCGGATAGGTGGAAGCTTATTATTTGCCCCGTTGTTATCAGCTTTTAACTATCAGCTATCACTTATTCCGAAGCAAATGAGTATGGAAAACAAGAAAGCCGAGATTCAGACGTTGGCGATAGTGCTGGTTTCCGGCGGCATGGATTCGTGCGTTACGGCCGCGATCGCGCGTGGAGAAAATCGGGAGATCGCTTTTCTTCACGTCAACTACGGGCAGCGGACCGAAGCGCGCGAGCGCAAGGCGTTCAATGACATCGCCGATCATTACGGCGTCGAAAAGCGGCTCGACGCGTCGATCGAATATCTCGCACGGATCGGCGGGTCATCGCTTACGGACCGTTCGATGGACGTGACGGAAGCGGATCTCGACAACAAGGAGATTCCGACGAGCTACGTCCCGTTCCGTAACGCAAACATTTTGTCGATCGCCACGAGTTGGGCGGAAGTGATCGGCGCGGGTGCGATCTACATCGGCGCGGTCGCCGAGGATTCGAGCGGTTATCCGGACTGTCGGCGCTTGTTTTTCGACGCGTTTGAAAGGACGGTCGAGACCGGAACGAAACCAGGTACGAATATCGAGATCCGAACGCCGATCATCGATCTCTCAAAGGCCGAGATCGTCAAAAAGGGCATCGAACTCGGCGCGCCGCTCGAGTTAAGCTGGTCTTGTTATCGAAACGAGGACAAGGCATGCGGGAAGTGCGATTCCTGCGCGCTGCGTCTGCGGGGATTTGCGCGCGCGGGAGTGAAGGATCCGATCGAATACCTTTCAACCCGTTGAGGACTCTCCAGCCGGGCGTGCCTCGATCCCGGCCTTCTGCGTTTCCAGTTCAGCTATTCGAGCCTTGAGCTCTTCGATCTCGGCGTCGATCTGTTCGATTCCATTCGACTGGAAACTCAGTTTATGAAACACGGGCGTGACGACCGTCAGCGCGGCGATCACGATCGCCAAAGCGCCGAGCGTTCGGGCGACGATGTTATCGCTCGGATCGTATTCGGCCCAAATGATGATCAGAAGCATCGAAAGCGAAGTCCAGATCGCTCCGTGAACGGCGTACTTCGCCCATACGAATCGTCGTTCGAGCCGAGCGAGTGAAAGCAGCGAAAGATGCAAACAGGACGCGGCGATCAGCGTCGCCGACATCAGCACCTTGGCGAACCATCGCGACTCCATTTCGCCGCTCCAGATCATAATGATCCACATCACGGCGGAAACGACAGCGGAAACGATTCCGGTGATCGGCAGATACCGACCGCGGCCGGTTTCGAGATACGCGCCGCACGCAAGACCCAAAATGCTCGTGACGGTAATCGCGGTCGTAGTCATCAGGACGCGCGATTCAAAATCGCCGAAGTTGCCGAAGAGCATAACGCCGATACCGATCAGCGCGCTGACCGCGACGGACGCGATCAAAACATAAAGAAACAAGCGCTTTATATTCATTTCTGCCACCCGTTGCGGATACGACTTTCGGCGCGGACAGGTTTCAGATTGCGAGACGCGCCCGATTGATCTTCAGTCCGTTGAGATTGCCCAATGCGCCAAAGCCTATCTTCTCGGTCTGGAAGAACTCGGCGGCAATGCTTTGAACTACATCGACAGTCACGGATTCGATCTTCTGCAGCGTTTCTTCAAGCGAGATCTGCCGGCCGTGAACCATTTCAAGCCGGGCGAGTGTCGAAGCGCGCGCTGCGGAATCTTCGAGCCCGAGAAGGATCGAAGCGACCGTCTGTGCTTTCATCAGTTCAAGCTCGGCCTGCGTGATTCCGTTTCGCGCGACCGAACCCAGTTCCCCAAGCGCGATGTCCAGAACCTGCTCCGTTTGCTTTGGCGAGGTCCCGGCAAACACCGTAAAGACCCCGCAGTCCTGATACATCGCCGCGCTTGCCCCGACCGAATAAGCAAGTCCTTTTTCCTCGCGGACCTTTTGCCAGAGCCGCGAAGACGTTCCGCCGCCGAGCGCGTTCGCAAGGATGTCGGCGGCGTATCGGTGCTCGCTGACGGCTGAAACGAAAGGAGTCGAAATGATCAGATGTGCCTGTTCGAGGCTCTTTTCCTTTTTGATGACGATCGGAGATGTCGGATTTGGGATTTGCGAATTGGGGTTTGGAATCTGGGCTTGGCCGTTTGAACCGAAAAACTTGTTCGCGAGATCCGTGATCTGATCGTGATCGACGTTCCCGGCGGCCGATATGATCAAATTGTGCGGACCAAAATGTTCCCCGTGGTAACGGCGCGTGACTTCGCTGTTGAACGTCCTGACGGTTCGCGGCGTGCCGGCGATCGCGCGTCCGAGCGGATGTTCCGGAAAGAGTTTTTCGTTGAAGATCTCGTGCAGATATTCTTCCGGCGAATCGTCCGTCATCTTGATCTCTTCAATGATCACACGCTGTTCGCGCTTTAGCTCCTTTTCGTCAAAGCGCGGATCGGTCAGCAGATCGGCAAGAAGTTCGAAAGCGGTCGGGAGTTCGCGGTCGACGACCTTCATCGCGAAGCCCGTTTCTTCGTGCATTGTGAAGGCGTCGAAGTTTCCGCCGAGGCGGTCCGATTCGACCGCGATCTGAAGCGCGCTGCGTTTGCTCGTGCCTTTGAACACCGCGTGTTCGATAAAGTGCGAAATGCCGCTGAGCTCCGCCGGCTCGTGACGCGCGCCGATCTTGAAAAAGAACCCAACCGTCGCTGAGCGGACATCGGGCATACGGTCGGTAAGTATCGTTAAACCGTTCGCTAATCTCGTTGTTCGAATGCTTTCCTTCATCTCGGGCGAACATTCAATCTACCACGCCGCGACTCGAAAATCACAACGCGGGATGACTGCTGTCCCGTTGGTTTGGATCTAGTGGAATGGGAAAGGCCGGGCCTTTCCCATCATCAGACGAATGGGCCGAAAGGCTTCAGGCTTTATCTGTCTTCTCGTCTTTCTCCGGTTTCGCCGGGGAATCGGCCTTCTTGACGATCTTCTCTTCCTGATTGATCCCGAGCTGCGTCATTACCTCAGGAAGGCTCAGTCCCATCGCCTGCAGCTGCTGGAGGAGTCCGAAGATCAGGGTCGGCGCGGTTTGTGCGAAACGATTGATTCCGCCGTTCTCGCCGTTGCCGTTTCCCTGATCTATCATCACGATCTTGTCGATCTTGCCGAGAGGTTCGGCAACTGCCTGGAAGACGGGCGCACTCGACTCGATGATTGCCGGCAATCTTTCAAGGATCGTCTGCAACCGCGCGGCATCGTTGAATTCGCGCCAGGCGGCCGCCTTTTCCTTGATCGCCACGGCTTCCGCCAAGCCCTGCGCTTCGATCGATTTCGCTTCGGCGAGCCCCTGCGCCTGCAACTTTTCCGCCTCCGCAAGTCCGAGAGCGCGGATCTTTTCAGCTTCCGCGCGGCCTTCGGCCTCGACCGCCGCGGCGCGTCCCGAACCTTCTTTCTGAAGTTTCTGCGCTTCAGCTTCGGCCTGCGCGATCTGCGCCTGTTTCTTGCCCTCGGCCTCGAGGATCGCCGATTCCTGCGAACCTTGAGCGCGCAGAACCGATGCGCGGCGCTCGGCTTCGGCCTGTTTGACGATCGTCGCTTCGAGTTCCTTTTCCTTGCGGAGAACTTCCTGTTCCTGCACCGCGATCTGCTCCTGCGTCCGGATGCGTTCGATGCGGACCTCTTCGGCGACGACTTCCTGCTGCGCCTTCGCTTCTGCCAACGGTCCGGCCTGATTGGCCTTGGCGCGCTCCTTCTGGATCTCAGCCTGCACCTGCGCCTTTTGAATTTCGGTCTCGCGGTTCGACTGCGCGATCTGCGCTTCGGTTTCGAGCCGGACCTTTTCGCCTTCCTGCAGCGCCAGCGAAGCCTTGATCTTCGAGTCGCGATTCGCCTCGGCCTGGCCGATCTCCGCGTCGCGTTTGACCTCGGCCGTGCGGCGTTTGCCGAGCGCGTCGAGATAGCCTTCTTCGTCGGAGATCTCCTGGATCGTCAAGGCATCGAGCCCGATTCCCATCTTTTCGAGATCGACGGCCGCTTCCGAAGTCAGCTTCTGCGCGAAGGACTGGCGGTCGTTGTTTATCTCTTCAACTGTCAGCGTCCCGAGGATCGCGCGCAAGTGGCCCTCGAGCGTCTGGAACACGAGCCGGTGAAACTCTTCCTGCGGCATCCCGAGAAAGCGTTCGGCGGCCGCCCGGAGCGAGGTGTCGTCGCCCTTGATCTTGACGTTCGCCACCGCCTTGACCGAGACCGGAACGCCCTGGCCCGTGTAGGCGCGGGTCGTCGTCAGCGGGACGGTGATGACGTTGAGATCGAGATATTCGACCTTTTCGAGAAACGGGACAACGAGTGTCGCACCGCCGCGAACCTGGCGATAGCCGACGGTCGTGCCGTCGCCCAGTCGGCGCGTCCGGCCCGAAATGACCGCGGCCTGGTTCGGCGAAACTTTGATGTAGTTCTTGCTGAGCAGCATCAAGACGATGAGCAGCGCGATAAAGATTCCCGCGACTACGATGACGATCAAAACAATCGGTGATTCAAGCATTGGTTTACCTCTTTGGTCCTAGTTGGTGAAAAGCCGTTGATCAGTTGTCAGACTGATCGTCTGAAAAAAGCGAGGTGCTTCGGTTTTGTTCGGGACTGACGATCACGGCGTCGCCGGCGATCGAGTCAATACGGACGACGGTTCCCGCCGGAATCGCCGAACCGTCGGCGGAACGGGCGAGTTTCTCGACACGCTCCTCGCCGAAGCGGCACGCGATCTGGCCGATGTGGCCTTCAGCGACGGCGACCACGACCTGCGCGGTTCGCCCGATGAGATCCTCTTCCGTGACGGAACTCGACGACTGCTGACGGTAAAGAAACCGACCGAAAAAGAAGACGAGTCCGCCGAAGACGACTCCGCCGAGCAGGCCGAAAAGCGTTGCGCCTGTGGCCGCGTACCCGAGCGAAACGCCGATCGCTCCGAAGCCTCCGAATGCGGTCAGAAAGATGCTGATAACGCGGCTGTCGAGCAGTCCGAAATCGTGAGCGCCGTCGAGATTGGCGTCAAGGTCAAACCCGACGGCCTCGAACAGATCTCCGATGACAAGCGACAGCAGCAGAAACAGAAATCCCAAACCGCCAATGGCCAGAAATATCGTGATCAGTCCCATTTGTTTTTCTCCGTGTCCGTATTTTATAACGAAACGCGGATTTTGCGAGTTTCAGAATTCGGATTTCGTGCGCGGGGCCGCCTGAAGGCGGAACTCCAAACGGAACTCCAAACGGAATTCCAAACGGAATTCCAAACGGAACTCCAAGCGGCTTACTGTCCGATTGCGTTGAAAAAGAGCGGAAACGTCGCCAGCGACTGGCCGCGGTATTGCGGACGGAATCCGAAAAGGACGATCCGGCCCTTGCCGATATTGATCGATACGATCGCCGCCTTGCCGGCGATCTTCTCCGCACCGAGCGCCCAACCGGATAGCAAGATATCTTCCTTTTTCTCGGGATAACGGGCGATGATCTCGACGTTCGTGTCGTCCGATTCAGTGATCTCAAACGCCGGCGAGTTTTCGAACCAGGCGATCGATTCGGCCGGCATTCCCTTTGCGATCGAATTCTTCGTATCGACAAGCGTTCGCAGGATCGAACCCGGGATGAAGAAATCCTTGCGCGGCAAACCATCTGTCACATCGCGAACGGGAAGACCGAACTCGCGGATCGCAAAATCGGACGCGCGGTTCAGAAAAACGAGCGTTGCGCCGCCGTCGCGGACGAACCTGATCAAATTCGCGACGCCTTCTTTGCCGATCCCGCCCGTCAGTTCGTCCGGCATCGTTCCCTTCGCGTAGCCGTTTAGGATCTGGTTCGGGTTTTGATCGGGGAAGACGATCGATCTCACGCGGTCGAAATTGCCGGCGCGAATCTGCGCGTCGTTCGTCGGCACATACTCCGAGCAGATCGCATGGTATTGCGGATTGGTTTCGATCACCCAACGCGTCCAGCCTTCGTCCATCACCGGTTGGCTTGATCTATAGATCTGGCGATAGACCCTGGAACTGCACCCGCTGCCGCCGCCCATCCCGCTTCCATTTCCGAACCTTGTTTCGGGGAGCTTAAAGGGCCGTGTCACACGCACCAGTTTCGTATCGGTCAGAAGCGCCAGGCTGTGAGCGGTGACGTCGTACGGCGGAATCGGAGCCCCGTTTGCATCGAGTAAATCCGGGTACTTCTGCGGTTCGACCATCGCCGTGACGAATGCGGAGTAGGGCTGATCCATTTTGATAACCGACGTCTCGCTCGGATATTTTTTTCCGTCAAGAGTGAATTCTCCGACCGATTCGATTTCGACTCCGGCCCTCGTAAGCGCAGTCTCCAAAAAGCCCTCGAATCGACTCGACTTGTGGTCGACAATGTATGCAAAAACCTCGCCGTCCTTCCTCGGTCGGACGGCCTCCTTACCGATCGCATAGAATCGATTGAGCCATTGCTTCCGATTGTCCGACGCGTGGCGCAGAAGCGAGAACGCGCCGGTCGTCATATATTTCGTGATGTCGGCAAGTCCCCATTTTCCGCCCTTCCAGACCGGGTAAAAATTGGGCGACTCTTTCTTCGCGTCATAACCTTCCGACCCGCGAAGATCGTCGAACTTGACGTCGATCGGCGTCGCGATCCGCGCGGACGCGGTTTCGGACAGGATTCGCACGCCGCCGTGATAGTGCGAGTAGGCGCGCGCCGGCGTCCAGGCGTCGTAGGTCGAGTCGGTGGTGATTCCCTCAAAACCCTGTTTCCGAAGGTCGTTCGCTATGAAGTTGCCGAGTTCGGTGTAGCCTTCGACGATCTCCTTCGGCACGTTCGGCTCGACCGGCTGCATATACGGCGGCAAAAAAAGCCGCGCGCCGCTCGAACCTTGCTGATGGATGTCGTGGACGATCTGCGGATGCCAAACGTTGTGGATCTTATCGACCGTCAACTGCGTTTCGACCTGCGTGAACGCGTACCAGTCGCGGTTGTTATCGTGGCCGACGTATTTGTGATAGAGCTCCGGCGGGCCGGTTCCTTCGAACGCCGTTCCGAGTGTTTTGTCGTACCAGTTTTTGACGATATCGACCCCGTCCGGATTCAGCGACGGTACGAGCAGGATGATGGTGTTTTCAAGTATTTTGCGCGTTTCGGCGTCGTCGGCGCGGGCGAGCTTTTCGGCGATGAGCATCGACGAAAGCGTCGATCCGACCTCGGTCGAATGGATTCCGCAAGTGATCAGAACTATTGTTTTGCCCCGTTTGATCAGATCGGCGGCCTTTTTGTCGTTGGACTTGAAGGTGCGCGGATCGGCGAGTTTGGCGTTGATCTCACGTATCTTATCGAGGTTCGCAAAGTTTTTCGGATCGGTGATCGTCGCGTAAACGAACGGCTTGCCCATCGTCGTCTTGCCGATCTCTTCGAACCGCACGCGGTCGCTCGCCGCGTCGAGCCGTTTGAAATACTCGACGATAGTGTCCCACGAAGCGAGCTTACGGTCCTCGCCCGGCGTAAATCCGATGACATCCTTGGGCGTCGGGACGGATTGCGCGACGACCGCGAGGGAAAAAAGCAGCGTGACGGCAAAGAGCTGAACAAACGAACGTAGTTTTCGCATTTGATCTAACCTCGATTTGGAATGTTCGAAGTTTAGATTGGATGGCGTTTCAACGCAAAGCGATGAGGCGATTAATGAATCGGCGAGCGTTTTGCAAGGTGCCGTCCGCGACTTATTCGGGCAATAGTTCTGCCAAAATCCGTGCGACGTTTCCGCCCATAATTTTCGCGATGTCGTCGTCCGACAAGCCTTCAGCGATGAGCGCCTCGGTGATCTGGGGAACGCCGGTCACGTCAAACGGAACCTTGACGGCGCCGTCGAAATCCGAACCGAGCGCGACGTGGTCGATGCCGGCGACGCCGACCGCATGGCGGATCGCCCGCGCGATCGATCTCGCGTCCTCGCCGCAGACTGCCGTGTCCCAGAATCCGATTCCGATGACTCCGCCGGTCCTGGCGATTGCCCGGAGCTGTTCGTCCGAGAGGTTTCGGCGGTTGTCGCAGGTTCCGCGGACACCGGTGTGCGAGACGACGACCGGACGCGTCGCCATCGCCAGCACATCGTCGATCGTCTGCGGTGAAGCGTGTGCAAGATCGACGATCATTTTCTTCGCCTCCATTCGGCGGATCATCTCGCGTCCCTTTTCGGTCAACCCGCCCTTCGAAACCCCGTGCGCCGAACCGCCCATCTCGGTATCGAAGAAATGTGACGGCGACATCATCCGAAAACCCGCGTCGAAGAGCGCGTCTATATTTTCGACCTTGCCTTCGAGCGCCTGCGCGCCTTCGATTCCCAGCCAGCCGCCGACGATCCGTTCCGTTTTCCGGCGTTCAAGAAACGCTTTGAGATCGGTTCCCGATTTGATGATGACGAGTTTCCCGCCGGATTCGGCGGAATAAGCGTGCAGCCGAGCGGCCTGCCAAAGCGCCCGTTTCGTGAGGCTTGTGAGATTCTCAAGCGGCTGCCGCTGCGCGAGAGCGAGCCAGAAGATATTGTCCGATTGGTCGCTGTTTTGCTCGATATTCATCGCGCGCGGCGTTTTTGTGACGACTGTAAACGCCTGCAGCGCGACGTTGCCCTCGATAAGCCGCGGGATGTCGATGTGATTGGACGTTTGCCGCACGTTGAGATCGTAGTTCCAGAGCAGGGAATCGGCGTGAAGGTCGGCCACGATCAGCCGTTCGTGCAGACTTTTCGCGGGTTCCGAAACTGTGTACGGCGGCGGATTGACGACCTCGTTCCGCGTGCGGGCGATGTAACCCGGCGCGAAGCCGAAAAAGCCGGCGATTAAAACGCCGGCCGCGATAGCAAGAACGATCGAAATTCGATAGACCCACTTCATAATTCTAGAAACAGACGATCAGGCCAACCTCGCAGTACCGCTTTTGGCGGGCCCGCGAAGTTGGCCCTAACGCCGATCAATGATTCTGTCTTCCCGAAATCGGAATGTCGCCGCTGGCTCCGAACTGACGAACGCTCGACATACCGGTCGAACTGTTCATCACGTACCAGTTGCCTTCGGACGGACGGAAGATCGCGGCGTCGGTTTTGCCGTCACCGTCGAAATCGCCGCGCGACGGGATGTCGGTCGAAATCCCGAACTGCGTGATGACGATGCCGCTGAGGCTGCGGAGCGTGTACCAAGTGCCGTTCGATGGCCGCCAAACGGCGATGTCGGCGAGCGTGTCACCGTCGTAGTCGCCGACAACCGGAATGTCGCCTGTACTGCCGAACGAATACGACAAAACGCCGGCGTCGGTCGTCTTGAGAATGTAGAAATCGGCATCGGTCGGCGAATCCGACGGACGATGTACCGCGAAATCGGCCTTTGAATCACCGTCGAAATCGCTTGGAACCGGCGTATCGCCCGCGAGTCCGAAGGTCTGGATCGTATAACCGAAGTCCGATGTCCGATGAACATACCAGACGCCATTTCGATAGACCGCGAGATCGGCCTTGCCGTCGCCGTCATAGTCGTTGGCGACCGGAGTGTCGCTCGTGATCCCGAATTGTTCGATCCGTGCGACCGAGTTAGAGCTGTTCAGCACGTACCAGACGCCGTTCCGAAAGATCGCCAGGTCGGTCCGGCTGTCGCCGTCGAAATCGCCCGGCGTGACGATATCGGTCGAGATGCCGAATTGGTTGATCTGGACGCCTCCGTTCGAACTCGTTGTTCGAAACCAGGTGCCGGTCGAGGGCCGAAACACCGCTGGGTCGGATCTGCCGTCGCCGTCGAAGTCGCCTTCGGCACGGCGGACCGGCGTGCGCAGATTGTACTGAAAAATGCCGCGTCCGTGCGTCGCGATCTTGAGCACCCGATGGGCGTTTTGAATTTCCATTCCGAAGACCGCGACGCGCGGCAGACCGGCACTGAACGGCGTCCAGTTGGCGCCGCCGTCGGCCGAAGTGAAGACGCCGATGTCGGTTCCGGCGTAAAGGGTGTTCGGGTTTGACGGGTCGACGACGAACGTATTCGTCGGAACGTCTGGAATCCCGCTGCCCGAAGCGCTCCAGGTCGGCGCGCCGCTGAGCAGATTGGTCGTTTTCCAGACGTGCTGTCCGGCCGCGAGACCGAATCCGTTGAGCGCGACATAGGCGATGTTGGCATTCGTCGGATCGATCGCGACGCGTCCGACGTAGCGTCCCGGGATCGAGCCCGAAATGTTGTTCATCGTCGTCGCGCCGGCGGTCGTCGAAAGATAGACCGCGCCGGTCGTCAGTCCGACCAACCGGACGCTGTCGTCCTGCGGCGCGATGGCGATGGCGCTGATCCGCGCCGGAAGCGTGCCGCTGACGCTCGTCATCGTCGTTCCCTTATCGGTCGAACGATAGAGATTGGTCGTTCCGAAATAGAGCGTGTTTGGTGTTCCCGGACCGCCGACCATCGGCGCGTAGAACAAGGTTGCGTCGGTGCAGTTGATGCCGTTCGCGGTTCCGCCGCAGCCTAGAAAACCTGACCAGTTCGGGTCGCCGTTCGCCGTTCCGCCGACAACCACGGTCGTCGCGCGCGAAAAGCCGATCTGCGAATTGGTTTGATTGAAATAGGTGTGGTACGCCGTCACTTCGTTGGGCGAGGTCGATGTTTGATCGATCACCGCGAATCCGCCGTCGCCGCCGTCGGAACGAACCCAGGTCGACCCGTTCGGCGCCAGATACTGCGTCCCGTTGTCCTGCGTTCCGCCGAGCGTGTAATTGCGGTCGGTCGGATGCAGCGCGATTCCCTGAAACTGAGTCGCGCTGAAAGTCGAATTGTTGAGCGTTGTCCAGGCGGTTCCGCCGTCAGTCGATTTCCAGATTCCGCCGTCACTGCCGAAATAGATTCTGTTCGGATCGGACGGAGCGATCGCGATCGCCTGCGTATCGACGTGCAATCCGCTTGAGCTGCTTGTAAAACTCGCGCCGCCGTTTGTCGAGCGCCCGAAAACAAGCGCTGGCGAACCGCCCAGAAAGACCTTGTTCGCATCGGCCGAATCGACCGCAACGGCGATATCGTAAAAGCACTGCGGATTGCAGAAACCGTTCGCGATCGCGGTCGTCCACGTTGCCCCGCCATCGACCGACTTGTAAAGTGTTCCGTTGCCGACACCGGTCGCGGCATAGACCGTCACCGTCGCGCCGGTCTTCTGGATCGCAAGTTCTGCGCGTCCGGTGCTGGTTGTCGTCCCGGTCGCCTGCGTCCGCGTGAACGTCGGCACGGCGTCGAGCGCGTTCGTTGAAAGGTAGATCCCTCCATCGCCGAGCGCTTCGGAGTCGACGAGCGAAACGATCAGGCGCGCCGGATTGTCGGGCTCGATGACCGCGTCGACAATTCGCCGGTTTCCGCCGTTGAGCGCCGAAACGGTCAGTTTTTCAAACGTCGGGCTCGCCGCCAGCGCGTTTGAAGTTCGGAAAAGTCCGGCAGACGGAAGCGTCGCCCCGGAGGTCGTCCCGCCGATGCCGGCGACGCCGGTGACGGTGGTTGCGAACAACTGGTTGGCGTTCGTCGGATTAACGACGATCTTCGCGACCGAACGTCCGGTGAAGACATCGGTGCCGCCGGATCCGAGATTCAGCGGTCCGGAGATCACCGGCGTCGTATCGGCGCTCGTGATGCGGTAGATGCCGACACCGAAGAAACTGTCGGACGAGAATTGCGGTTCGCCGGTTCCGACGAAGACCGTCGTCGGGTCAGAGGGCGCGATCGCGATCGATCCGATGGCAAGGCTCTGGCCGCCGTCGAGGATCGGCGTCCAAACCGTCCCGCCGTTGAGCGAACGATAAACTCCGCCCTGCGCGGTGCCGACGTAAACGATGTCCGGATTGGTCGGATGGACGGCGATCGCGGAGACACGGCCGCTGTACGACACCACGGCATTGATCGGGATCGGAGCCGGGCCAAGCGGCAGCCACAACGAACCGAGCGGCTCTTTCAGCTCCCGCCGCCGGCGTTCAAGCGCTTCCTCACTTCGGGTCATCTCGACGATCGCATTTTTCCGTGAATCGGGTTTTGCGGTATCGAGCCCGCGCAGTAGTCCGATATGTTCTTCACGAAGGCGTATGTACTCGCCCTTGTCGATAGTCGCGCCGTTGAGAAGATCCTGATCCTCTTCGCCGCCGTTTTCGAGAAACTCCTTCTGCGCCGGATTCTCGGCCAAAACCTGCCAACTGATCGCGACCGCTCCGCAGCACAGGATCACAAATACCAACACAAATTTGATTGCCTTCATCGATTACTCCAGGGATTGATTTGTTAGACTCGAGGTACGTTCGGTCCGGAGAACAATGTAACCCACATTGCGCGATAGAATCCAGCCAATCACCGATGGGTGATTATCTGACTCGAAGTTCTACGCTTTGCGCCTTTGCACCTTTGCGGGAACATCGGCGCTTTTGTTTACAGACGCCGGTGCCCGCAAAGGCGCAAAGTTCGGTTTTTGAGCGTCGGGAGATCATTTCTACGAATCTCAAAGCGCCCCGTTCGCGGAATCTGGATTCAACCCAGATTCCGCGTTAGAAATTCCTTTCCCGCGAAACACGCAAAATACACGAAAACTGGCCGCCGAATACCATCTTTAGCGTTTTTTGCGTATTTCGCGGGCAAACAGCTTTCCGATGCGCGTAATTCCGGTTTAACACACTTGGTCGCCGTCCGACCGTCAATTCATTGATCTAAAGTGAAATCACTTTGCCCAGGCGGTCAGACTCACGCGCGGCGTCGATAACGCGCTGGACGCGAAGTCCGTCTTCAAACGTCGCCGCTCCGTCGACTGTCGTCGAGCCTGTTCGGAGCGCTTCGATTATCTTCGGCGCGAATGCGACAAAGCCGTTCGGAAAGCCGGAATCGAACAAGCCGTGGACCGATTCTCCGACCTTGATGTCGACCTTTTTCCAGTCGCTTTCGCCCGCGCGGGTCAACAGAAACTCTCCGAGGAACAACACCTTGAGCGAGCCCTTTGACCCAACGAACTCGACCGAATGTTCGTATTCCGGATATTCGATCATCGACAGCGACATCGTTCCGGTCGTGTCGTCGGTTAACTCGCTGTCGGCGAAGCGAAAGTTGAGCAGTGCTTCGTCATCGGTCGTCACGGATCTGACGTTTCCGGCGGAATCCGTCCGCTGCCTGACGTGGGTCTGCAACTGGCACGAAACGCTTGCGAGGTCGGTATCGAGGAACCAATGGAGCGAGTCGATCGCGTGCGATCCGATCGCGCCGAGCGTGCCGCCGCCCGCCGCCTCGTCCGACCACCAGTTCCAGGGCACGCCGGCATCGCCGCGCATCGCGTTGCGGAAAGAGTATTTGACGTGGCGGATCTTGCCGATCTCGCCGCCGCGCAGCATTTCCCTCGCCTTTTGCCTCCCGACCTGAAACCTGAGTTCGTGGTCGATAAGCGCGAGGATGTTCGCTTCCTTAGCCGCACTGCACATCAGTTCCGCCTCGGCGACATTCATCGCCATCGGCTTTTCACAGAGAATATGCTTGCCGCGCTCGGCGGCGTAGAGGACCTGTTCGCAATGAAGGTTCGGCGGCGTCGTGACGCAGACGAGATCGACGTCCGGATGATCGACAGTTTCGCGCCAATCTGCCGTAAAATGCGAAACACCGAACTCTTTCGCGGTCGCTTCGGCGTTTTCGATCCGGGCGCTGGCGACCGAGACGACCTCGCATCCGCCGGCCATCAAAAACGCCGGGATCTGCACCTTTTTTGCGAAGCCCGTGCCGAGAAATCCTAGTTTCGGATTCGTGATCTCTGACCTTAGACTTTTCATAATTGTTTACGAACTCTCATTTGCGATTGCGGGCGAACATCCGAGAGTTTAACCCAAATTGGGCAATAGGGAAATTTTGCCCGCGAATTTCCGCGAATCCCCAGATTACGCAATGAAAAGTTCTTTTCCGCGAAATACGCCAAAACAGTGTTTCTGATCCTGTCTTTCGCGTATTCCGCAGGGAATTGCCTTGCCTTTATTGAGTAAGGCGCGTATCGGAAACAAAACCGTTAAACGGAAAAAGCGCGGGGAATTCAACAATTCCGCGCGCTTCCAAGATCCGGGATCCCAAATCCCAATTCCACAATCACTAGCCTTTATCAATGCCGAGCTCAAGGCCTCGGCGCCGACGCTTGTTCCCGAACTTTAAGAAGTGATGGTAAGACTCACGGTCGTCTTCGTTCATTTTCGTGATCTCGGCGCCGACAAGAAAACGAGCTGTCGAAATATGTTCGCCGACCTGCTCATAGCGTTTGCCGACGATCTGCATCCGGACCTTGCCGTCAGGAAGATCGAGTTCCGCATTGAGCGTCCGGCCCTCGCCAACCAGGTAATTCTCGCGGATACGAATAGACGCGACGATAAAGGCGATTCCGGTGCGGCTCAGGTCGCTGGTTTCGCCCGTGATCACCAAATTATCGTCAGGCAAGCGCAACGCTCCGGTTTTGCGGTCTGGCTCGAACCAGATCTTGACCGGAACCTCGACACCCTTTCGAGGAGCAACCACACTACCTGCAATGGACCTGTTTAATTTTGCAACCCACTTTCGAATCATCTTGTTTTAATTGTGCAATTTAGGGGGAACCACGCTGGTTGAACAAGTTATAAACCTTTTTACACAATATTTCAACAAGTATTTCTTATATTTGACATAGCGTTCACTTTTTAATTGGTTGACCCTTAACGTCTTTCGACGATATTTTCGGGTTCTTTCCGTCGAATTCGAGCAGGAACGAGAGCCGGCCCGTCTTTCCGTAGCTTGCCGGAACAGCCGTCACGTAGTATTTCTTCTTGTCGTTCGCCAGCACCAGGTTGAAGGTGTAGCCGGTCGATTCGGAGGTCTTCACGTCTTCGGGGAGCAGTCCGGCGGTGATCAGTTGGTCGATCTCGCCGTTCAAACCGCCGTTTTGGAGCGCAAAAACGGACTGCGATTTGAAGATCCGTTCGAGCATCGCCCGCGCTTCGGACTGATGCGTTTCGATCTTCAGATTGAGAAAATAACGATTTCCGTCCTTCTTGATGACGGATTCGGCGGACTCTTCGACCGTCAAAATGATCCAATAGTTGCCCTCGTTGCGGAGACGGATCTCTTGTAGTTTTACCTCGCGAGTTTCGTTGTCGGGGAGTTTTGCGGTGACCGTGGCGTACTTGCCCGAAATGATCTCGCCGTTGATCTCGACCTCGGCCGGAACACCGACCGCGATCTGTTCAAAATCCACCTTGAGTTCGTCGAGTTCGGCTTCCGTCAACCCCTCGATCGCCGGCCGAAGATTCGTCAGGAACAAGGCGTCGCGAAATTTCTTCTCGCGAAGATGAGCGTAAAATGCCCGAACCGTGTCGGCCGGACCGTTTTCGGTGATCTCGATCGTCGCGCGTTTTGAATAGTTCGCGGCGGGATCGGGCTTTGCCTCGACGGCCTTGATGACCGGATCCGCGACCGGTATCGCGGCGGTTTCGGGGCGGACCGTTTCGACCGCGCATCCGCCAACGCATAACGCGGCAAGAACAACTAAGAATAGACACTTAGAAAAACCTGCTCTGAACATAAAACACTCTCCGGAAATAGAACGAATTGATTTTTGAAGTTTGTTTCGGGGAATCGGCCAACGAAAGAATTCGCCGCGCAATAAGATTATAGCGCGGCGCGTACAAAAAGGTAAAACAAAATCTGAAAATTTTTAACCAATCGTCGTTTGGGCCGTCTGGAACGTGGAGTCCAGCAAACGGCGGCTAGCTGTCCGAAGGATACTCTCTGTCGGATAAAGACCAATATCAAAGCAGCATAATCAGTTCGCCCGTTTCACGTCGAGCGTTTCGGTCTTTCCGCTTTCGAGTTTTACTGTCTGCGCATCTTTCAGCGCGGTCTCAAGCCATTTGTCCCAGACATCGCCTTTCTTCCGAAGATCATCTTCGGTGACGAATATCAGGGCATATTCGCCCGGCGCGAGTTTGACCTCGTATTCGCCGTTTTCGCCGGTACGCGCGTCGCGCTGAAATGTCGGTGTACGACGCTTCGAATCGGTCGGAACCAGCATCAACCGCGCTCCCGAAACCGGCTCCTTGTCGGAATTTGTAACCGTTCCCTTGAGCGTCGCGAGGCCCTTGCCGAGTACGATCCGGATGTTATTGAGCTTTTCGCCTTCTTTGATCTCGTAGTCGCCTGCCAGAAGATCGGTCGAACCCGAGGTCATGCTCTTTACGTAATAGTCGCCGTCGCCGACGAACACACTGAACTTTGTTTTTCCTTCGGAAACGTTGTCGATCTTGAATTCGCGATTGATCGTCGTCGGCTTCGAATCCGCCTTCGCGACTTCCGCGTTCCACAGACCGCCGTTGGCATTCAGTTCCTCGACCTCGTTTTCCGCCCGGATCGTCACGCTGCGCGGCATTTCGTTGAAGACATTCTCGACCGCGACAGTGCCGGACACGGTCGCGCCGAATCCGAGCTCGACGTTGATCTCGGTCAGGTCCTTGTCCTCGATGGTGATCTCTTGAACCTTCTTCGCAAACTTCGGGGTCGGCGGAAGTTTTGGCTTTGGAACGTCGGTATCGTCAACAAAGTCCGGAATTGCGGCCGCCGGCGAAACGATCACTTTATACGTTCCTTTCGGCAACTCCTTGAACATCCATTCGCCTTTCTCATCAGTCGGCGAAGCCTGCATCCGGCGTCCGATCTCGGCGAAGATCGAGAACGTCTTCTCGTCCCCGACGCGCTGCAGGTTCACCTCGGCCCGCACCGGAGTCTTGTCCTTCTTCGACGTCACGCGACCGTTGATCTTGTAAAGATAGCGGCTCGGGATGGTAAGGTTCATTTCGGTCATTTCCTGACCATATTCGACCTTGATCAGTTGGGCCGAGCCGGGATCGAGCATATCCGGATAATAGACCGTCAGAAACGAGTTTCCGCCAAGCAAAAGACTTTCAAACCCCTGCCGATCCTTGCCAGTCACGCTGTGGTTGACGTTCTCCGTGGCCTTGACGATGTATTCGCCCGGCGGCAGACCGGAAAATCTGTAAACGCCGCGATCGTCCGTCTGAAATGTCCCGCCACCGCCGCCGAACATCCCGATGATCGCCGAAAAATTCGGAATTACGCCGACGAATCGATCATCGACCTTGCGGAGAATCTCAACTTTGACGCCGACCGCCGCGTCGCCGTCGTCGTAATACACACGACCTCCGATCGCACCGCCACGGCGCGCCGCGACCTGAACGTAGGCATCGTTGATCCCATTGACGATGATCTTCTCAAAATCCTTGAAGGCTTCTTCGACCGCGTCCTTTTCGTCGCCCCGCCCGCGCTCGATCTTCGAAAAATCGATCAGGGCCATCGGCGAGACGACCCCCGGCGCGTTGACCATCGCGTAATATATCCCGGCAGGTACGGCCTTGATCTCAAAATTGCCCTCGTTGTCCGTCAATCCGCTGCCCTCGCCCGGTCCGCCGCGCATATTGGACGACATCAGCATGATCGATGCGCGCCGCACGGGACGGCTTGTCTCCGCATAAAAAACGCGGCCGCGGACCGTCGAGGTCGGCGTCGGGTCGGGCGTCGCGGGCATCGACCGGATTTCCGGGTTCTGCGCAAAGATATGAACGGCAAAGAGGATCAGGACGGAAAAAACGCGGAGACAGGTTTTCATAAACGGGACACTCCTCAGAAAAAAACGAGTTGCCCTGTGATTTTAGCACAGAACAACTCGTCGAAAATAGAAGTTGCCGACCCGTGTCAGGCCTTCTTCTTGCCGGAAAGGAGAATCTCGCGACCGACTAAATAAAGGATGATCGTCAGGATGACAAACGGAATCATCCCGAGCAGGTCCGCATACTCGCCCGCAAAAAACGGATTTCCGGTCTTCGCCCAGACTTCCCAACTATCTTTGATCGCCTTGAGCGACTGCAGAAACGCCGGTTTGTCCAAACTGAACAGCGCAACCATAATTCCGGCGATCGCACCGCCCGCAATGTATCCGGAAGCCATCAATACGCCGTTCGATTTGTCGGTCTCGGCGTCGATCTGCTCTTTCGACAGATCCTGGCGGGCGAACTTCTTGCGAAGGTAAAGGTCCACTATCCACCGGACCGCGCCCCCGAAGAAGATCGGCGTCGAGGTCGATATCGGAAGGTACAGTCCGACCGCAAATGCGAGACTCGGAACTCCCGCCACCTCGAGCATGATCGCGATCATCGCGCCGATGAGCACCAGACCCCAAGGCAACTGCTGACTCAGGATTCCCTTGATGATATAGCTCATCAGCGTCGCCTTCGGGGCATCGTAACGAGTCAGGTCCTTTCCGTCATCATCCTTCTTGATCTGGCCGTTAATTCCCGGATCGACGAGATAGGTTGGTTTGCCCTGCGTATCGACGAGGTACTTGCCGACCGGCCCCGAAGTCGGATCCGTGTTCTGCCAAACCCGGTATGCGGCTTGATCCGTTTCCTTGAATTTGCCGTTGATGATCTTTTCGCTCTTTAACTGACCGCCTTCGCGGAAAAGCTGTTCTTCCTTGACGCGAAACTCAGTTGCGAATTCCTTTTCGGCAACCTTGTGATAATAGGTTTCGGCGTTGTTGAGCGTCACGAGCAGCCAGCCGAGCACGAGCGCCGACGCGAGCGCGCCGAAGAGGATCGCGATCTGCTGGTTGCGCGGCGTGCCGCCGACCCAGAAACCGGTCTTCAAATCCTGCGAGGTCGTTCCGCCGTTCGACGCGGCGATGCAGACGATGCCGCCGACGCTCAGCGCCGTCACGAAGTACGGATCGGCGGCCGTCCAGCCGAGCAGCAGGAAGACGAGCGAGGTGATGAGCAGCGTCGCGACCGTCATTCCCGAGATCGGATTCGACGACGAACCGATCTCGCCCGTCAGCCGCGACGAAACCGTCACGAACAAAAATCCGAGCACGAGAATCAGGATCGCGCCGACGACCGATACTTTCCAGTCACTGAAAATGCTGAGTCCGAGTTGCGGCAGCAAAAGGATTCCGGCGATCAGGCCGATGATCCCGCCGATCACCCATTTCATCGAAATGTCCCGGTCGGTTCGGGGGATTCCCTCGCCTTCCTTGTGCGAACCGCCCGTCAGATCGGCGAGTCCCGATTTCAGGCCGCTCCAGATCGTCGGCAAACTCCGTACGAGCGAGATGATGCCGGCCGCTGCAACTGCGCCCGCGCCGATATAGAGAATGTACGAACCGCGGATCTGTCCCGGCGACATTTCGGCGATCGTCTTGCTCAGTTCGGGCGCGATCGGCGCGGCGGCCGTGTCCCCGAAGAACTTGATCAACGGAATCAGGACGAGATACGAAAGAATGCCGCCGCCGAGCATGATGCCCGAGACGTAGGGGCCGATGATGTAGCCGACGCCAAGCAGCGCCGGGTTGTTTTCGAGCGAGACCGAGCCGCCTTTGATCGTCGTGTCGCTCAGCGTTTTTTCCGGATCGGGCTTCCAGAGGCTGAAAACCTGCATCAGCACGTTATAAACGAAACCGACGGCGAAACCGACGCCGATTATTTTTCCGCCCTGGAGCGCGGTATCGTCGCCGGCGCTGAGATCGCCTTCGTGCGAAGCTTCGCGCGATTCCTTGGACGCGCCGGCCTTGAGAACCTCGGCGCACGCCGTGCCCTCAGGATATTTCAGATAGCCATGCTGTTCCTTGATCAGCGCGCGGCGCAAAGGGATCATCAGCAGGATGCCGAGCAATCCGCCGAAGACGGCGACGAGCGTCGACTGCATCAGGTCGAGGTCGAACCCGAGGATCATGATCGCCGGCATCGTCACGCCGACGCCGAACGCGATCGACTCGCCGGCAGATCCGGCGGTCTGCATGATGTTGCCTTCGAGAATCGTCGCGTCGCGCATCCCGAGTTTCGAGAGAATGCGAAACAAGGTGATCGCAATGACCGCGACGGGAATCGACGCGGAAACCGTAAGTCCCGTTTTCAAGACAAGATAAAGCGACGATGCGCCAAAAACGATGCCGAGCAGCGTACCCACGATGAGCGGCAAAACCGACAATTCGCGAAGCGAAGTTTTGTCTGGAATATAAGATCGAAAATTCTCAAGAAAAGGGTTTTTCATCGAACGAAAGCCTCCGGTTATTGTCTTCGGGGAAAGAGTTGAATTGAAACTGCCTAAATGTAACTTTGAATCGGAGAATACGCAAGGAGATTCAAATTGAACGTTTGAGATGTTCAGGATTCAATATTCAAAGTTCTTGAACGTTTTCCGACCGTCATGGCCGTTCTGGCCGAGAAAGTCACTTAAAGTATTCATCCCCGAAGTCGAAAACGTGCGGCTGGCGAAAAGGATGAATTTCTGTACGACCATCGGGGTACGTGTCTGCGGTTTCGCCATATGTCGGCGCCGCATCGAGTAGTACTCCGAAATCCTTGATAAAGCCCGCTTGTTCCAACCAAGCGATGAAGTCACGGCGTGGCCGGAGATCTTTCATTTCGTTGCGACTCTCGTCGACAAGAATCAAAACTGTATCGTCGTCAACTTCTTCCACCAACGTCCAATCATCCACCCGGGCATTGATGACTCTGCGAGCTAGTTTATTCTCTTCGGTCAGCATTGGCGTTAACCAGCAGGCGCATAACGCTGGCCTTCAGCTGCGGCGCGCGATCAGCATTCGAGCTGAACGGAAAGAAGTTACTTGAGAAACATGCTATCGCGCCGTCAGTTGCAAGGCCTTGTTGCGCTGCGCCCATGCTCGTAAGTTGCGACCTCATTTCAGATTCTTCTTCCGCAACCAATCTCGCTGACGCTTCTCGATTTCTTCGTCGCGTTTGATTGAGCCTTTGGAAACGGCAAACTCGCCCGGGTCGGAAAGTGCTTCATCGGCAAAGCGTGGCACGGTCCGCTCGTCCAGACCGTCAAGTATTTTTAATGCTAAATCAATCAACTGCGTGGAACGTCGGCGGTAGATTTGCGCCCCTCTTGAAGTCGTCGCAAGACGCGGCGAACCGAAATAGCCTAACCAAGAATCTCCCATCGCAATTTGGACTAAACTTTCCATCGAGCGAGCCGAAAAAGGACGAGCGTTCTTGTATGTCGGATCAACAAGGTCAGGGCGAACATAAAGCATCCGGCTCAATTCCGACATTCCGGCGTGTATATCGAGCCCATTTTCTTCCTGCTCCTTTTCCGTTAGTGTCGGAAACGGAGGCAAGTCGGCGGAAGGTTTTGGCTCCAACCCGTCAAGGTTCACCATTCGCCCGTCGAACGTTTCTCGAAAATAATCACCTGCCTGGTCAAGCGCTTGATTATGCAGAGGGGAACCGTGACCGTGAACGATAAAAACCCAGCGGAACCCCTGGTCGCCGAGTTGAGTGGCCAAATCCATAAAGACAGTGCGGAGCGTCAAGGCACGAACGCCATAACTGCCCGGGAATACATTTTTATAACCAATCTCGTTTGCCCCGCCAGTGCCGAGCGGAACCGTCGGAAATATCAACGCTGACCACCCCGGACGAGCGACAATTGCGTCAGCCAGGTCTCGACTGAGTCGCTCGTTCAAATAGCCGTCGGTAAAAGACGGCATATATGGTCCGTGTTGTTCGAGAACTCCGCCCGGCAGTATTACTACAGTTTTTTGTCGGTCGAGAGCCTGAATCTGTTTTGTATTCATCTCAGCCACGCGATAAACCTGTCCCTTAGCAGTCATCGGTTGCAAAATAACTACAGCAATCGGGAGTAGGAGAACCCAAGCAAATTTTCGTAAGAACATTTCACTCCTTCAAGCAATCAGGTTTTGACATGCATAAAATACAGCAGCAGAACGGCTGAGTTGACGTGGGGCGAAACCGCCGACACGCAACTCAAAATTTAACGAGCAACGCAATAGGAAAGTCGCTGTTTCGCCCTCTCGTCCATTGAATTGTTAGACATCGCCTAGCATTCAACGCGGCTTGTTCCTATGGATTGGCGGCTTTTTCTGCCTGCTTTAGAAGGACATCCAACGCCTGACGGTCAAAGTAGCGACCATTTAACACCACCGCCCGTATTTTGGTAGTGTTCTTAATATCGTCCAGAGGGTTTGCGTCCAAGAGAACCAAATCCGCCAGCTTTCCTTTTTCAATTGTTCCGAGCGAATCTTCGGCTTTCAGGAAACGTGCCGGATTAACTGTGGCGGTACGTAATGCCTCCATCGGCGTGAGTCCGGCTTTAACGAATAGTTCCAACTCCTCGTGCAGGCTGAATCCGAAAAATACGAAGTGAAAGGCCGCGTCCGCATCCGTTCCGGCGAGTAGACTTGCCCCTCCGCGATGCAGATCAAACACCATCTTTAGGCGATTCTCGACTTCCCGCTCTCTTTCACGAAGCATCGTCTCTTCATCCCGCTTGCCGAAGGTCATCTGCCCGTTCATAAATCCAATGTCCCACACCATTTCATCCCGCCATTTCTGCACGGTTGCCTTAGGGATATACCGCAACCTTGCATCCTTGAAGATATCTTCAAATGCAGGTTCTCCGGGATATTCCGATCGGAATCTTGTTCGCATTTCGACGAGCGTGGGAACGAACCAAGTACCGTTGCGGGCAAACCGGCGACCCAATTCCACACACTTCTCGGAACTGTAAGTATTCAGCCCGAGTAAAAATGCTTTGTCTTCAAGTTCCCACGACAGCTTGTAATTATCTGCAGACTTCGCCTTAGTTTGTTCCTTGAGCAATTCCAGAATTTCCGTTTCAGCCGTCGCGCATGACATTCGGTGGCGGTATGAATGCTCAATGCTCCGCATTCCTGCGTCAGACGCTTCGGCGGCAGTCAATGTCAGTGGAACGTGACCGTCAAGCGGAATGCCGAGCCGCCGCGTTTCTTCAACCGCCGCGAAGAAAGACTCGCGGGACAGGTTAGTATAAATTTTAATGAAATCCATCCCCGCACTGTGAAGGCGGTTCACTTCCTTTCGCATGTCTTCGGGAGTTGCGGGATAACGGCGGTCTTCGCGGGTGGCAGGCGGTCCATCAATAATCGGACCATTGGCAATAAACCTCGGTGCGATTATTTTGCCTTGTGCGACATCCTCGCGAAGTCGAACTATTTCTGCCAAAGGTCTGCTAGTGCCCGGGACGCGATTTCCCGTAACTCCGTTGGCAACTTGGAGTCGTGATGCCCATTCCCATCTGCTTGAAGGTAAAGGATGAACGTGCATATCCCATAAACCCGGAATCAGAAATTTTCCGCTGGCGTCTATGATTTGGGCATTGGGCGGGATTTTGACGCTTTTGCCGATTTCCACAATGCGATTGCCGGAAATTACAACCGCCATATTCGGTTTCGGTTGTTCGCCCGTCATATCAAT
This sequence comes from Pyrinomonadaceae bacterium, assembly GCA_041752475.1. Classification (GTDB taxonomy): domain Bacteria; phylum Acidobacteriota; class Blastocatellia; order Pyrinomonadales; family Pyrinomonadaceae; genus JAFDVJ01. Next base: position 19,935 of record JBGSWK010000009.1, on the reverse strand, counting down.
GAGCGTTACATTGCGAAAAACAACCGGACGATTTTTCGCAGTTTGCTTGACTTGCGCGACAAGCAGCGTCGGCAACAAAGCAATCAGCAGTAATGCAAGTATTCTTCTCATAAAGTTCTTACCACGCCGCACAGAAAGAGGAGGTCTAACGGCTGAGATGACGTGGGGCGAAACCGCCGCCAAGCCCGCTAAAAGTAACGGATGACGATGATAAGAAAGTCGCTGTTTCGCCCTCACGTCCATTGAATTGTTAGCTGCCATCATTCATACCTTCGACGGTTCGATCATAAGCACTATCCGGGCCAGTCGATGCTGTGCAGGCCCATACGCCTGCTCTTTTTCTAAAGCCGTAAAACTGAATCAGTTCATCCCCGGGCAGAGGTGGGCTGCCGGGACTCCAGATCGTGAAGACGGCTGCTTGTTCATGTCGGGCTGTTCGCGCCGGAACGGAAACCCTAAACTCGAGAAGTTGCCGAAGCTTGAAACGCTTCCGCCTCTCAGACTGCTGCCACCGGGCCTTATTCCCATGCCAATGGACAGTGATCTCCCAGTCGTGTTGTGGAAGTCCTATTCGTGAGTACGGTCGCCCGACGTAGCCCGTTGGCCAGGCGAACCCTCCGTCCGCGCTCCAACGTGTCTGATGCGGTCTGAGCCAGTGCGAGCAGCATCCGATCGTCATCACAACGGCATTGCCGTCGGGGTTGCGACGACACAGGTACTCGGCGTCTGTGCAAACCCGATCAATGATGATCGCCCACGCGGCCGCATCGTCGTCGGAGGTGAGTCGCGAGCATATCAGGTCCCGGAGCAAAGTCCAGCGTCTTGGCCATTCTGGTTTAACCAATGCGTTCTCCGTAAAGCTAACGACGCCACTCACCTGCCCGGCGGCACGCAGGGAGCTGCAAGTCTACGAAGCCGCCATGTGCCGCTGGGTCAGGTGCAGCGCCTGGTTCGGCGTGCCTGTGTACGAAAAGCCCGGTGGATCGTGCAAGCCCACTGCTCATGCGGCTCGCGAGCGCCCGCCCGGAACAGAGTTGCCCACGCTGCGCTCTTTTGAACCGCCGTTGCACTTCACGGCTGCGCCCTACCGAGCGGCCTAACCGGAGACCTTCAGCTTTCCGACCCTTCGGGTATGATCCGCCTGTTCGCTTCCCCATCCTGGCACCCCCGTAGGCCCCAGCGAATGATGTCGGTCGATGGCCGTGTCCAGGAATGCCTCACGATGAACTTCCGGATCACATAGAATAGAGGGAGGTACGCCAACAGCTTCATCGCGTCATATCCGAACGTTACCGCCTGCATCACCGTAGCCTGGGTTTCACCACTGTACACCTGATATCGAGCATACATGTAGTGCTCGGCCGCTGCGAGTTCCAGATTGTCGTCGTTCGGGTCTTCCCGTCCCCGCTGAGCGTACAGATCCCCAAAGGCCCCGAGCAACCGCTCCTCGAATGATTTCCGATGCGAGTTGGCGGCTAGCGCTTTGTTGACGTACGATTGCACCTTCTGATCGTCGAAGCTCAATACTCCCATTACTCTCTCCTTCTTAAGATGGATCTTTGTCGCGTTCAGCGTGGACTCGCCGTCCATCGTCGAACTACTTATTATCTGGAACGTTCGGGATAACTACCGAATTCCAGGTGTTATCGGGAGTTAACCTTGCGGGCAAGCGATCCCTTCCACGCTTTCGATGGTCGAAGTCTATCCGAGATCGATCCCGAGTTCAATGGAAAAGATCTTCCGCGTCCGTGACGGTTAATCGAGCGGGCTTTTGACGGAAAGCCTGTTTCTGGTGACGTGCGTGTAAATCTGTGCGGTTCGGACGTCGTTGTGGCCGAGCAGTTCCTGCACGGTGCGGATGTCGTGGTTGTTCTCAAGCAGGTGAGTGGCAATGCCGGAATGTATGACACCCGGCGTGTTTGTCGATACCCAATTGGTCGATCGCTCGTTTGACAGCCTTTTATATTGTGCTCGGCGAAGCGTGATGCCGACGCGGGAGACGATCGTCGCGGCTCGGCGAAATCGCCGAGGAAGGGAAAACGTATTGCCAGCCGAAGTCTGTTTCGGCGTTCTTGTACTTTCGCGCAAGCGCGTAAGGCAGCGGAGCCCGACCAAATCCGCTGGCGAGATCTTGATCGTGCAGGCTTCGAACGCGGTTGATGTGAAGCTTCAAGTCGTCGGCGATAGCGGCCGGAAGCATTGTAAAGCGGTCTTTGCCGCCTTTTCCGTCGCGTACGGCGATTTGATTCAATGAAAAATCAACGTCCTTGACACGAAGGCGCAGACATTCCGCCAGCCTCAAACATGGACCGTTCTCGTCTCGCCTTCTTGACGGGGACGGCGGCATACTCACGGTTCGGCTTCCTGAAGGCGGCGTACTCAGTATCGCATAACGTGTACATCGACTTTCCGCAATCAGTGTGGGGCAGGGTGTGCCAATGGTATTTCGAGACCCAATTGAACCGGCGGCAGGCGCTCTGCGACCACACGTTTCGCGAACTTCGATACTTCAAGGACCACCTTGAGTCCGCGGACTCATGAACACGACGCCCAACCCTTCGCTAAGCGGCACGCAGAACTTGAACGAACATTGCCGCCCAAGGTGAAGTGGAAAAGCCGGCCTTTCCGCACATCCGGGTGCCGGAGGCGCGAGGGCAAAGGTCCAACGCTGGCGCATTTTTGAGGACAGCGCGGCTTGCCGCCCGAAGGCGCGAGGACCATTGCCTTTGGATTTGCCATTTCTCAATCTTCGCATCAATCAATTATCCTTAGAACATAATGAACGACCTCAAGGCCTTCTTCGAAGAATGCTCGCGCCTCGTCGATGCCGAGCTCGAGCGTCTTATCCCGACGTCGCCGGAGCGGCTCTACGACGCCGTTCGCTGGAGCGTCTTCGCCGGCGGCAAACGGTTTCGCCCGGCGCTTCTGATAGCCGTCGGCCGCGCGTTCGGCGCGGATGACGAGCAGCTTTTGAAGACGGCCGCCGCGATCGAGATGATCCACGCCTACTCGTTGATCCACGACGATCTTCCGGCGATGGACGACGACGACCTGCGCCGCGGACGCGCGACGTGCCACGTCAAATTCGGCGAGGCGACCGCGATCCTCGCGGGCGACACCCTGCAGTCTCTCGCATTCGGCTCGATCGCGAACGACGAATCGCTCGATCATTCGACCCGCGTCAGGCTGATCGCCGAACTTGCGTCAGCGGCGACGAAGATGGTCGACGGACAGCAGCTAGATCTTGAAAGTGAAGGGAAAACGATTAGCGTCGAAGAACTTGAGAGAATACACCGCAACAAGACCGGCGCGATGATCCGTTTCGCGGCCGTTTCGGGAGCGATCATCGCGGGAGCTTCAGAGGATCAGATCGATGCGATTTCGACATACGCGGCAAAACTCGGACTTCTATTCCAGATCACCGACGACCTGCTCGACGTCACGCAAACCACGGAAATACTGGGCAAAACCGCGGGCAAAGACGAACGCGCCGAAAAAGCGACTTATCCGGGGATCTACGGCATCGAAGAGACGCGGGAACTTGCCGGAAGGGTTCACGCCGAAGCAATAGACGCGATTCGCAGTTTCGGGCCTAGGGCGGAGATTCTGTCGGCGATGTCCGAATCAATCCTGAACCGCAAGAGTTGATCGGCAGTTGTTAGTTTCCTTTTGCAGTCATCCTATCGTTCAGCGCGATAAACCGGGCATCGTCTCGCAACGAAGCAAGTCGCAGATCGTACTTGAGTCTCGACCACCGTTGCGGCGCTTTCGCGGTCATTGCTTCCAGAAGCCGAAAGACCCGTTTGTCTTCGCCAAGCGCCAAATATACCGGAGTTGCTTTTTCATAGACGAGACTGTTGCTCTCTTCGATCATTTTGGCAAATTCGAGGGCTTTTTCGCGATTTCCGATTTTAGCGTACGAATAGCCCAGTTGCGACAATAAGGACGAACTTGGATTCTCAAAAGTGTCTTCTTTCCAAATCCTCTCCAAAATCGGCAACGCCAACTCGTTCAATCCGCAAACCGAGTACGTAACCGCTTCAACGTTGTTCTTCCCGTCGGCATTTCCACCGCTGAGCCTTATTGCCTCCGGAAGAAGCTCAAGCGACTTGTCGCATCGGTCCGCGGCCTGATAGGCAAAAACCTGTTCGGAAACCAGTGAATAATTCGTCGGGTCCAGCTTTATTCCGGCCTCGAGTGTTTCAATCCCCTTCGCGATCTCACCGCGTTCCGTATAGACGAAAAACAGCCATCGATAAGAATTTGGGTAATTCGGATTCAATTCGATCGCCCGCAAATAAAACTTTTCGGGAACGGTTTGATCCGGTTCGTCCCTCATCGCAAAACCCAGAGCGGCGTTTGCCTCTGCCAGCTCCGGGTCCAGTCCATACGCTTTTTCAGCCAACATCTTCGCCAGTTCGCGACCCTCTTTTCGCGGAATGTACTCGGAGATCGATTGCATCGATACAGTTATGGACAAACTGGCAAATGCAAGTGCGAAACCCGGATCGAGTTCCACGGCCTTTTCAAAAGACCTCCTTGCCAGCGCCAACCTCTCTTTTCGCGAAGGGCTCTGCGAACTCGAAACATAACGACCTTGTAGATACTCCTGGTAAGCATCGACATTTTCGGTTGTCCGTTTTTGAAAGGTCTTCAGTTGACTTGGGGAAAGTGGCAATGACAATTTAGTCAATAGTTTAGTGGAGATTACGTCCTGAAAGTCCAATATCTGTCCGGCCTTGCCGCTGAATTGCTCCGACCAGATCTGAGCTCCGTCTTTGACGGAAACAAGTTGGAAATTTATTCGCAACTGTTCGCCTTGCTGCTGAATTCGACCCTCCAGTATTGAATCGACTTGCAGTTTCTTTCCAATTTCCAGACTGCTCTCGTCGCTTTTTGAGAACTCAATGACGGCGCTGGTGGGGCGAACCAAAAGTCCTTTTGCGTTGCCGAATTTTGTAATCAGAGCATCCATGATCTGAAAACGCAATTGTTCGTTGCCATCACTCGAATCAAACGATTTCAACGGAAGAACCGCGATCGATCTGACGTCCGGGTTGGCCGCGTTCCCGCCACCCGAACGCCAATTCCATGCGGTCAAAAGGCCGGCCGTCAGGATAACCGCGATAGCGCAGGCGAATCCCAACTGCATAAAACCGAGTCTCCGGGTAGCCCGCCGCGGAAGTTGCGGCAATTTGTCGTGAACCTCCGGGAACTCTTCAATATACGCCCGCGAAACCAAACGGCGTTCGAAAACGACCTCTTCACGCTCAACAATGTCGGCGATCTCTCCGACAAAGCGATAACCGCGCCTCGGGATTGTCTCGATGAAATTCTCTTCGCCGAATGATTTGAATGTTTTCCTAAGCTGGGAGATGTTGTTCGTAAGGTTCGATTCCTCGACAAACGTCGCTTTCCAGACCGACCGCAGAATCTCGTCCTTCGTGACAAGATCGCCGTGATGTTCCGTCAGCACACATAGGATTTCGACCGCCTTCAAAGGGAGCGAAACTGCTTTTTCACCTCGCCAAAGGATTTTCTTCTGCGGGTCGAGGTTGAATTTCCCAAACTGTCTGAGTTTGGTTTTTTCCGGTAATTCGTTGATTCCATTACCCATAACACGTCTTGGAAAAAAATTGGAAAAAACTTAGGACTTTCCTTGCCGCAACATAATAATCTCAGCCCCTAAGACAACAATCGTCGGTTTTAAGAGTCGCAAGGTTCTTCAAGAATCGACTCAGTCTAGTTTTTATGGACAAAAAAAGCAAAAAAGTTTTTGTCGCTGCCGAGCTCCTCGAAAAGATCACGCTGCGAAAGACGGCGATTCTGGCGACGAAACGAACGTGTGAGATCTGCGGCGCGGATTCTGAAATGCTGATGCTCGATTCGGCGGTTACCGTGTCCGGGCTGAGCACTCTGGAAATTCTCGCCCGCGTCGAGTCGACTCGAATTCACTGCGGTGAGACGCCAAACGGACATTTGGTGATCTGCAGGCGATCGCTCGAGCAAGATCTGCCCGCGCATTTCGCGGCATTAAGAGAAGCGACTCAAAAACTTTTGGTCCCGTAGAGTCTCGGATTTGGAAACGACAGACGATCAGCGACGGATTGCATGCCGTTCGTGATCACAAGGAACGAGGGTAGAAAAGATGTTTGGAAGAAAATTACGAATCGCGTTGGTTTTTGTCTCATTGGCGGCAGCGGCAGCGGCAGCGCATAACTGGCAAGGTGTCAGGGCCGGCGACAACAGTCTTGTTTCGCATATGACAAACGGAATTCTCGGTTCCGCGTTGTTTGGTTCAAAACAAGAACTTTCTCCCGCGGGATCCGAGCCTCGGCGGGAACAACCGATTGGTCCGGCAACAACCGCAGTTGTCGCCTCGACAGCGCCGTGCGTTCCAAATCAAAAGACCTGGGACGGCGAAGGCACCACGAACAACTGGTCGGAGGCGGCTAACTGGACCTGTGATTTGGTTCCGCTCTCGACCGATGACGTTTTCTTCGACGGCACAAGCACCAAAGACGCGACGATCAACATAAATGTCACCGCACAGGTTTTTCGAATGAACGCAGGTTACACCGGAACTATCACGCAAGGTTCTTCGAATCTGACGGTGATCGGCGGTATTACCCAAAGTGCAGGAACGTTCATCGGAGGAAGCGGGACAATAGTCAGTTCACCTGGAACACTGACTCTGAATGGCGGTGTATTCAACGCCGGTAATTCGACGATTCAGACAGGCGGCGCGGTGACCGTGACCGCGGCGTCAACATTCAATGCCGACTCGGGGACGGTAACGTTTGAGGTGGGCGGCGGCGGCGGACCGGTCAATGTGGATTCCGCGGCAAACCCGGGAGCTCTTTTGTTCAACAATATCCGTATTAACCGCGGCGGGTTTTCGCTGCAGGTGCAGAGCGGTACGCTGATCGCGCTTGGTACGGTCGAATTAGTTACCGGCGGAATCCAAGGCGGAACTATCGAAGCTCGCGGCAATGTCACGATTGCTCCAACCTTTACGCAAGGCTCAAGCTCAACAGGCGGAATTCTAGCAATTACCGGTGCCGCTACACGAACTGTAACGATTCCCGGCGGAGTAGTGATGCCCGGCTTAACCCTCAACGCACCAAATGTTACGGTCAACACAAGCGGCACCGGGACGATTCGATTTAAGGAACTGGTGCGTTTGCAAGACGGAACGATTGATCAGGGCAGCGTTGGCTTTTTGCTTTTCACCAACTCCGATTCGTCCATCTTACAATCCGGCGGAACATTCAACGGCGGAAGCGGAACTTTTACCGGAGGCGTCGAGATCAGCGGCGGAACATTCAATGGCGGCAGCGGCGTCATCGATTGCAACATTGCGTTTAGTATTACGGGCGGAACATTTAACGGCGGAAGTTCGACTTTGCAAACAAGTGCCGCATTTACTGTTTCGTCGGGTGCAGTATTCAATCCTCAGACAGGCAAAATCGTATTCGACGGCAGTGGTAGCACAGTTACTCTCAATCCAACAGCCTCGCCAAACTCACTAACCGTCAATAATGTGGAGATTAATCGCGGCGGATCTCCTATAGAATTGCAATCAACTCAAAAATTGATCGTCGCCGGGTTGTTGGAATTAACATCAGGCGGTATCCAAAATGGAACTGTCGAAGCCCTTGGCGACGTGACACTTGGTAATAGCTTCAATGCGGGTCTCAATGGAAAATTGCGTTTTGCCGGGACTGTGAATCAAACATTCACTAACCTAAACAACACGCCGTTTGGTGATTTCTTCCTGTCGATAGCCATTGACAAATCCCCACTCAGCACCGTTACGGCGAACGGTGGTATTTTTCTTTCGGTGGGCAGTTTCCCCGGGACCTTGAACATTACCAGCGGAACGCTCTACCTCAACAACAATTCCAACATCACCACGGGTTCGATGAACATCGATGCGAACGGCAGATTGGTCAGCGAATCCGCAACGACCATTTTGCTGAAAGGAAGTGTCGTCAATAACGGTGTGATCGATCTGCAGGGCGGCGGTGCGGCTTGTGATGAAACGCCGGGCGTCGATCCAATTTCGATCCGTTCAGTCAGCGGTCAGCGTCCGTGGACGGGCAGCGGACGTTATCGGCTCGTCGATGTTGACGTCCAAAACATGGGCGGCACCGGCACAAAAACCGTCTTCAGCGGCACAAATACAGGTGGAAATAACACCAGTTGGGTGTTTAATTCCGGCTGCCCGACCGCAGTTTCGATCACACCTTCAATAGTCGGCGTGCAAACCGGACAAACGCAGCAATTCGCCGCCGGCGGCACTTTCCCGCCATTCGTTTTTAGCCTGTTGACGAACAATTCCGGCGGAAGCATCAATGCCGGCGGACTTTACACAGCCGGGGCAATTGCCGGTGTAACCGACACAGTTCGCGTTACCGATGCGTTCGGCGGTACCGCCGACGCGACAGTTTCAACATTCGGACCTGCGAGCAAACTTACCTTTACAGCCCAACCGACGAACACTGTCGCAGGGCAAACGATCAGCTCTGTCCAAGTTGCGGTGCAAGACGCAAACGGCAACACGGTCACGAGTTCATCTGCACCGATCACGTTGTCGATCGCAAACAATCCAAATGGAGGAACACTTTTCGGAGCGACCGCCCCGACAATAAATGGAATTGCAACGTTTAGTAATCTGAGCATCAACCGGGCCGGAATAGGCTACACACTGCAAGCCGCGTCTGGCAGTTTAACTTCAGCAACGAGCGATTCATTCAACATCGCGGTTGGTATTGCGTCACAACTTGTGATTATCGATCAACCCGTTACCACGTTTGCGGAAAATCAAATCGTACCGGTCTCAGTTGCGGTTCAAGACGCTTCCGGAAACACCGTTCCGACAGCCGCCGACAGTATCACGATCGCGATCGGCAACAATCCGTCGGGCGGAACCCTGTCTGGAGTTCTGACTCGAAACGCGGTCAATGGAGGCGTGGTCTTTTCCGGACTCGCTATTGATAATCTCGGTGTTGGCTATACCTTAGTGGCGACTTCCGGCTCTCTAACTTCGGCAACAAGCGTGCCGTTCGACATAATTTCACCATTCATTGTTACCAATACAAACGACAGCGGTCTGGGTTCGCTTCGTCAGGCGATTTTGAATTCAAATTCAACTCCGGGAACACAGACCATCAGCTTTAATATTCCGGGACCCGGACCATTCAAGATTGCGGTCAATTCGGAATTACCGGCGATTACGTCGCCGGCGAGTATTGACGGGACGACACAGCCCGGGTTTGCTGGGACACCAATTATTGAATTGAGCGGGGAGAACGTTGCGAGCGGTATCAGAGGACTGCGATTCATTTATTCTCCTGGCCCATCATCGGGAGGAATGATAAAAGGACTCGCGATCAATCGCTTTCAGGGATCTGGAATTTCATTAAATTCTCCGGGCGTGACAATTGAAGGAAATCACATCGGAACGGATCCGACCGGAACGATTGGCCGCGGTAATGGTACGGGTATAGCGATTTCTATTGGAAATGGCAGCATTATTAGGGGAAACATACTCTCCGGGAACTTATTCGGAATTACAGTCTCTCGATCGGTTTCGAATACTCTGATTGAAAATAACCTAATAGGTATCGGAAGCGATGGAACGGCGTTGGGTAATACGCTGGTTGGAATTCGAATGGACATTCCAGTCCCCAACTTGAGCAACGGGAACCTAATTACCACGAATCGGATAAACTTCAATGGAGGTCTCGGAATTTCCCTGGACGGCCGCCCATCTGCATTGCCAAATGACCCGATGGACGTTGATTCAGGGGCGAATTTGCTTCAGAACTATCCGGTTCTAACTTCGGCGGTTTCATTTGGTGCTTCAACCAATATCGCGGGAACATTCAACAGCACACCTTCGCAAACCTACACGCTTGAGTTTTTCTCGAGCGCCGCGTGCGATCCTTCAGGTTTTGGTGAAGGGGATACGTATATCGGCTCAAGCTCGGTTTCGACGGACGCCGGCGGAATTGCCGCCGTAACCGCGAACTTTGCCGTTTCGACAGCGGTCGGCCGAGTAATAACAGCAACCGCGACGGACGCAAACGGCAACACGTCGGAATTTTCGCGTTGTCAGACAGTCGCGGCTGCCACTTTCAGCATTTCGGGGCGAATCGCGGATCCGGCAAATGCTCCTTTGAGTGGAATCTCCCTGAAGATCCCCGGAGCACCGTCCCGAGCGGCTGTCACCGATACAAATGGAAACTATTCTTTCGGCAATCTGCCCGCGGGCGGCAACTACACAGTCACCGCGACAACTAGAAACGTGACTTTTGCGCCGACGAATAGGATCTTTAACAATCTCTCGGCGAATCAAACTGGTCAGGATTTTGTCGGAACGCGGGTGTCGACTATTCGCGGAAAGGTTCAAAGCAGCGTCAACGGAATAACGTTTCCGCTTTCCGGCGTCACGATCACATTGACCGGAGCTGCTGACCGTACGACCGTAACCAACAATAACGGTGATTACAAATTCGTTTCGATTCCGACCGGAAACTACACCGTAACGCCAACACGCGATAGCTTTACCTTTACGCCGGTCTCAGCGAGCACGAGTCTCTCAACAGCCACGCAGCTAGTTAATTTTTCCGCTCAAGGAACAAATGCGGGTGGCAGAATATACTTTGACGATATCAAAGCAATGAATTCCGACGGGAGCGGCGAAATGTCAATATCAACGCCGATTCGGGCCAGGGATCTTGACGTTTCATCTGATGGCAGAAAGATCGTATTTTCCCGAAGAGTTGGCGGAGGCGACGCGGTTGTCATCAGTGACTTCGACGGCACAGATATGAGAACGATTATTTCGCCGCCGCCGCCGCCCCCTAATCCTACGCAGGGAGAGTTATTTTTCTCACTGATCTCGTCACCTGTTTGGTCACCAACGGGAGATCGCATTGCTTTTATCAGTACAAACAAAATAGAGATCGCGAATTCTGATGGAACAAACCGAACTGTGATCAATTCAAACGGCAACGCCCCCTTTGGCCGCCCGTCTTTGGATTGGTCGTCAGACGGCACGAAACTCGTCTTCAATAAGGACAATAACATTTTTTCAATTGGCTCAACCGGTTCCGATTTGCTGCAGTTAACGACAACAGGAGGTTTTGAACCTAACTTTTCGCCCGACGGAACCAAGATAGCCTACACAAAATCAACAGGAGTATTCTTGATGAATGCTGATGGAACAAACCAGGTTATTTTGCTGAGCGGTAACGGCATTCAGGAATGTAAATGGTCGCCGGATGGAAACTTTCTGGCTTTTCGTCGCGTGAACGGAGCTTCGGTCGAATTAATGAGAATCAATTCAGATGGAAGTGGTTTGACGCTGATCAGATCCGGCTTTATGAACGATTTTGCGTGGGCGAGGGATGTTGCAAGCATCACGAGTATCGGTTCAAACGTCAATGTCGCCCTCGGATCGTCGAGCATTATTTTTTCAAATGTAACGTCGAACGGGGTGACGACGATCACGCCAATTTCTCCCGATTCTGCAGGGATGCTTCCGGGAGGCTTTATTGTCGGCGGCGAAGCCTATGAAATTTCAACAACTGCGGTAGTTTCCCCGCCAATCGGCCTGTGCTTTACGGTGCCGTCAAATACGCCGGCAATACGTTTTGGTGCAATGTTCATTTTCCACAACGAAAATGGAACGCTCGTTAATCGAACAACATTTCGTGATTTCGCGACCAGGCAACTATGCGGGTCGGTAGGTTCTCTTTCCCCATTCGTAATAGCCGAGCAGATTGATACGAATCTCCCTTCGATTTCGGGCGTGGTGGTTGATTCGAACGGCGATCCGATGAGTGGTGTGTCGATGTCGCTGACGGGCACGGATTCGAGAACTACCGAAACGGACAGCGACGGGGTTTTCCGGTTTGTAAATCTAACGCCAAACGGAAATTACAATGTGTCGCCAAAGCAGGTGGGGTATTTGTTTGACGAATACAATACGAATTTCGTCAATATCACGGGCGAAGAAACGGTCGTGTTTGAAGGAACTCAAAGCAACTTCCAGGTTTCCGGACAAGTGGTGGACGGCAGCGGAGTCGGCGTCAGCGGCGTGACGGTTGAGATCGATGGTGCAGCCCAAAATTCGGTGCAGACCGATTCGAACGGAAATTACACGTTTACGGATCTTCCGGCCGATGGGTTTTACACGGTCACACCCTTTGACGGCGTGAACGCGTTTACTCCCAATTCGGCGACCGTTGATCCGCTCACGAGCGACGCTGCGGGCGTTGATTTCCAGATGTTTGCCCCGACCGCGGCAAATGCCTCGATCGCGGGGAGGATCTTAACCGCCAACGGGCAAGGCGTCCGCAACGTCATAATTCAGTTAACATCCGCCGCCGGTGAAACAAAGTACGCGCGCTCAAGCTCTTTCGGATATTACAAATTCGAAGATCTTCCCGTCGGCGAGATATACATTCTGTCCGTTTCGTCGAAAAAATATACGATCGCCAGCCCGACCCGCGTGATCAATCTGAACGAGGATCTCACGGCTGAAGACTTTATCGCGGAGGAATCGAGGTAGTTTTCCTACGGAATTACTGCGAGCGAACACGAAGACCCTCGGCAGCGGCAAAAATGGTCGACGGTCAGCACAGCTCGATCTTGAAAGCGAAGGCCGCTCGATCACGATCGATGAACTTGAAAGAATACATCGCAACAAGACCGGCGCGATGATCCGCGTCTCCGCCGTTTCCGGCGCGATCATCGCCGGCGCGTCGGAAGACGAGATCGACGCGATCGCGGCCCACGCGGCGAAACTGGGGCTGCTGTTTGAGTATCGAGCTGTGGTCCGGGCCTTCGGGTCAAAGCTCATAGCTCATCGCTCGAATAAACCATATGAAAAGAGCGTCGACCGATATCCCGGTTCCGAACGCGTTTGTCAGGTGACGTCGCATTTTCGGGATTTAGGAAGTCCGAAGCATCCGTTGATTTGATGGGTCCCGGCAAGCCCGAAATTCGTCAAAACGCAGAGTTGTTTTTGATAAGAGCATTTAGCTCGGCGATTCTTGCTTCATCGGATCCGTAGAATCGGTTATTCGTCTTCAGGTCGGTGTAAATCTTGAGACTCTCTTCGAGCAATCCGCGGGCTTCGCGTGATTTCCCGAGATTCTGTTCTTTCGCGCCGATCAGCGCGAGCGTTTCGCCGTTTCCCTTCAACGTGACCGCCAATTCGCGCCGCAAATCCACATTTGTCGGATCAGTTAGGCATAACTCGCGATTGATGCTCAGTGCCTTATTCAGTTGAGAGAGCGCTTCAGACAAATCGTTCTCTGCACGGAATGCGGCGGCGAGCTTGTTACGGCTGATGGCAATATAACGCTTGGCAAGCGTCATTGTCGGGTCCTGCTTAAACGCAGCCTCACGCATTTCAAGCGAACGATTCAAAAGCTTTTTTGCTCCGGCAATATCGCCCTTCTTGAGCCGCAGATCGCCCGCCGTATCGAGACTGACGGTGAGATCACCGTAAAACTGAATATTTGTCGGGTCGGCGGCAAACAGTTGTTCCGAGACGGCAAGCCCGCTGTTTGAGAACGTGGTGGCAAGCGCGATGTTCCCAAGTTCGAGATGAGCATTCGCAGACAGATCATCGAAAAGCGCGATCGTTCGCTTCGAATCAGCGTTGTTCGGCTCAACGGCAATCGATTTCTCGACCAAAGTTCGACCGGTCGCATATTGTTCGAGTGCTTCCAGATATTGTCCGTTAGCCTGCAAGACCTTTCCGATTTCGTAATAGCCAATAAAAATATCACGTTGACGTTTGATGTTTGCCGGCTCCAAAGCCTGAAACTGCTCCGCGATCGCGAGCGAATCCTGATAATACTTAATTGCCGCATTCAGTTCGCCTGTCTTGGCCTTTATGCTTCCGATGCGTTCGTAACTGGCCATCAATCCATTCAGCACCCTCGGATCAGCCGGATATTCTTTTCGCACTTCTTCACGTAATCGCAGTCCGGTTTGATAATTCTCGGTTGCCGCCGGCGTGTCGTAGTTGGCGACTCCAAACATATCACCGAGCATTTCGTAGTATTTCGCCAGATTAAGACGATAATCGGGATTGGTCGTGTCGTGCTTGACGAGCTCTTCCCCGATCCTTATAGATTTTCGAAAACTCCCAATAGCGCCCGCGACATCTCCGATATTGGGAAATGAGGGGTGACCTTGAATCACACCGAGTTTGTAATACGATTCGGCCAATTCATTCTGAAGCGACTCGTCATCCGCCGATTCGAGAGCGAGATTGTCGAGAAACGGCAATGCACGGTCAATTACCAGTTTGCGAGCCGGAGTCGCTCCCTGCAAATCCTCGATCGCGTCGTGAAACTCAAACAAAAATGAATTCGTGAGTTTACGCACATCTTTGAAACGCTGTTCGGATTTGGCGCGTTCGCGGCGGGCGACGACCGCCTGCCACGTGGCCACCGAAATCCCGCCGATCAGTGAAAGCAAAACAAGGACGGCAGCAAGAACGCCGGCTCGGTGGCGCCTGACGTACTTTCCGAAACGGTAATTCAGGGTTTGCGGTCGCGCCAGAACCGGCAACCCTTGCAGAAACCTCAGGACATCGTCCGAAAACTGCTGCACCGAGCCGTATCGTTCGGCCGGCTCTTTCCGCAGCGCTTTCAAGATAATGTTGTCCAGATCGCCCTTTAAGAATTTGGGATTTATGATTGCGGATTGCTGATTTGTTTGCGATTCGCCGCGAGCCGTCCGTTGATTGTTTGATCCCGTTTCTTTTGAATCCGAAATCCGAAATCCGAGATCCGAAATCCACGCCGACGGGCGAACGGGTTCGGTTTCACAGACGCTCTTGACGATCTCGTCGAACGATCTTCCTTTCGTTTCATACGGGCGATGCTCCGCGAGAAGCTCGTAGAGAATCACGCCCAAGCTGTAAACGTCGGTCGCCGTCGTCACGGTCTTCCCCAGTATCTGTTCGGGAGACGCATATTCCGGCGTAAATACTTTCGCCCGGGTCGCCGTGTTTGTGTTCTCAAAACCATCGTCCGACAGAACTTTGGCAATCCCAAAATCGAGCAGTTTTGCGCAGCCGTCACTGGTGACGACGATATTTGTCGGTTTCAAATCGCGGTGAATGATGAGATTCTGATGGGCGTTTTCGACGGCTGAACAAATTTGCCGGAAAATTCCAAGTCGTTCTTCCAAAGACAGTTGTCGCTCCCGGCAGTACTGATTGAGCGGAAGGCCTTCAACATATTCCATCGCGAAAAACGGCAGTCCTTCGGAAGAGACTCCGCCGTCAATCAATTGTGCGATATTCGGATGTCTTAGAGTTGAGAGAATTTTTCGTTCGCGGGCAAAGCGTTTGAGGATCGCTTCCGAATCCATTCCGCGTTTGATGAGCTTGAGCGCGACCTTTTGCTTGAAGTCTGAATTGACGCGTTCGGCGAGATAAACCGCGCCCATTCCGCCCGTGCCGATTTTTTCAAGAATCAGATAATTATCAACCTGTTTGCCGATGAAATTATCCCTCGTTTTGTCTTCGGCAACGCCCTGTTCGATAAGAATCGGCTTATCAATAAAACCCACCGCTTGTTCGTGCGCGATGAGCAGGTTTTCGACTTCGACACGAACTTCGGCATCCTGTTCACGCGCCAAAAAATCGACGCGCTTTTCTGCGGGCAGATCTAGCGCCGCCGACATAACATTTTTGATATTTTGCCATTTCGCCGAGTCCATAGAGTTTTTCTCAAAACACTACGCGAAAAAGAAATAACAATAGGCTCAAACGCCGTTGATCTTTTTGAAAAGCCACGCCCGGGCTATCGCCCATTCGCGTTTGACCGTCGCCTCGGAAATGTGGAGGACCTCCGCCGTTTCTTCGATTGTCAGGCCGGCGAAATAACGGAGTTCGACGACGCGGCATTGCTGCGAATCGAATTTTTCGAGTTCCGTTAAGGCCTCGTCGAGTTCGAGTAAGCTCTGATTTTGCGCGGCCGAAACCGTCAGCGCATCGTCAAGCGAAACTTTTTCCGCGCCGTGTTTCAACGACTTTCTTTGCCGCGCCGCATCAATCAGGATCCGGCGCATCGCCTGGGCGGCGATCGCAAAAAACTGTCCGCGATTTTCCCAATCGACTTTCTTCTGGTTGGTGAGCTTGAAATAGGCTTCGTGAACGAGTTCGGTCGTTTGGAGCGAAACGGCGTGTTCGCGGTTGAGGAAACTCGCCGCCAAACGGCGCAGTTCGTCGTAGACGATCGGCAGAAGTTTATCCAACGCCTCACGGTTTGGGCTGCTCCCTTCGCCACTAAGTTGTTGCAATAAAAGCGTAACTTCACTCGCCATAAGAAACTTTTAGCCGATTTTATCATAGTTTTCGCGCAGTGTGCTGAAAGGGAGATCACACACGATCAACGAAAAGCAATGTTTGCTATCAAAAGCAGATAAGAGGATGAAAAGGGTTTTGGTTCTGATGATTGTTTGCTTTTCAAATGGTTTCGGCGCAGAAAAGTGCTTCTGACGAACGCGAGCGGTGATTCACCAACCCACTCTTCGTTGATCGGCGAATCGGCGCAAGGCAGACGGTCGGCAGCAAGCTTTCGAGCGCAGCCCGACCGCTCTGACCGCCGGCAAATTCGTTTGGCAGGATTGTGACTTCGCTCGGCATCGCAAAAAGATACCTGAGCCAGTTTCGTAATGTATCTCGCGTAGTGTTTCGAAAGGAGAAAACCGAATGAAAAGAATCTTTACGATAGTTGCGGTGTTGCTGATTGCAATGCAGATCGCGTCGGCCCAAAAGAGTCAAATTGACGAGTCACTAAAGAACGAACTGAAATCGATTCGACGCGAGCAGCAGAATCCGGTGAACGCCTTGATCGCCGCTTTGCCGCTCGGTGAGCCCGATTCGTTCGGGAAGAATGCCAAGTTTCTAGGCACGGCGACAACCGGCGTCGTTTACGTATATTACAGCTGCGATCCGCAGGTACTTCAGGCGGATCTTCAGCTGACGCTCGGCGCCGATGACCGCTGTCTCGCGCATACGCCGGGCGCTGCGACCTCGCGCGGGACATTCGATGATATCGGTCGAATCACGTTGCCCGGCCGTTCCGCCGACAACGTCGTTTATTTCATCGTCAACAACACGATCGACAATGAATTCCAAAACGACACTTCGTCAGGAATGCCGGCGTTCTTTACATATGTTCCGCGGCTGACGATCGAAAGCCCGGCGCTCAATAATCCGAACGCGGTGGACCCGACGACCGGATTGCCGCTGAACGGCGTCTTGACGGTCAACGTGGGCGGCACAAAACTTTTTCAACGTACGATTCCCGCCAACGATTTCGAATTCGCATTCGACAACTTCAGCACTGCGGCAACTCGCGGCTTTGCGCGAAGCTATTTTGCCGATCTGGGATTGCCGTCTTCGGTCATCAACAATCTGTACCGTCAGCCGATGACGATCAAACTCGGAATGCGCGTCGTCGTCC
The DNA here is from genome assembly GCA_041752475.1 of Pyrinomonadaceae bacterium. Classification (GTDB taxonomy): domain Bacteria; phylum Acidobacteriota; class Blastocatellia; order Pyrinomonadales; family Pyrinomonadaceae; genus JAFDVJ01. The sequence continues at coordinate 2,425 of JBGSWK010000009.1, read as the reverse complement.
GCGGCCAGTATTTTGGCCAATATCTCTACACCTTGCGGTTAATGGGCAATTGAGAGATCGAGTGCGGTGCCTTACCGAAGTCCGCGATTAAAAGCGTGAAATAGGCGAGATAGATTCTCGCCGTAGTTTTGAGACGGAAATAGTGAGTTCAGGAGGATTCTCAAGATGAAACGGATCTTTTCGAGCATTTGTTTTTTGATGATGTTGTTTGTTTTTCAAACTTTTGACGCCAGCGGACAATTCTATCCTTTCACCTATCAGGGCAGCTTAAAGGACGGAAATGTTCCGGCAAACGGTAATTACGACATCAAATTGGACCTTTTTAACGTTCCGACGGGCGGCGTTTCGCAAGGAGGCGCGAATTACCTCGAAGTTCCGGTCGTCAACGGAATTTTCAGCCTTGAGTTTGGGGGAGGAACCACAAGTTTCTTTGTTCCGGGATTAACGTATTGGGTTGAAGTGAGTGTCAGGCCGAGCGGCAGCAGCGCGCAACACACTTTACTAACGCCGCGCCAAAAGATTACTTATACGCCTTATTCCATTAGCTCGATACTTTCGGGCAATACGCTGAAGGTCGGCGGAATTGACGCATCGCAATATGTTTTGACCACCGACGCGCGTCTGAGCGACGCGCGAACGCCGACGCCGGGAAGCACGAGTTATATTCAAAACACAACGATCTGGCAGGAAAACACCAGTTTCAATATCGGGGGAAACGGAACCGCCAATATATTCAACGCACAGCTGGGGTATTGGCTCACCGGCTCGCCAATTCTAAGGCGGGTCGGCAATAGCTTTATGGCCGGCGACCTCGCAGGCGCCAACACAACAACCGCGGCTTCCTACAGTAGCTTCTTCGGCACCGGGGCGGGACAAAATAACACCGCGGGACAGTCGAATTCCTTCTTCGGATACTCTGCAGGCATTTATAACCAAACCGGCGGCGGAAATTCCTTTTTTGGAAGCAATGCCGGAAGTAACCAAACCGGCAACAATAATTCGATTTTCGGAAGCACGCTGTTGTATTCGACTCCTTACAGGACAGGCGACTTTAATTCCTTTTTCGGACACCGCGCCGGACAACTTTCCAATGGCAGCTTTAATTCATTTTTCGGCACGGGCGCAGGCTTTAACAACGATTCAGGTTCGAGCAACACCTTTATCGGCCGCAACTCGGGCGAGGCGAATACAAGCGGCTCATTTAATGTAACGTTAGGCGAATTTGCCAACTTCGGTGGTGCATCATTGACGAACGCAGCCGCCATCGGGTCAAAGGCATTTGTTGCACAGAGCAATTCGATCGTTTTGGGCAGCATCAACGGCGTCAACGGCGCGACAGCCGACACCAACGTCGGCATCGGCACGACCACGCCCGCCAATAAACTCCACGTCAACGGAACTATCCGCGTGACTAACGGCGCAGTTTACATCACCAACCCGAACACCGTCATAATCACTTCGCCGAACGGCGCGTGTTGGGGCATCACGGTCAACAACAGCGGTGCGCTGGCGACGTTTCCCGTCAACCCTTGCCCGTAGACCAAATCTAGATTCAAGAGGTTGAATTATGAGGACATTACTGACGATGGTTCTTTTGGCGGGATGCGCGATCGCCCAGTCCGGCGGAAGTTTCACGATCACAAAATCGGTCGTCGCCGGCGGTGGCGGGAGCGTTGCCGGCGGTGGGTTCCAGGTTGACGGAACGTTAGGGCAACCGGTCGCCGGCGGACCGCTGACGGGCGGACAGTTCTCGCTCACGTCGGGCTTCTGGGGAGCGGGCACGAATCCGTTGACGGTTCGCCGCTCGCCGTTCGATTTCGACGGCGACGGCAAGACCGACATCTCGATCTTCAGGCCCAGTCTCGGGCAATGGTGGCTCAGCCGCTCGAACCTCGGGACGATCGTCCACACCTTCGGCAACTCGGCGGACAAACTCACGCCGGGCGATTTTACCGGCGACGGGGTAACCGACGTCGCCATCTACCGGCCCTCGACCGGCGAATGGTTCGTCCTTCGCAGCGAGGATTTCAGCTTCTATTCGTTCCCGTTCGGGTCTGCGGCCGACATTCCCGTTCCGGCCGATTACGACGGCGACAACAAAACGGACGCCGCCGTCTTCCGGCCGTCGAATCTGACGTGGTATGTCCAGAAATCAAGCGGCGGGACGACGATCGAGACCTTCGGCGCGCCGGGCGACGTTCCGGTCCCGGCCGATTACGACGGCGACGGCAAGGCCGACATCGCGACCTACCGCCCGTCGCTCGGGCAGTGGTGGCTCAACCGCTCGACGGCCGGGATCATCGCCGTCACGTTCGGGATCTCGACCGACCGGGCGGTACCGGGCGATTACACCGGCGACGGCAAGGCCGACGTCGCGCTCTTCCGGCCCGCGACGGGCGAATGGCTGATCCTGAGGTCCGAGAAT
>JBGSWK010000008.1:0-118940 GCA_041752475.1 Pyrinomonadaceae bacterium | reverse complement strand
CGGGATCATCGCCGTCACGTTCGGGATCTCGACCGACCGGGCGGTACCGGGCGATTACACCGGCGACGGCAAGGCCGACGTCGCGCTCTTCCGGCCCGCGACGGGCGAATGGCTGATCCTGAGGTCCGAGAATTTCACGTTCTACTCGTTCCCGTTCGGCGCGAACGGCGACACGCCCGCCCCCGGCGACTACGACGGCGACGGCAAGTTCGACGCCGCCGTGTTCAGATCGTCGGCAGCGACCTGGTATGTCCAGCGATCGACCGCCGGCACATTGATCCAATCGTTCGGCGTCGCGACCGATCTTGCCGTGCCGAATTCGTTTGTGAGATAACGCGGCTCGTCTATCGGCCGATACTTCAACGCAATGGCTGATTCAACACCTTTTTCGAAGCAGTTGCCGACGCAACAATCCGTCGGGCCCAGCGAGTGCGGTCTTCGGCGGCCGGGTTCCGAATGTGTTCGTGATACGGTCAGCGCGTCAACCACAAATCCGTCGGCCGGAGGGTTTCTCACCGCCGTCAAACGAAATTCGGTCCCGTTGTTATTGTTTGAGTTCCGCCTTTTAGCGTTGAACCGCAAACAGTGAATTCATCTGCACCAATTCCTTAAGGAAGTTTTCTATGTATCCAAAATTTGAACTAAGTCGAGTGAATACTTTGATCTTTGCGTTGATTGGCATAACGCTCACTGCGTCGATGGTTTTCAACAGCTTTAAGAACTCGACCCCGCGGCGCGTCGAACCTGAAACCGGAACCTCGGACATCGAGTCGACAGCAGACAAAACAGTTACTGAGTTGAAACAGGAATTGCGCCAGAATCTCGATCAGCTGTTGAATCCACCGATCGCCGAGATGCCGTCTGTTAGTTCGAACGCCGGAAAAGATCGCGAAGCCAACAAAAGATCCCCTAAAATCGCGCTGATCGGGCCCGAGATCACGTTTGATTTCCAACCTTCGAACAAGTCGCTCCGGGCAATTCCGACGGCACAAATTGACCGGCGAGGACTGGAAGAAGATCGGACGGAAGAAGCGAACGAAAGAACTCGAGGAGATCGTCCAATTGAAGCTCAGAACTTTCGCAATATGCAGTTACAGGACGACCTCGGAAAAATACCTGCCGACGGTCTTCAAAAAGCAAGAGAACAGGTCGACCGTATGCGAAGTCTCCAGCAAAGCCGGGCTGTTGCCGCCGGGAAACCGGAAGGACAGAAGATCGCGGGGATCGAACCCGGACAGTGGACATGGCTCGGTCCGGGGAATATTGGAGGAAGGATCCGGACGATCGTGATTGATCCTTCGAATTCCAACAGAATGTGGATCGGCAGCGTCTCAGGCGGAATCTGGCATTCGGCAAATGCGGGCGGAGCGTGGTCGCCGGTCAATGATTTTATGGCGAACCTGGCTGTCTCGACAATGGTCATCGACCCGACGAATTCCAACATTTTGTATGCCGGCACGGGAGAGTCATTTTCCGCAGGTCTGGATGCGACCGAAGGCGAGAGCAACACATCAAAACAGAGGGGCGACGGCGTCTTCAAGTCGATCGACGGCGGAATCACCTGGAATCAGCTCGCACGGACCAACACGGCCGATCCGACCGTTTGTGCCGCTGCCGGACCGGCCTGTCCGTGGTCCTATGTAAATCGGCTGACTATCTCCCCCGACGGAACGGCGATCGTCGCCGCTACTCTGACGGGGCTATACCGCTCGGTTGACGGCGGCGCAAACTGGACACTGACGACCGCCGGTCTGAGATCATATCTTGACGCCGATTTTGACCCGACCAATTCCCAAAATGCGGTCGCTTCGGGCACCGGAGGACTGGTCTCCGTGTATTCAACAAACGGCGGACAAAGCTGGCAAAACGCTACATACACGCCGGCGATCTCACTAGGCGGTTCAACCGGCCGCATCGAGATAGCTTATGCGCCGAGCAATCCGTCGATCGTTTACTCGATGATCGACGCGACGCAGGGCGCCGGGCAGCCGCCGCCGAACGGCACGCTGGTGAAAGGCAACCTCTACAAAAGCCTTGACGCGGGTGTTACGTTCAATCTGATCAATGCATCGAATCCCGGAAACACCTTTCTTGGCGGGCAGGGTGATTACGACAACATCATCTGGGTCAATCCGCAGGATCCAAATTTCATCTTGGTCGGCGGGATCAATATGTATCGAAGCACGGACGGTGGATTCAATTGGGGCCCGATAGCCGACGGCAGAGATAGTAATGCCCATTCTGATCATCACATGATCGTTTCCGATCCGGGATTCAATAACAACACAAACAAGAAGGTCTATTTCAGCAACGACGGCGGCATCTATCGAGCCGACGACGTTTCGGCGGTCTCGGTCGAAGGTGGTTGGACCAAGCTGAATAACTCTCTCGGCGTTACTCAGTTCTATTCGGCGTCTGCCAACGCGTTAGGTGTCATAGTCGGCGGAACGCAGGACAACGGAACACTCCGATACACGGGTAACGCTCAAGATTGGACTAGTATGTTCGGCGGTGACGGCGGCTACACTGCTTCCGATCCGACCGACCCAGGCTATTTTTATTCGGAATATCTCAACCTCGGCATAGTTCGGAGTTCAGATTCCGGATCGACGTCCGGATATATCTACTGCAATCCGGCGCCAACGAGCGCCAATGGCGGCCCTTGTGTTCCTCCGGCGACCGGTATTCTCGACGCTTTTAACGGCGCCAATTTTATCGCACCGTTCATTCTCGATCCGAGCGATCCCAACACAATGCTTGCCGGAGGTCTCAGTCTCTGGCGAAGCAATGACATTAAGGCAGCTGGTCTCCCGACCTGGAGTGCGGTCAAACCCCCGTCTTCCGACAGGCGGCCCGCTCCCCGTTTGGGAAATCCAAATCCTATCAGTGCGGTCACGGTCTCGAAAAATAATTCCGATTTCATTTTGATCGGTCACAACGACGGGCAGATATTCCTCACTTTTGACGGCACGAGCGCCGGACCAACCTGGGTCCGGATCGATGCGGGCATACCGGCGACGCGGTTTGTGACGCGGTTGGTTATAGACGAAACCCGAAGTCCGAATTGGATTTACGCGACGCTCGGCGGCTTTGCAGGTGATAACGTTTACCGCAGCCAAGATCTCGGAGCGACATGGACCGATTTGACCGGACCCGCCGGGGTCGGTTTGCCGAATGTTCCGGTTCGGGATCTGGCGATCAGCCCGGCCGTCCCAAATAACATCTATGCAGCTACCGAGATCGGAATCTTCGCGTCCGAAAACGCGGGTTTAACCTGGGGCTTGCCGCAGGACGGTCCCGCGAACGTGGCGGTCGATCAACTGTTCTGGGCAGGCGGCCAATTGGTTGCGGTCACCTATGGTCGCGGCATTTACAAGACCAGCAATGCCGTCTACAACTTTCCGGTGTGTACGCCGCCGACAAATTGCCAATGCACCTTCGGAGATTGGGACTGCCCTTGCACCTGGAACAGTCATACGGTTCCGACATTTAACGACGATATCGCTATCTTTTGTCCTGTGTGGCTCAAACCGTCGCAGTCAAATGGAGGGAAAGCGCGGAACCTGTCCGTAAACAACCGGTTGACACTCGATAACAATCTGGGAGTGACCGGTCTTCTTTCGAACGCCGGCTTCATCACGTCCAGTGCCGGCGCGGTAAGCAGTGTTTCGGCCGGGTCTCTAACCAATTCCAGACCTCAAAACGTATTGACCTTAGCGGGCATAATCCAAGTCCAGGGCGGCATTACGATAACGGGCAATGCGATAAACAGCGGCGTTATTTCGGTCGGCAATGCGTTTGAATCGGTCGATCTCAACACCGGTCCGGGCAGCACTCTGACGGGGACGATCGTCAATATCAAGGGAAATCTGATCAATTCGGGGCTGATCCAGCCGACGGGAACGATAAACGTAAGAGGGAACATCCTCAATTTCGGCTCGCTGAAAGGCGCCCTTCTGGTCCCGACGGCACCGTCAAGCCTTGTCAAGACGTATTCGGGAGCCGGCACTTGGGAGGTCGGGGCATTCACCGTGCCAACCGGCTTCACCGTAAAATTGGGATCCAACATGACGTTCGATATCCCGACCATATCCAATTCGGGGGTAATCGATTTCAGCGACAAGACCTTGAACGTGAAAGGAAGCAGGTTCCAGGGTGTCGGCACGGTCACAGGCACCGGCACTCTAAGGTTCATTCCGGCAAGCGGATTCTCCGTGTTCAATGCCAACGGGCCCGCGGTCACGATCGGCTCGGGAATCGTCGAGTATCAATCGGGTGGAACGATGAGCGGACCGTTTACCATCGATCCGGGGGCGACACTGGCGATGAACACGAGCGGCACATTATCAGCAAACAACAACGTCACCGTAAACGGCAGCTTGACGAAGACCGGCGGCAACCCGCAATTTGCGTTCAATGGACAGTCATTCACCAACAACGGGACGATCGGCAACATCGATTTTATGACGTTCAATGACGGAACCGGCCCGCCCGTTCAGTTCGTCCAGGGGATCGGCGCGTGGTCGCCGACAAACATACAAATCGGTTCCGGGTCGGCAATGACGCTCAATTTGGGAACCAATGTCAATTTCACGACCAATCAACTGTTAACCGCGAACGGCGCGGCGCTGGATGTCGGCAATTTCACTCTCACGATGTCCGGACCGACAAGCTTTTTTCGTGGCGTTATTAAGGGTACCGGACTGGTCAAAATGCAGCCTGCGAGCGGCACTCCGAATCTCGGAGCACCGCTGACGATCGATCCGGCACTCGAGATCGCCTCGGGGACCGTTAAGGCAAGCGGCGCGACCGTCAAAGGTAAACTGACCGTCGACAGCGGTGCCACACTCTCGCTCTTTAATTCAACCGGCATTACCGCCAATGGCGATGTCTTGAACAACGGAACGATCACGGCGTTCAGCGGAAGTCCGAATCTCGCTTTCAACGGCGGCACGTTTACGAACAACGGTTCGATAACCGGTGGCGTCAACGTAAACTTCGGCACTTTCTTTCCGCCGGTTCTCGCTCAGAATCTGGCCGGAACCGGCGGCTGGACGGGAAACCCACGATTGCTTGTCGATGCATTCTCCACTACAACAATGCTGAGCGACGTCAACTACAACGGCGGCAATTTGTTTGTAGAAGGAAGGATCTCTACCGGTCCGTTCAGGCTCAGTCTGCCGTGTACCGTGCTTTGGAGCGGAGCAGGCGAGGTCATCGGCAATATCCGGCGTACGAATCTCGCGGCCTGTCCGGGAACTCCGATCGCGTTCGGCAACCCGTTTACAACGATTCAGTTCACTTCCGGCACTGCCCCGTCCGAAGTTGATGTTCAGGTTCTGCCCGGTGTGCCGGCCGGATTACCGACAGGCACGCTCCGGACCTATTTGATAACACCGATCGGAGGAAACGGATATTCCGCGACTCTTCGTCTCCACTACCTCGATTCCGAACTCAATGGAAACGACGAGTCCGCTCTCCAGCTATGGAGAAACGACGGTTCAAGTTGGACACCGCAAGGGGTTACCAACCGGAATACAACCCAGAACTGGGTCGAATTCACGGGCGTAACGCAGTTTTCGCCCTGGACGCTTTCATCTGCGAATACAACTGCCCGGCACCTGCTGACGATGAATGCGGGGGCGGGCGGAACTGTCGGGCCGATGTCGGCGTATTTCGACGCCGGTCAAGGTGTCCAGATCACCGCGACGCCGAACCCGGGCTACCGATTCACCGGCTGGACGGGCACGGGGACCGGTGCCTACTCGGGCGCTAACAATCCGGCCTCCGTCACGATGAACTCGCCCGTCATTCAGACTGCCTCGTTCGCTCCGCTGACAAAGTCGCCGTTCGATTTCGACGGCGACGGCAAGACCGACATCTCGATCTTCAGGCCCAGTCTCGGGCAATGGTGGCTGAACCGTTCCAATCTCGGAACCATCGTCCACACCTTCGGCAACTCGGCCGATAAACTGACGCCGGGCGACTTTACGGGCGACGGAGACACCGATGTCGCCATCTTCAGGCCTTCGACCGGCGAGTGGTTCGTCCTAAGAAGCGAGGATTTCAGCTTCTATTCGTTCCCGTTCGGCAATTCTACCGACGTTCCGGTCCCGGCCGATTTCGACGGCGACGGCAGAACGGACGCCGCGGTCTTCCGGCCTTCGAACTCGACCTGGTACATCCAAAAGTCTACGGGCGGAACGACGATCGAGACCTTCGGCGCCGCCGGCGACGTTCCGGTCGCGGCCGATTACGACGGGGACGGCAAGGCCGACATCGCGATCTATCGCCCTTCGCTCGGGCAATGGTGGCTGAACCGATCGGCGACCGGGATCATCGCCGTCACCTTCGGAGTCTCGACCGACCGGACCGTGCCCGGCGATTACACCGGCGACGGCAAGGCCGACATCGCGCTCTTCCGGCCGGCGACCGGCGAATGGCTGATCCTGAGGTCGGAGAACTTCACGTTCTACTCGTTCCCATTCGGCACAAACGGCGACACGCCCGCGCCGGGCGATTACGACGGTGACGGCCGGTTCGACGCCGCCGTCTTTAGACCTTCGGCCGCGACCTGGTACGTCCAAAGATCGACCGCCGGAACGTTGATCCAGAATTTCGGCGCATCGACCGACTTGGCCGTGCCGAATTCGTTTGTCCGGTAGTTCCGGTTTCCCGATTCAGATCCCGCCGTTTTTCATCGGGGGCACTTGACCACCTTTGCCGGCCGTCCGCTTTTTGCGGGCGGTCTTTTTGCTGTCAACACATCGGCAAGAGACCGTCGGGAGTTTCGCTCTTTTGGCCCTGTCGATCCTACACTCTCCGCGCTAACTCGGAAGCGATAATTATTCGGTTTTTCTGAAAAATTCTCTCGAGTCTTTCGCGTTTGTGTATAGAGAACAAATCCAGCGGGAGACGCGACCTTTATGAACCGATCGATTTCAGCATTGTTGATATTTGCAATTACTGCATTTCCGACGTTTGCGGACTACAAAATTTCCCAGCAATCCGCCGTCGGGAACATAACGACCGAAAACACTATCTACTCGAAGGGCGTTCGCGAACGGCGCGAATCGAAGATGACCTTCGACGGCGATCCGAAAAAGGCCGAAATGATGGCGAGAATGCTGCCGAATTTCATTGAGATCTCTCAATGCGACCTGAAACAGGATGTCACCTTGAGCGAACAGAAGAAGTCGTATTTTGTCGACTATTACGACTGGTCGACCCTTACGCCCGAACAACAAACGCGCCGGCCGATAGGCAAGGTCGTCGTCAAGGGAACGACGACTATCTCGAGCTCCGTCACGGATTCGGGCAAACGTCAGCCGATGTTCGGTTTTACCGCGAGGTGGCTGAAGAACGTCCAGACGTTTGAAAGTTCGGCCGATTCGTGCGACGGAAAACTCTCGGCCCGAATCGAGCAGGAAGGATGGTTCGTCGATCTGAGTCTGACGCGTGACTACTGCCGCGTGCCGCGCGCGCCGATGGGAACGGGCGGATGCCGTCCGAAGGTCATCGTCAAGGAGATGGAAAACCCCGGGCTCTTTCTCGAGGGCACGACAAAGATGTTTCAAAACGATCAACTGCAGGCGACTTCGAACATCAAGACCACGGCACTTTCAAAAGCGACGCTCGACCAGGCGTTGTTTGAGATCCCGAAAGACTGGACCGAGGTCGATTCGCTTTCCGAATTGATGCCCGGCTTTTTCAACAAGTCGGGGGACAACTCAGCAACGACGATCATCTCCGATTCGCGAAACACCAAATCAATCAAGACGGTCGCTATCGACTATTTTTCCGGCAACACATCCAAGGTAAATCAGGACGAACTGCGGGCGTACATCTCGCAAAAACTCACCGCCGCCGGAATGAGTGGCTTCCCGATAAACTCTCAGGCCGAATTGGCGACCGGCAGGTTTGTGAACGTCATTGGCGTCGAACTGAGAAGGGTCAAGGAATCCGGCGCGAGCAAGGTCGGCGGACTTTTTGGCAAAGTTACCGGGAACACCGACGCCTCGAAGATCGGCGATTCGGAAGCCGAGATCGTGATCACGGTGTACGGCAATGACGGAAAGACCGTCGTTGCGAGCATGACTGCGGCCGAAAAAGTGAAGGGAAATCCGAACGACGCGGTGAAAGCGGCGATCGACAGAGTCATCGGCGGTTTACTGGAAAGGATCAAGTGAGATCTCCGACAAAGCGCGGCCCGGTCCTCGCCGAAGCAGTTCGGCAAAGTCCTGAGGGATTCAGTTTATGAAACAAATAGCGATTTTCGCCTTGATCATCGTCGGTTCACTCGGAGTTTATGGCCAACGCCCGATCGTCAATACGCCGCCGCCGGAACCGAAGCTGACCAAGGTCGAAAGCAAGAACCCGTTGGATTCGTTCTCGACCAAAGGCCTGCCGAGCGCTTATGTCGTCGGCGAAAATCGTTCCGACTCACTCGCGGCCAGGTTGGCAAAGGAGATCTCCAAATATGACGCCGAATCGCTTTCGGTCCTGATCGGAACCCTGCAGAAGGCGGGATTCTACATTATCGACCGGAACCAGAAGATCCTTTACAAACCGACCTCGACATACGATATGGAGATGGTTTTCTACGACTTCGAGCTCGTCGGAATGCTTAAATCCTCGGCGTTGGGCGCGACGGCGAGCGTCAAAAAGCTGGCCGAGGTCATCTCCCAGAACGACGGCCGAATTCCTTCCGACAAACTCGCCCGTTCGATACTCAAAGACCTGCAAACGGCCAGGAACTCGAAGGACGGAAGACTCCGTTTTGCGGCCCAACTGATCTTCGAACTCGGAAAACAGATGAAAGTTCCGGTCGATCTCGGGACCGCGACGGCTGAAAACGCAAAGATCAATGTCATCCAGCTGTCGTTGATCGAGCGTATTCTCCTTGGCGACCTGATCGATTCGTACGCCAAATCGGCCGCCGGAGATTATCGAGGCCCGGGCCTTTTCGAGTCGGGCCGAGTCCGCTTTGTAAACGCCGGTTTCGCGTCCCAGACGAATCTCTGCGACGCCTGGGACGACCTGACAACACTCCAAAATACGGGCAAGAACGCTTATCGATTGGTCGAAAAGCTCTCGCTGTTTGAAAAGACGCTCGACGAATGCGAGCTGCTTCCGGATCAAAAGGCGATCGATGAATGCAAACTGCGTTCACCGAACCGGAAGGCAAGCAGTTCGTACCGCCAGTTTCTGGAGATCTTCGGGAAAGGACTCAAACTTGCCGTTATCACCCTGGCCTCGAACAAACTGCGGTCAGCCTCCCAGATCATCAGGATCGACCTCAAGGTCCAGGAACCGATTCCGCTGGTGAGAACGAAATCGTCCGTCAATTTGGGAGAAACCCGTGATGTCACGGCGAAGTTCACGATTGTCTGGGCCGACCCGGAAAAGGCGAATCAGGTCGGTTGCCTCGATAAGTTGGCTTCGGGTGCGAGCCCGAAATTCGACTTGCAGGAGTCACCGTCATTGGACGGCAAAACCGTCGAGTGGATATTGGTTTCCGAGGACGGCGCCGATCTTGGCGACGACTCGGTCAAGCTGAGCAGCCAATCAGATAAGTTGAGCGGACAGGTCGGAGAGAGCATCGTCAGTGTCATCGGCAAGCCGCAAAAGGAAGATCTGACCAACCGAAAGACCTATGCAACTCCGCACACCGCTTATTTGATGGTCAAGATCGGGGAAAACCGTGCAATTTTAGGGTCAACCGGCGTTCGCATCCCCGTTCGGGATTGGATTCCCTGCACCGACGACTGGAGCGGCACGATCCGGTATGAACGATCGTACGACAAGACTTCGGTAATTAAATCGACCCGTCAAAGCAACGGCAACGGCACCGGTGAAGGCATACGAACCTATAAATTGGTCGAGGAGGCGCAGATCAAACTCAATCCGCGCAAACCCGAAGAAATGAAGACCAAACCTCCGAATCCGGCGGATATGTTTGTCTTCTATCTGTTGGAAGACATTTTTGAGGGCGTTCGTGAAAACGATCCTTGTTGCGGAAAGACCGAAGGGAGTTTTACGACGAGGTTCAAAAAAGGAAGAAAAGAATGGTTCACGGGAACGCTCAAGCGGCCGTTTAGGATCGGCTATCAACCGGGCGCGCGCGATTTCAGCCTGGAGTTCAATGCTTCGACGGGAATTTTCGAAATGAAAGAGAAGACCATTGATGAAGTTACCGATTCCAACTGCGACTTGGAAGAGTTGCAGCCGCTCGACAAAGTCGAAAAGCTCAGGACTTCATTCGATATGCAGCTCGACGAAGGCCGCTACGGGCAGCGATTCGTAGGCACCGCCGGCGAAGTTCTTTTCGGCACGAAGAAACTCAACCCGCAGGACGGCACGAAGATAACCTGGGAGTGGAACCTTTACCGTTGCCGTGATTAGGCATCGATTTGATGGGCGAAGAATCTGGCCGCGTCGCCGCTTATCGCGACACAGAATCGATCGCGGGCGGCGGCCTTGAAAACGGACTTAATCGGAATCAACAAAAACGAAACTGTTGGAGGGTGGAAATGAATAAGGGTGTCGACAATCTCTGCATTTACGATGAGCGGCTCACGAGCTTTGCCGAGAAGTTTTTCGAAAGCGTGGGCGAGGGCAACAGTGCTGCGCACGGGGTTGGAACAATGGCCGATCTGGATGCCGCGCTCAATAGCTACAACGGGGTCAGGTTTCTTGAGGTTGCGCTGCACGGATCGCCTGGAATGTTCAATTTGAGGGACACAACGGCGATCGTCGGAAGCTATATCAACAAGATGGTTAAGAATCCTCTTTTCTTGAAGAAGGAAGCGCGGATACTGTTCGATACCTGCGGCATCGGCGCCAATGACTGCGGCGACAAGTTTATGGACTCGATCGGCGCCGGGATGCTTTTCGGCAAAGGCGGAATCGTCGGCGCGACCACGGTCAGCAACCTGGGGGTAATGATCTCGCCTTGGGCCGGCGTCTATATGCTTCCTTTCTCCGATGGGCGTTTGAAGGTCCGGCATTACGACGTATCCGGAAAGCGCGTCGCGTCGCGAACCGTCAGTCAATACGGCGACGCGCGTTAGGAATTTCCGGTCCTCTTCGGGTGATTTCGCGGGACTTGCCCGCAAATGCTTCTGATCGCGTGAACCGGTACTTCCCGTTCACAAATTGAACGATGTTTTTCGCAAAATTGGGAGAGATTATGAAAAGATTTGAAAATTGTATTTTGATTGTGGTCGTTGGTCTGATTTTGGCTGCGCAGACAGTTTCGGCGCAATCACCGATTTTTAACTATCAAGGAAGTTTGCGTGACGGCGCAAATCCGGCGAACGGAATGTATGATTTCCGGTTCACCGTTTATAGCGATCCAACGGGCGGTTCAGTGCTTGGCGGACCAGTGATTATGGCGAGTACTCCTGTTACAAACGGCATTTTTACCGTTAACGTGCCGACGGGATACGAGCCTTTCTCGGGCGCAAGCCGTTATCTGCAAGTTGAAGTAAAAGTTGCCGGCAGTGCAACATATACAGCTCTGAACCCAAGGCAATTTATCGCCAGTACGCCATATTCGGTAAAAAGCCAATTTTCGACGGATACGTTACAACTCGGCGGAATCGCGGCCAATCAATATATCACGACGACCAATGGCGGCGCGAATTTTATTCAAAATTCGACATCGCAACAAACAGGCAATTTCAACATCAGCGGCAATGGATTATTTGGCGGAAATCTCGGTATCGGCACAACGACGCCAAGCTTCCGGTTGGATGTGGTTGGCAGATCCAGATTCAGACAGAACCTGGGAGATACCGGTGCTACAAATACCGCCGGCGTTTGGCTTTTTCAGAATACGCCAAACCAGGATCGCGCCTTCGTCGGAATGGAAACTGACAATAGCGTCGGCTTTTTTGGAACAAATGGCGGCGGTTGGGGTTTGGTGATGAGCACACAAACAGGACGCACTTCAATCCTTCAACTCGGCGTGGCGGGCGCAACACCACTTTGCCGCAATGCCTCGAATGAGATTTCGCTCTGTTCATCATCGCTTCGATACAAAACAAATATCAATCCGTTCGGTTCGGGCTTGGATTTGATTTCACGGCTTCGTCCCGTTTCGTTTAACTGGCTGGCGAATAATCAGTTTGACTTCGGACTCGTAGCGGAAGAAGTCGCCGCGGTCGAGCCTCTGCTCGTTACATACAATGACAAAGGCGAGGTCGAAGGCGTAAAGTATGACCGTGTCGGAGTCGTGCTGGTTAATGCGGTCAAGGAACAGCAGGCGCAAATCGAGTCGCAGAAAAAACAAATTGACGCGCAAACCGCATTGATTCAGCAGCAGCAGGAAAGATTGGATAAGCAACAATCTGAAATCGAGGCATTAAAAGCCGTCGTCTGTTCACAAAATCCTACGGCGAAAATTTGCGAGGAGAAAAAACCATGAAGAGATCAAAAGCGATAGCTTTGATTTTGGCGTTGTTTTCGAGCGTTTCGTTCGCGCAATCAGGCGGAAGTTTCACGATCACAAAATCGGTGATCGCCGGCGGTGGCGGGAGCGTTGCCGGCGGTGGGTTCCAGGTTGACGGAACGTTAGGACAGCCGGTCGCCGGCGGACCGCTGACGGGCGGGCAGTTCTCGCTCACGTCCGGGTTCTGGGGAGCGGGCACGAATCCGTTGACGGTTCGCCGCTCGCCGTTCGATTTTGACGGCGACGGCAAGACCGACATCTCGATCTTCAGGCCCAGTCTCGGACAATGGTGGCTCAGCCGCTCGAACCTCGGGACGATCGTCCACACTTTCGGCAACTCGGCGGACAAACTGACGCCCGGCGATTTTACCGGCGACGGGGTAACCGACGTCGCCATCTACCGGCCGTCGACCGGCGAATGGTTCGTCCTTCGCAGCGAGGATTTCAGCTTCTATTCGTTCCCGTTCGGCAATTCTACCGACATACCGGTCCCGGCCGATTACGACGGCGACAACAAAACGGACGCCGCCGTCTTCCGGCCGTCGAATCTGACGTGGTACGTCCAGAAATCAAGCGGCGGGACGACGATCGAGACCTTCGGCGCGCCGGGCGACGTTCCGGTCCCGGCCGATTACGACGGCGACGGCAAGACGGACATCGCGACCTACCGCCCGTCGCTCGGGCAATGGTGGCTGAACCGCTCGACGACCGGGATCATCGCCGTCACGTTCGGGATCTCGACCGACCGGGCGGTACCGGGCGACTACACCGGCGACGGCAAGGCCGACGTCGCTCTCTTCCGGCCCGCGACGGGCGAATGGCTGATCCTGAGGTCCGAGAACTTCACGTTCTACTCGTTCCCGTTCGGCGCGAACGGCGACACGCCCGCCCCCGGCGACTACGATGGCGACGGCAAGTTCGACGCCGCCGTCTTCAGGTCGTCGGCAACGACCTGGTACGTTCAGCGCTCGACCGCCGGGACGCTGATCCAGAACTTCGGCGCGGCGACCGATATTCCGGTTCCGAACGCGTTTGTCAGGTGACGCGGGATTTTCGGGCATTCCAGATTCCAAGTTCCAGGTCCAGGATTGAAAACTGGGAAATCCCTGGAATTCCTGGAATCCGCGCTCGTGGCCCTATTTTCATTCGCCTTTTGCCTTTTGACGCCTAATCCGTCATCATTTCAGTTTGCCTTGAGGGGCGCTGAAAACAATGATTGAAACAAGCAAGATCAGAAATATCGCGATCATCGCGCACGTCGACCACGGCAAAACTACTTTGGTTGACGCGATGCTCCAGCAATCGCACGTGTATCGTGACAACGAAACGATCGTCGACCGCGTGATGGACTCGATGGACCTTGAACGCGAGCGCGGCATCACGATCATGGCCAAAAACACGTCGGTCCATTACGGCGATTACAAGATCAACATCGTCGACACGCCGGGCCACGCCGACTTCGGCGGCGAGGTCGAGCGCGTCTTGAAGATGGTCGACGGGATCGTCCTGCTCGTCGACGCCGCCGAAGGCTGTTTGCCTCAAACTCGCTTCGTGCTTCGCAAAGCGCTTGAACTCAATCTCCCGGCGATCGCGCTCGTCAACAAGATCGACCGCCAGGACGCGCGGCCGGATGAGGTCGTCGACGAGATCTACGACCTTTTCATCGATCTCGGCGCGAACGAAGAACAGATCGAATTCCCTATTCTTTACTCTATTTCGCGCGACGGGATCGCGAAAAAGAACCTGTTGGACGAATCCAAATCCCTTACGCCGTTGTTCGATCAAATCCTCGAAACGGTTCCCGCACCACATGCGATCCGCGATGACACGCTCCAGCTTCTCGTCGCGAACATCGACTACAACGCGTTCGTCGGCCGGCTCGCGATCGGTCGCATTTTTTCGGGCGAGATCGCTAAGAATCAGGAAGTGATCGTCTCCAAGCGCGACGGCACGACACAAAAGACACGCGTCAAAGAGCTGTATATTTTTGAAGGGTTGGAACGGCAGATAACGGACAAAGCAGGCGTCGGCGAGATCGTCGCGCTGGCCGGTTTCGACGACATCAACATCGGCGAGACGATCACGCTCGTCGACAATCCGCGCCCTCTGCCCGTCATCGCCGTCGACGAACCGACGATCACGATGATCTTCGGCGTCAACACGTCGCCGTTTTCGGGAACCGAAGGAAAGTACGTTACGTCGCGGCAGATCAAGGACCGGCTTGAAAAAGAGCTTCTCGGAAATGTCGCTTTGAGGGTCGCCGAAACGGATTCGCCCGACAGTTTCAAGGTTTCGGGGCGCGGCGAACTGCAGCTTTCGATCCTCATCGAGATGATGCGCCGCGAAGGGTACGAACTGCAGGTCTCAAAACCCGAGGTCATCACGCGCAAGGGCGAGAACGGCGAAACTCAGGAACCGATCGAATTGGTCGTTGTCGACGTCCCTGAAGAGTTCATCGGCGTCGTCACCGAGGCGCTCGGCCGGCGCAAGGGCCAGATGACGAAAATGATCAACAACGGTTCGGGACGCGTCCGGCTCGAATACGAAGTGCCGTCGCGCGGCCTGATCGGTTTCCGCGGCGAGTTCCTGACCGAAACGAAGGGCACCGGCCTTTTGAACACGCTGTTTCTCAGGTTCGACCGCTGGCAGGGCGACCTCAAGGGACGCGGAACCGGTTCGCTGGTCGCCGACCGCATCGGCGAAGCGACGACATACGCGCTGTATGCGCTGCAAGAGCGCGGTTCCCTGTTCATCAAACCGCAGACCAAGGTTTACGAGGGAATGATCGTCGGCGAAAACGCGCGGTTCGTCGATCTCGACGTGAATGCGATCAAGGAAAAGAAGCTGACGAATATGCGCACGACCTCGACCGACGAAGCGATGCGTCTCGTGCCGGTCAAGGATCTGTCGCTCGAACAGGCGCTCGAATTCATTGCGGACGACGAACTCGTGGAGGTCACGCCGAAATCGATCCGCCTCCGCAAACGCGTCCTGAAGCCGAACGAACGCCCGAAGAAGTAAAAAGGGGGAAACGGTAAAAGCGACACCGTGCGGGTTTTTGAAATGGGGCCACCGGACGGGCCAAAGTGTTGAAAAGCGGTTTACCGGTGCGGGTTCGGACAGAATCTTATTCGCGCGGATTCGCGGAAATTAGCGGGCAATTTTCCCATTGCGGAATCCGGGATAAAGGTTACTCCGGTCTCATCTTCACTTTTCGCCTATTCCCCTTTTTTGCCCTTGAATTGACTTCGTCCGACGCTTTCTTGGATAATTCGGTAACTGGTAAGGTAAACAAAAATGCTCGAAATTCAGGAACGACAAAACGGCGGGCTGACGGTGCTCGACCTCGAAGGAAACATCATTATGGGCGGCGGCTCGGCTCGGCTGCGCGATGAGATCAAGCGGCTGATCCGCGAGGAGAAGACCGATGTTCTGCTCAATCTCGAAAATGTAAAATACATCGATTCGAGCGGCGCGGGCGAGATCCTGTCGGGCGTCGGATCGCTGAGCGAACTCGGCGGGCATCTCAAATTGACCAACCTCACGCCGAAGGTCAAAGAAGTTCTGACCCTGAGCAGTATCCTCCCCATCCTCGAAGTTTACGACGACGAGGCAAGCGCCGTAAACGGCTAGTTCCGACCGGCGAGTCTATTCGACCTTTATCCAGCCCGCCAGTTTCGTTTCGCCGAAACCGCCGAAAAAGTTAAAGATCTCCGTCATCGCGAGCGAACTCTGAAGCAGCGTCCCGTTTGCCGCGTCAAACGACTTGCCGGGCGCGAGACATCCGGTCAGGTCGTCGGGCGTGTCGGCGGAATGGATCATTATTCCCGCCTTTCCACCGTCAGTCGTCGGAACATTATGACCGTAACTTCCGTCGGGCTGGACGATAAAGACCTGTCCGCGGCTCTTGTCCCTGGTCATTGTCAGCAGAAACCTTCCGCTCCGCAGCGAAACGTAATTGCCGCCGCGCTCGATCGTCTCGAAAGTCTGGCTCCCGACGGTCAAAGTCCCGCGTTTTCCAATGACGTTGTTTTTGTTGAAGGTCACGCCTGTCCGCTTCAGGACGATCTCCTGCGTCAGTTTGCTCAGATCAAAACCCATCGTTTCAAGTCCTCCTTAGTTTGCTCCATTCTATTCCTGTTAGTCAGGATTGCAACCCGGGTTCAAAGCGATCAGGCATCGCAGACCGGGTCCCGGCGACGCGTCAGCTTTCGTTCTCGTCTTCCGGAACGAACGTCTCGTATCCGAAGGCGTCGTCGTAATAATAGCTTCGCGACTCTTCGTTTTGCGGCAAAGCCGACTCTTCCGCGCAGTTTTCGGCGTTTTCTTCCGGCGTATTCTCGTCTTCCGGTTTTTCGGGCATAATGCTCATAACTGCTATGAAAAATAAGAATTATCTTGTCATTTTCACTTTGGTTCTGACTTCGACCTTTGCGATGTATCTTACCGCCGGACAGTCGGCACAGCAAAAGGCCGCCGCGGAACCGAGCCTGGATTATCAGATCGGGGCGACGCTTTTTATGCAGAAATCGGCCGAGTATCGGGCGCTTTGCTATCAGGCATTCAACTGGGCGCGCCGGACGCTTGACGATGACGCGAGGACCGCGAAGAAGCTTCCGAAAGCCGAACGTCGGAAACCGCGTGCGGTGGTCGTCGACATCGATGAAACGATGCTCGACAACTCGCCGGCGCAGGCTGCCGGAATCCGAACGAACACGT
The DNA here is from genome assembly GCA_041752475.1 of Pyrinomonadaceae bacterium. Classification (GTDB taxonomy): domain Bacteria; phylum Acidobacteriota; class Blastocatellia; order Pyrinomonadales; family Pyrinomonadaceae; genus JAFDVJ01. The sequence continues at coordinate 101,767 of JBGSWK010000008.1, read as the reverse complement.
CGTTCAATCAGAAGGACTGGGCTGCCTGGACCTCGATGCGGAAAGCAAAAGCGATTCCCGGCGCGGTCGATTTCGCAAACTACTCCAAGTCCGTCAATGCGCGGGTATTTTATGTCTCAAACCGCGACGAGTCCGAGAAACAGGCGACCATCGACAACCTAAAAGCGGTCGGATTTCCGGACGTTTCGGAAGACAATGTTCTGCTGCGTCAGAAGGAATCGACGAAAGAGCCGAGGAGGTTGAAGGTCGCCGAAAGTTATCGGATCGTGATGCTTTTGGGCGACAATCTCAACGATCTCGCGAATTTCTTCGAAAGGAAAAGCGTTGCCGACCGATTCGCCGAAACGGACCGGGTCCGGGAAATGTGGGGTACCCGATTCATTGTTCTTCCGAACGCGATGTACGGCGAATGGGAAGGCGCGATCTACGAGTATCAGCGTTTGACCGAGTCGCAGAAGGCGGAAAGACGTGCGGCAGCGCTTGAATTGCCGTAAAATGTTGTTGTGAGACGGACTCCGGAAGAAAAACTGTTGAACCCGAAACCCGGCAGCAAGATCGCCGCGGCGAAGGAGTTTGGGATCGATTTGACGTTATTGGTGGGAAATCTTCGGTTAACCCCCGATCAACGCATCCGGCATTTGCAACAGGCGATGTTTGGACTCGACGAGTTGATCAAGTCATCGAGAACCGGGAAGAAAACGAATGATCCAACTCGAAACGGCGCTTAGATCGCTGGTTGAAGCAGAGGTCGAATTTGTGATCGTCGGAGGCGTTGCCGTTGCGGCTCACGGCTCTGCCTACCTAACCCAGGATCTTGATTTCTGTTACTCGAGAACAAACCGGAATTTGCGGCGTTTGGTGGTCGCGCTTTCCGGATTTTCTCCCAAACTGCGGGGATTCCCGGTGAATTTACCGTTCACGTTTGATCTCGCGATGTTGCGAAACGGAACTAACTTCACCTTCGTAACAGAGATCGGCGACATCGATATGCTAGGTGAGGTCGCCGGTGTCGGCAACTATGAAATAGTCTTAATGAACTCCGAAGAGAAGCAACTTTTCGGATTCTCGGTTCGAGTCATAACAATCGACGCCCTTATCAACGCAAAGCGTGCCGCCGGACGAACGAAGGACCTGCTTGTGTTGCCCGAGCTCGAGGCCCTTCGCGAGGCTTTGAGCGACGAAGACTAGGCTTCAATTGATATTCGATAATGGTTAATGGATAATTGTCCATTGTTTTTCGAACATCGGGTCGCGCTTTCGGCAATTCGATAAAACACTTAGATTCAACACTAATAAATGAGAATTTTGATTACCGGCGGTGCGGGTTTTATCGGTTCGCATCTCAGCGAGCGGCTTTTGAATGAAGGCAATGAAGTCATCTGCCTCGACAACTATTTCACGGGAAGAAAAGAGAACATCTTCCATCTGATGGACGATCACCGGTTCGAACTGATCCGGCACGATGTCACCGAGCCGATCTTTCTCGAAGTCGACCAGATCTACAACCTAGCCTGCCCGGCGTCGCCGGTCCATTATCAATACAACCCGGTCAAGACGGTCAAAACGAGCGTGATGGGCGCGATCAATATGCTCGGACTCGCAAAACGAGTCCGGGCGCGTATCCTTCAGGCGTCGACATCCGAGGTTTACGGCGATCCCGAGATTCATCCTCAAACCGAGGATTACTGGGGCAACGTCAATCCCATCGGCCTGCGTTCCTGTTATGACGAGGGCAAACGGCTCGCCGAGACGCTGTTTATGGATTACCATCGGCAAAACGACGTCGATACTCGCATCGTCCGTATTTTCAATACTTATGGGCCTCGAATGCTCGAAAACGACGGGCGCGTCGTCTCGAATTTCATCGTCCAGGCGCTCCGCGGCGAAGATCTGACGATCTACGGCACCGGCGAGCAGACGCGTTCTTTCTGTTATGTCGACGACCTTGTCGAAGGTCTGATCCGGTTGATGAACACCGACGGCGACGACCTTCATCTGCCGGTCAACATCGGCAATCCGGGCGAGTTCACGATGAACGAACTCGCCGACGAGGTGGCGAAGGCGGTCGGGCGCGACATCAAGGTGACGCATATGCCGCTGCCCCAGGATGATCCGAAGCAGCGGCAACCGAACATTGCCCGGGCTCAGGCGCGGCTTGGCTGGGAACCGACCGTACCTCTCGCGGAGGGACTGAAAAAAACGGTCGACTATTTCGCGCCAAGAATCAAGGTTTGAGTTTTTTTGGATATTCCGGTGCTTCATTGCATCAAAACAGGCCAAAAGCGGCAATCGGAAAACATTGAATTTATGAAGATACTTATCACGGGCGGGGCGGGCTTTGTCGGCTCGCATCTTGCGGACAAACTTCACGCCGAAGGGCACGACATCACCGTCATCGACAATCTTTCGACCGGACGTTATTCGAACGTCGCGCATCTTGAAGGACTGGAACGCTTTCGTTTGATCATCGACACCGTTTTGAACGCGAAACTGATGGAAGAACTGATCCGCGAGTCGGACCGCGTCTTTCATATGGCGAGCGCCGTCGGCGTCCGTCTGATCATGGAACATCCGGTCCAGACGATCGAAACGATCTTTCGCGGCACCGACATCGTCCTCGGGTTTTGCGCACGTTACCGAAAGCGCGTCCTGATCCCTTCGACTTCGGAAGTTTACGGCAAATCGACGCAGGTGCCGTTCGCCGAAGACAACGACATTATCAAGGGATCGACGTCGAAACATCGCTGGGCGTACGCGTGCGCAAAAGAACTCGACGAATTTCTGGCGCTCGCGCATTGGAAGGAATCGCGTCTGCCGGTCGTCGTCGTCCGACTTTTCAACACCGTCGGCCCGCGTCAAACGGGCCAGTATGGAATGGTCGTCCCGAATTTCGTCAAATCGGCGGTCAATGGTGATCCGCTGATCGTCCACGGCGACGGTTCGCAGGCGCGCTGTTTCGGACATGTCTCGGACATCGTCGGCGCGCTTACCAAACTGATCGAGTCGCCGGAGTGCTTCGGACAGGTCATCAACGTCGGAAACGATGAGGAGATCACGATCCGCGGCCTTGCGGAGAAAGCGATCGCGATGACCGGAAGCAAGAGCGAAATCCGCTACATCCCGTACGAAGAGGCTTACGGCGAGGGATTTGAGGATATGCAGCGGCGCGTGCCGAGCCTGGAAAAGGTCAATCGTTTGATCGGTTACAAGCCAACCCGAACACTGGAAGACATCATCAATGATGTAGCCGCCGAATTTCGGGCGGAATAGGCGGAACCACCGAATTGAGATTTGTGAATTGGGATTTGGGACTTCAAGATTCCATAATTCCAGAGTGGTTCGTTGGCAAGAGAGATCCGGAAAAGAGTATTGATCCAAACCGCTGCCTTATGTCAAAGAATTTACTAAAGATCGGCGCGATCGCGCTTTTCGTCCTTCTGGCAGGCGCGTCTTTTGCGGCGGCGCAGAGCGGCGGCGCAAAGGGAAAGGTCCGCAGTTCGAAGGGCGACGGGCTCGCAGGTGTTGCGGTGACGGCGCGCAAAGACGGTAAGGATGTCAAAACCGTCAAGACCGACTCGAAGGGCAATTTCCAGATGTCGGGACTCTCTTCGGGCAAATACAACTTCGTTTTCGATAAGACCGGATACAGTGTCGGCATCAAGTACGACGTCGAGATCAAGAGCGGGGATGTTCGCGACCTCGGCGATCGGCTCGTTCTCGGAGTCGATTCCGGAACTCTCGTGCTCATCAACGGCAGTGTTTTCGATCAGTACGGCCGAAGTATCACGGGCGCGAGGGTCGAGATCGTCAAGATCAGCGGCGGCGAAACGTCTAAGAAACTCGGAACCGTGTACACGAACGTCAGCGGCGAATTCACTTTCCGGCAACCCGAAGGAGCGGCGACCTTCCGCGTCACCGCGACGGCGCGCGGAGTGAGCGCTTCGAAAGAAGTCACCGTCGACAGCGCCGCCCGTTACCGTCTGGCGATCACGCTGGAAATCCCAAAAGATAAATAGCCCGGACGGCGGAAAGGTCTGGAACCTGAAGCCGAACTTCGCGCCTTTGCGTCTTTGCGGGAACACAAGCGGTCTGTAAACGCAAGCGCCGGTTTTCCCGCAAAGACATAAATGGTGGAACGTCGAATATGTCGAATCAAATAATTGCCCGTCGGTGATTGGTTGGATTTAACCCGGATTCCGCGAATTCCGCAATGGGAGGTTTGAAAAACCCCGCGGAGTCTTGCCTTAAACCCGTCAGGCGGCGCTGATTTAGTTGAATCCTTGCGGCTTGCCGCCCGTATGTGCGGCAAGGCTCAGCCTTTCCGGGAGAGGCTGCTCGATCCACGCGGCTGTGTCGCCGATCTCAGGCGCGCGGCATAGCCGCAGGAACGCGGGAACGTTGAACGGAAAAGCCAAGCTTTTCCGCACATCCGGGCGGCAAGCCGCGATGAATGGCGCAAACTGCAAATTCCGAGATCCAAAATATCCAAAATCCCAAATCCCGCGGACGGCGATCGGGGAATCCCGGTTGATGCAGTTGTCTCTAATTCACCGACTCTGAGATCTCGTTCATCGTCGGCATTGCTTCGTTGTTGACGTCGGTGACGATCAGCGGAAGTTCTTCGAGGACACGCGCGTCGGCGAGCGTTTGGATCCAATAGGTGCCTGCCGTCGGGAAGACGACGTTGACGAAGAAACTGACGTTGTCCGTGAAACCGCCGGGCGCGAGTTGGATCTGCGTCGGCTGCGAGGTGACGACAACGTTTCCCTTGTTCGGCGCGAGAATCCGCACTTCGGTTTGGTGGTCGCCTTCGCCGCGCCAATGATTGACGACCGCGAATTTGATCAGCGAGACCGGCAGATTCTCGACCATTATGTTTTGAAAGATTCCCATCAACGAGATCTTGTTTCCCATCTCAAGGCGCACGTCGTCGCACAGTAAGGTATAAACCAATTGCAGATTTTGCGTTGTCATAAAATTCTACAAAGACAGAATCGGTCCTGAATTTCAAAGAGATCTTGGCTTTGGCTCGGCGGATTGCCGCCTCAAGACGGAACACCGGGCGCGATTCTAAAAAAATCAAATCGCCTTGTTCTTCCTCAACCAATCCTGCACCTTCGCCCAAGCGTCCTGCGAGGCCTCTTCGTTGAAGCTCGGACGATAATCCGCGTGAAACCCGTGACCGGCGTTGGGATAAACGACGATCTCGGATTTCGACTTCCCTTTCTTGAGTTCGTCCTGCATGCGCTGAACCGAATCAAGCGGAATTCCCTGGTCCAAACCGCCGTAAAGACCAATCACCGGGACCTTCAGATCCTTCGCGATGTCGATCGGCATCCCCGGCTGAAGTTCATTCTTCGGCCCGGTCGGATTCGGGACCAGCCGACCGTACCACGCCGCGCCGGCGTCGACGTTCGGATTGTGAGCGGAATATAGCCAAACTATGCGTCCGCCCCAACAAAACCCTGTTATCGAGAGTTTCTTCGTATTGCCGGAATTCTTTTTCGCCCACGCCACCGACGCGTCGAGATCGGCCATCGCCTGTTTGTCCGGAATCTTGGAAAATATGTCGCGTTGGAGAGTTCGGATCTCGGTGATCGTCTTGACGTCTCCCTGGCGCGCATAGAGCGCCGGCGCGATCGCCATAAACCCGAGCTTAGCGAATCGGCGCGAAACGTCCTGAATCCATTCGTGAACGCCGAAGATCTCATGAACGACCAAAACGACCGGAAACTTCTTTCCTTTCGCGGCGGGCATCGCGCGGTACGCGGGCATCTCGCCCCCTTCGACAGGGATCTTGACCTCGCCCGCGATGAGCCCTGTGTCGTCCGTGGTGATCTTCGTCTGGGCCTGAATCGGCTCGACAGCCGCGGCGAAAACCCCGGCCGCGAAGATCGAGGCCGCAAAGAACTCACGCCTGCCGAGGCGCGGTGCCGACGGATTCGAGTCGCTGATATCCTGAAACATTCTTCCTCCAGTCCCGAGTTCAGAGCGTGTCTTGATTCTCACTTTTATGTTCGTGCAGGTCAAGAGTATAATCGGATTTTGGCTTGTTGTGATATCGTTGCCTCGCGCAGTGTTTGACGAGCTGCTGTTACAAGATGCTTTACGTACTTATTTGCCTATGCCTGAGTTTGGCCGGCGTCGCCGGTCTACAATTCTTTTATATGGTCTATATGGAACGCATCGGCAACGACAACAAGAAGCGCATCGTCTCGCTTGAGCGCCGACTGAAGCGTCTAAATCAGAAGTTGATCGAAACCGAGCGTTCACTCGCGGAACGCGACGAGCTAATCGGCACCCTCGGCGGCGATTTCGAGGTAGAGGACGAAGAGATATGGGCGGACGTCATCGACGACCGCTGAGAACCCTTGGGCGACTGGGCCAATGTTTGGTTCGGCTAGCAGATTCCGTGACAAAGATTTACAATCAAACGTTAAGGTTATGAAGGTTCTGAACAACTTGAAAATCGAGCATAAATGTGAAGATTGCAACATGCGCGCAAACAACTTCTTTTGCAATCTCCGCGATACGAACCTCCGTGTTTTCGAATCGCTCAAGATCACGAATGCGTACCCGAAAGGCTCGACTCTCTTTATGCAGGGCCAGCACTCGAACGGCGTTTACATTTTGTGTCAGGGTCGGGTGAAACTTTCGACCGGATCGAAAGACGGAAAGGTGATCATTCTTCACATCGCCGAACCGGGCGAGATTCTCGGACTTAGTTCGACGATAACCGACTCCGTTCATATCGCGACCGCCGAGGTGCTTGAACCGTGCCAGGTAAATTTCGTCAAAAACACAGACTTTCTCAACTTTCTTCAAACCAACGCCGAGGCTTGCCTGAGCGCCGTTAAGCAGCTCAGTCTCAGCTATCAGACGGCGTATCTCCAGATCTGTTCGCTCGGACTTTCGAGTTCGGTTGCCGACAAACTCGCGATGCTCTTCCTCGGGTGGTGCAAGGCGAGTTGCGACGCACACGACAGCGCTCATCTAAAGATCTCGTATACGCACGAAGAGATCGCTCAGATGATCGGCACCTCGCGCGAGACCGTGACGAGGCTGCTCAAAGAGTTCAAAGAACGCAAGTTGATCACGCTCAAAGGGTCGGATCTCATCATCCACGATAAGAAAAAGCTCGAAGATTCAATCGGCACCCGCTCAAAGTCAAAGTAGCAACGCTTATTTTTAAGATTCGCGATTGTGACGACCGTCACTCAATTTTGTGACGAATGTCCTAACATCGACGAAATTCCGGTGACAGAATGGACTCATCCGAGGATTCTGCGATCCGGGGTACCAATGAGCGTCAAGACTCAAAATTTTTACGGACATTTCATAAGTCCGCCATTTTTCGCCGATCAACTGTTCGGTGACCTGACGCCGAGTTCCAAAGATTGCCTGAAAAGCATCTGTCGGCAAAAGTGCTTTCGCAAGAACGATACGGTCTTCGCCGCCGGCGACCTGCCGGAGTGCATTTACATCCTTAATTCCGGACAGGCCCGGCTGACCGTCAACAACGGCATTAATAATGTAACCGATCTGCGCCTGGTAAAACCCGACGAGGTCCTCGGTATCAACGAGGTTCTCGCCAACTCGTTTTGCCACATCAACGTTGAGACCGTCACGCCTTGTGTTTTCGAATGTTTTTGCCGCGACGATTTCCTCAGACTCCTTAACAATGAGCCCGAAATCTGCTACCGGCTTCTGACCAGTCTGGGGGCCGATCTGCAACGGAATTACCGGCGATTTTCCGAGTCAAGATTTTAGTTGGGATATCATTGTGACGGTCGTCACATATCATAGGTGATAACACTCACCGACACCCGTAAATCGCTCTTCTAGAATGTTTTCGGCAGCAAAAAGCACCAGACTCTTATTGAACAGTTAGTTAAAATTTTCAAGTATCACGGCGCGAATGAAAAAAAGCGCCAGGGAGGCAATCTTATGACTTCAACAAAGAAAGTAAAAATCGCTTTGCTTGGAGCATTTATTCTTTTGACTTTGGTTTGGGCATTTTCCGGAACATTTTCAAAAGCAATGCTTTCGAACAAAGCGGAAGCCTTGAGTATCTTGCCCAGTTCCAATGCCGATGACTTCGTCGGAAGCGAAACCTGCAAGGCCTGTCACGAAGACCAATTCAAGGTCGTCGCGATGACCAAGCACGGTCGGCTTTCGGAAGATCCGAAATGGAAGGACAAGGTCCAGGGATGCGAATCGTGCCACGGCGGCGGCAAGGCCCACGTCGAGGGCGGTGGAGACAAGACGAAGATCATTTCGTTCGCCGGCAAGAATTCGAAGGAAGTTTCGGAAACCTGCCTCGCGTGTCACGCGGGCAGGGAAAGCCACAACAACTTCCGCCGCGGCGAGCACTGGCGTAACGACGTCGGATGTACGGACTGTCACAGCCCGCACGGATCGGAACAACATTTCGTCGAGGCCAAAACCGGGTCGATAACGTTCCCCGGAGAAACAACGCAAGAAAATCCGAGCATCGCAACCTCGTTTATGCTCAAGAGAAGCCAACCCGACCTCTGCATCAGTTGTCACAATGAGACCGAGTCTCAGTTTACCAAGCCGTTCCATCACAAAGTGCTGGAAGGAATGATGAAGTGCAGCGACTGTCACAACCCGCACGGCGGATTTGAAACAAAGCAGACAAAATTGGCGGTTGGAAACGACGCGGTTTGCATCAAGTGCCATACCGATAAGCAGGGCCCGTTCGTATTCGAACATGCGCCGCTGAAAACGGAAGGCTGCTCGGCGTGTCATGTTCCTCATGGATCGAACAATCCGAAACTGCTGAAACGCAGCAACGTTCGCCAACTGTGTATGGAATGCCACTCGCTACTATCGAATGCCGATCCGGGCGCACCGCAGACTCCGCACAATCAATCGACTGGGCGGTACAACAACTGCACGGTGTGTCACGCAAGGATCCACGGTTCGAATGCCAGCGCGGCGTTCTTCAGATGATGAATAAGAGGAGGAAATTATGTTCGACAAAAATTACAATATGACACGAATTGCCTGCAGAATCTTATTCATCGCTCTCGGACTGATTGCGGTCAGCGGCCTGACGGCCAATGCCCAAACGCCGAGTTCAACGCCGGCCGGTGACGATACAACGTTCGACGGATACAAGGTGACTTCCAGCATTGAGATTGGAATTCGCTCCGTCGATGTCAACGGCAGCGAGAATAAGTATCGCAGCGACTTAAACTACAGAAACGGGGTTCGGCTTTTCGACTCCAGTTTCTCGCTCGACAATACAGAAGGACGACGGCGTTTCGTCGATAAACTGATCGTGAACGCCTCCGGCTGGGGAGCCGACCGTTCGGGATTTGCGTTCATTAACGCCGAAAGCGCGGGACTCTACAAATTCAACGGAAACTTCCGTCGAATCTCGCTTTTCAGCGATCTCAACAATCACGCTCTTAACCAGCACACCTCGAACACGAACCGCGATCTCGGCGACCTCGACCTGACGGTTTATCCGATGGGCGATAAGTTCCGCTTGAACTTCGGGGCGTCGTACAACCTGCAAAAGGGTCCGGGAACCTGGAACGCTCGAGCATATCGCGACGATTTTGAGGTAAGCGTTAACAACAAAACCAATGCCAAGGACTTTCGGGTCGGTATCGAGGGAAACTTGCTAGGTTTCAATCTCGGGCTGACGCAGGGTTACCGGGCATTCAATGAAAGGAGTTCGTATTTCCTGGATGGTGCAAGCATCGGTAACAATCAGGTAGATACGACCACGTATTCATCGTTCCTAAGGCAGTTTCCGATTGACGGCTCATCGTACTTCACGATGTTCAACGCTCAGCGGACATTCGCCAAACGAGTTGATTTCACGGCGCGCGTGATCTATTCACTGACGACGACCAAATCGTCGATGATCGAAGAGATCATGGGCCGCGATAACAATAACAACTACGTCGACCTCGACCGCTTCGAGATCAGCGGCGACACCGTTCGCCCGCAGACCCGCGGCGACCTGGGACTGACGTTCTTCGTAACCAACAACTTCAAGATCTCGAATACGTTCTCGTTCGACAAGTTCGGTATCGACGGCGGTGAATTTCTGTTTGAACAGCTGATTCGACGGAACTCGGCGGGTAACCCGCTGGCGACGACGCTGACGCGATCGACAGCCTATCGGGTTACCGATTTCCGTCGTTATGTCAATACCATCGAGGGTGACTACCAGATACGAGACTGGGTCGGAATTCATCTCGGATACCGGTACACGAGTCGCCGGGTTGAGTTGTTCGGCTACAGCCAGACACTCTCCTCGAACAATTCGACGCCGAGTTTCCTTGGTGAAGAAGAAGAAAACCAGACCCATACCCTGATCGCCGGAATGAAGATCAAGCCGGCAAAATTCTGGGTATTGTTCTGGGACGTCGAACATGGATCGGCAGACAACGTCTTCACGCGGACAGAGAATTACAAATTCACGAACTTCCGCGTCAGAAGCCGTTTGACCTTCGACAAGGTGATTTTCAACTTCTCGGGTATCTCGAAAGACAACACGAATCCGTCAAGATCCGACATCTTGGGTGTCGATTTCGGCGCCGTCATCAAGAGCCGGATCTTCGCGGGAAATGTCGACTGGAACCCGATCCCGGAATTCGCCTTCAGCAGCGGATACACTTATACCCATCAGACAAGCACCGCTGCGATCGTGATCAACGCGCCCAGCCAACGTCAGGGAATAAGTCAGTTCTTTGTCCGCGACCACTACTTCTTTGCCGATGTCACTGCTCGTCCGCATAAACGCGTATCGTTTTACGCGAGTTATCGGATCAACAAGGACCTCGGCCAGGGAGACCGGCCGCTGACGGATCCGTATCCGGTATTAATCGGCAACACAACGACGCCGTTGCTGCAGCCGGAGAACATAATCGCTTCGTATCCGATCGATTTCCGTTCACCCGAGTTCAGAGTATCGTTCAGGTTGACAAAGAACGTCGATTGGAATGTCGGTTATCAGTACTACGACTACAGTGAAAAATACCAAACACTGCAAGATTATCGGGCCCATCTGCCATATACTTCTCTTCGAATATATTTCGGCAGTCCGGACCGGTAGTTAGTTGAGAAAAACTTAAGGGCGTATCACGATGTGATACGCCCTTTTACATTTCGATGGAGGATTTCAATTGTGAACAATGCAATCAATGACGGTGGAGAAGAAGCGCCCCGGAAGTTCAGCAGACGGAGACTTTTGGACTATCTTCTCGGAACAAGCGCCGCCGCCACGATCGGCGCGATCGTCTATCCGATACTGAAGTTCATGATCCCGCCGAGAATCGTCGAGGCCCAGCAAAACTCTGTTGTCGCCGGCAAGACGACCGAGATCGCGAATAATTCCGGAAAGATCTTCAAGTTCGGCAGCAAACCCGCGCTCATCGTCCGCACGGCGACCGGAGATCTGAAAGCGTACTCCGCCTCCTGCACCCATCTCGATTGCATCGTTCAATATCGGCCCGAATCGAAAGACATTTTCTGCGCCTGCCACAACGGCATTTACGATCTGGCGGGAAAGAACGTCAGCGGACCGCCGCCGCGCCCGCTTGACGAGTACACGGTCAACGTCAAAGGTGATGAGATAACAGTTACCAAGACATGAGGTCAACGTGAAAATTGAAAACGCATTGAACTGGCTTGACGAGCGGCTCGGGATCGACGCCGCGTTCGCGCTCGCAAAGAAGAAAGAGGTTCCGCTTCATCGTCATTCGATCTGGTACTACTTTGGCGGGATGACGTTGTTTCTCTTTATCGTGCAAGTGACGACCGGAATTCTCCTGCTGCTGTACTATCGGCCAAGCGCCGAAACGGCGTTCGAAAGTGTTCAGTTCATCGTCACCGAGGTCGAATTCGGCTGGCTCATCCGTTCGGTCCACAGTTGGTCGGCAAATCTTATGATTCTCGCGCTGTTCATTCATATGTTCAGCGTTTTCTTTATGAGCGGGTTTCGTCCGCCGCGCGAGATCACCTGGGTCACGGGCGTCTTGCTGCTTTTTATCTGCATCTTTTTTGGCTTCAGCGGTTATTTGTTGCCGTGGAACAAACTGGCGTACTTCGCGACCAAGGTTGGAACCGAGATCGCCGGGGTCGTCCCGGTCGTGGGAAGGTTCATGCTGAGGTTCCTGCGGGGCGGCGACGAGGTAACGGGTGCGACATTGACGCGCTTTTTCGGTTTTCACGTTGCGATATTGCCGGCGGCGACGACGTTGATACTCGGAATCCATCTTCTCTTGGTTCAAATGCACGGAATGAGTGTTCCGCCATCGATGGAAGACAAGCCGCAGCGCAAGATGAAGTTCTTTCCGAACTTTATGCTCCGTGACCTGATCGGCTGGATCCTCGCGATCGGCGTTCTGGCGGCCCTCGCGGCGATCTTCCCATGGGAACTCGGAGAAAAGGCTGACCCGTTCGCCCCGGCTCCTGAAGGCATCAAGCCGGAATGGTATTTCCTCTTTATGTTCCAGACCCTCAAATACATACCGGCGAAGATCCTCGCGTTTGACGGCGAGGTGCTCGGCGTCCTGGCATTTGGACTCGGCGGATTCGTGTGGCTGCTGATCCCGTTCATCAATCGGCCGACGAGCAGTCCGCGAATTAAGCTCGCGGTCTTTCTGTTCGGGATCTTTGTCGTTGCATTTATCGTCGTTATGACGATCGTCGGTTTTCTGGCCTGACGGAGACTATAGCTATGAAACAGCAATTGAAGAATTTTCGTGACTTGACGCCGAAACGCCGGAGGGTCTTGTTGACCGCGCTTTCCGTTGTCCTCGTACTCGGCGGTGTGGCGCTGTTCGCATCTACGGTCAGGACGTCGGCGCAGAAGAAGAACTCGTGCATCGAATGTCATACAAAACTCGACGGACCGCTCGGCGAGCCGGCAAGGCTGTTCGCAAACGACATTCACAAAGAGCGCGGACTCGCTTGCAACGATTGTCACGGCGGCAATCCGTTGGCCGATGACAAGGTGGCGGCGAAAAGCGCTTCGAGCGGTTATCTCGGAAAGCCGAAACCGATCGATATTCCGTCCTTTTGCGGCAAATGCCATAGCGATGCATCGGTGATGAAGCGCTTCAATCCGACTCTGCGCGTTGATCAGGTTCAGGAGTATTACACGAGCGTCCATGGAAATCGGCTCAAGAACGGTGACCAAAAGGTCGCGACCTGCGCCAGCTGCCACGGCATCCACGGCATCCGGCCGCCAAGCGATCCGGCATCCACGGTAAACGCTTTGAATGTCGCCGAAACTTGCGGCAAATGTCACGGTAGCGCCGATTATATGCAGGGCTATCAGATCGCCCACGACCAGTACGAGAAGTACAAAACAAGCGTGCACGCCAAGGCCATCTACGAAAAGCACGATCTGTCGGCGCCGACCTGCAACGACTGTCACGGGAACCACGGGGCCGTTCCTCCCGGACTGACATCGGTGGCGAATGTTTGCGGTCAGTGCCACGGACGTCAATCGACGCTCTTTCAAAACAGCCCGCACAAATCGCCGTTCGAAAAAGCGAACGCCGGCGAGTGCATCCGCTGCCACAGCAACCACGGGATCGTTCCTCCAACCGACGAAATGGCCGGAACCGGTCCGCAATCCGTCTGCATCACTTGTCACACGAACGACAAGGGCTTCGCCGCCGCGCAGCAAATCGAGGAAAAACTCGGCGGACTGACCGCGAGCATTCACGGAGCGAACCAGATCCTCGAGCGCGCCGAGCGCGCCGGGATGGAAGTGAGCCGGCCGAAGTTTGAGCTTCGCGACGCGCTCGACGGACTGACGCAGGCGCGGGTTCTGGTCCACACGGCCTCGCTCGAAGAGTTGGAAAAGGCCATCGGCCCGAGTATGGAGATCGCCGGGAAGAGTTACAAGGCCGGCGAATCGGCGTTTTCGGAACTCAATTTCCGCCGCGGCGGACTTGCCGTATCGCTCGTGTTCATATTGTTTCTGGCAGTTCTCGTATACCTGAAGATCAAGCAGATCGAACAGCGCGACGGGGCAGTTTCTGAAACCTAGACCGAATAGCTTTCATTTTGATATTGCCAAAACATCTCTTTGCGCCTTTGCGCCTTCGCGGGAAAACCGAGGCATGCGTTTCCGGACTCTGGTGTTCCCGAAAAAGAGCAAAGGTGGAACTTCGATTCGGTTGATCGCCCGGCATTGATTTGCTGGATGTATTGGGGACTTCGCGTTCAGGCGTAGCCGAGATTCGCCTTTTCGCGCCGAGTCACCCGGTTCCACCTCTCAAGAAACACAATTTCAAGTGCCTGATGCAAAAGGATTTGACTCCCGTGTTTCTTCGTCACGCCGTGCGCCAATCCGCCGAATGGGCCGGCATTGTCTTAATCATCTATGTGTTCTCTGTGTCTATGTGGTGAATAAACGCAGACAAAGCTTCTGGGAATCTCATTCCCGCGAAACACGCGAAATACGCGAAAACGTGCCCGACAATTGTATCTCTTGGCGTTTTTCCGTATTCCGCGGGCGAACGGCATTCTCTCAAGCAACACAATTTCAAGTGCCTGATGCAAAAGTGTTTCTTCGTCACGCCGTGCGCCAATCCGCCGAACGGTCCGCTAACGCGCCGCGATAAAGGAAAACGAACGACCCCGGCCACTTGAAAAGTGACCGGGGTCTGTTCACGTCGATGCTGCTCGGCAGCGGTCAGTTCGTGTTCGTTTCGGAGCTCTGCTTCTTTAGCTGCTTCATAAAGGTGACAAGCGCAGTGGCCTGCTCCTGCGTCATCCCTTTGGCCTTAAAGCTCGGCATATAGGGCGGCGTCTCACCCTTTCGTCCTTTCATAACCGTTTCGACCAGAACATCATCGGCCTTCGAATCGTCAAAGAACTTCGCCACCTTCGGCGAATGACAAACCGAACATTTCGTTTTGTAGATCGCGGCGAAATCTTCGTCAGGGGCGGCCGCGCCGATCGGCGTCCGGTTTACTGCCGCGGAAAAGACCACCGGCAGGATCGCCAACACGATCGTTGTCGTCTATTCGCGCACCCCAAACGGAGGCACTCAAAACAAACGCCGGAAGCGGAAGTCGTTCTCGCCGAGGTGACATCGCTTGCAGTCCGAGAAATCGTCGCCGCCAAATGCTTTCGTATTATCGTGACAACTCGCGCAGGACTTTCGGCCCGCCGGAGCCATATGCATCGAGGCCAATGGCGCGGTGATCGATCCGCGCTGCACCTGGTGGCAGACGGCGCAATTCATTGCGTGTTTGCCGTGACTGAAACTGACAGAATAGGCCTTCACACGAACCGACGCGGTCAGCCGGCCGCGGCCCGGTTGATGGCAGGTCCCGCAGGTCGACATTCGCTCCGATGACGAAGCGGAATGACATTGGAAACAGGTTGCGTGAGCGTTGGCACCCAAAGGAATCGATTTTGCGACTCCGCCCGATACGGGCTTATGACACGTCGCGCAGTTCGCCGACCGGAGATGAGCGGCGTGATCGAAACGCGCGCCGAAACTTCGCAGACCGGGAAAAGACCGCAGACTTCCCTTCTCGATATCGCTGTGGCAAATACCGCAGATCGGATTCCGGGGATCTTCAAACTGCTGCGTGTGACAGCCGATGCAGGGCATATGTTCGTCGCGCCCCGGAAAACCGATTCGCGCGGCGTTGCCCGAACGTCGGTGGCAGACATTGCAGGACAACTGGGAATGGATCTGATTATTGTGCCGGAAAGTCGCCGGCGGGACATCATTGAGCTCCTGTTCGGCCAGCGCCTTGTTCGCATTCGTTTGAGTATTTGCAGCCGAAACCGGCGTCGTCGCCGTGATCGGGGCCGGCTTCGGAGTATTGCTTTCGGTGCGTTCTTCCGGTTCGGAACAGGAGTTCGCGAAAAGACCGGCGAGACAACAAGCGAGCAACAGCGCTATGCCGGCGGCGTTTCTCTTTGGCTTTTTGTGGCTGCGGGCAATCATCGTGTCAATTTCCGGCCTGTTCGGCGATCACGTCCGAATGCGATTTCGGGACCGGCATCGCGCCGTAAGCAAGATGGCATTTGGAGCACTGAAATTTCGGGTTCTTGGTTCGGGCGTCGACCTCGAAGTTGACGGCACCGCCGTCGTCGGTCGTCGCCGTCACGTGGCACATCGCGCACGAGGTCAGACTGACCTTTTTGGTGGCGGCGTCAAGCGTATTTATCGCCTCAACGTTGTGACAATTCGCGCACTCGAGATCCGCGTGCATCGACCATTCGTGCCTGAAGGTCGCCGACGAATCACGTTTCCGCCAAGCGAGCAGCATGATCTTGTCGGTGATCCCCATAGGCGTCGCCGCCGCCGGGTCGAAGTCGTTCGGCAGTTCCTTTTGCCTGAGACTGTGACACGTCCCGCAGTTTGTCGGTTCGGGGATGATCCCGGTGTCCGCCGAGTGACAGGTAAAGCAAACCGTGTGGCCGATCTGAACCGACTTGAAAGTCCCTTTCTTGAGCCAAAACGCATCCCCGAGGTCGGCCGGCGGCTTCGTCACATATTCGTCCGGCGAATCGCCCTGCGGCATATATGTCTGATGGCAAACCGAACAGCTCGCCTCGCCGGCGCGCTTAATCCGGACCGGCACGAACAAGTCCTTAAGTGCCGTCCTCCTTTTGATCGGATCCAGATTCAGACTGACGATTTCGATATGCTTCACATGCGGGAACGAGATCTCGAAATCCGAAACAGCCACCTTGCCCTTCGGGGAGAGGTCGAAGATCTCGCGCGGATTGGGAAACGGATGGCGCGAACTGTCGCGCGGTGAAGGGTTCGTATGGCAGACGCCGCAAATCGTCGGTTTCGGGCTTCCGAAAAACTGCTTTCGGTGACAGCTCAAACAGGATTCGTGTCGCGGGTACTCGGTAATGTCAGGAAACGCGTCGTCGCTCTTTCTGACGGTCATCCAGTTTGGCGAGGGGAATTTATGGCAAGAATTGCACTCAAGCTTATGCCGCGAATGCGGGAAATCGGTGAAGGTTGGCGGCGGCTTTGGCGTTTGCGGCTTGATCTTTTGTCCGAAAACCGGGGTGACGGAATGCGTAACGATAACCGCGCCTGCAACACAACAAATACAAAATAGAACTGTGGCCAGACGAATCAAGGAAAACGGGATTCTCCGTATCTTTTGATTCACATTGTTCGCTCTTTCGGGGATATCAAATACTTTTGACACTCTACGAAAGCACGGGCGCAACTCGCTGTGACTGGGGTCACAAGAATCGATCGAATCGTTAACTTTTGTTCACTTCCCGTTCGAAATCTTTTGCAATTACAATCGGATGCGGAATTAACCGCCGTTTCCTGTGATTAATGTCACAGACGCAAAACAGATCGGGTTGGTATGGTTTAGGAGACGCTGTTTTCGGCTTTTTGAACTCTCTCGTGCTATCGCCGAAACCGCCGCGGGACCTTTTGTTCATTGGCGAATCCGCTCGCGCGCAAAGTCCGGTATTCCGGCGAACAGCGATTTCCCCGAGTGCAATTATGACGCATTTCAGAGGTATATCTTATGGAAACCCAATTACAGTCAACGAAACACAAGTGGTCCTTTTTATTTGAAGAATTCAGCGAGCCGAACACGCAGAACGGCAAGAACGTCTTGGGCGGCAAGGGCGCCGCATTGGCGAATATGACGCGTCTCGGACTGCCCATCCCTCCGGGATTCATCATCACCACCGAGTGCTGCAACGCCTATCACGCAAACGAGAAGATATTTCCCGAAGGTTTGTGGGAGCAGGCCACTTCGTCGGTGACGGCGCTCGAAGGCAAACTCGGCCGCGGTTTCGGAAATCCCGAAAACCCTCTGCTGATCTCGGTCAGATCCGGATCGCCGGTTTCGATGCCCGGGATGATGGACACGATCCTCAATCTCGGCCTTAACGACCGGACGGTTGTCGGACTCGCCCGGCAGACGAATGACGAAAGATTCGCGTGGGATGCTTACCGGCGCTTTGTTTCGTTGTTCAGCCAGATCGTTCTCGGCATCGAACACGAAAAGTTCGAACGCGTGCTGGACCGCTATAAGGCAGGCGAACGGATGGACTCTGAACTCACCGCCGACGAACTAAAGGAAATTCTCGTGGCGTACAAGCGAATCGTTTACGCCGAGTATTACAAAGAGTTTCCGGATGATGTGAACGAGCAGCTCAAGATGGCGATCGCCGCCGTTTTCGATTCGTGGATGGGCAAGCGAGCCATCGACTACCGCCGCGTCCACCGTATTCCGGGCGATCTCGGCACGGCCGTCAACATCCAGTCGATGGTGTTCGGCAATCTCGGCGAGACCAGCGGCACCGGCGTCTGCTTCACCCGCAACCCGTCAACGGGCGAACGCGCGCTCTATGGCGAATACCTGCTCAACGCGCAGGGCGAAGATGTCGTCGCCGGAATCCGGACGCCGAATCCGATCTCGGTTCTGCAGACGGCGATGCCCGAGATCTATCAGAACCTTCTCGATATCTGCAACCGTCTCGAACGGCATTATCACGAAATGCAGGACATCGAGTTCACGATCGAGCGCGGTATGTTGTTTATTCTTCAAACGCGAAGCGGCAAGCGCACCGGCGCGTCGGCGGTCAAGATCGCGGTCGCGATGGAACGCGAAGGCCTGATCGATCAGACGACCGCTATCCAGCGCGTCTCGCCGGAACAACTCGATCAACTGCTCCATCCGATGATCGACCCCGACGACGAGACCGAAGTACTGGTGACCGGACTGCCGGCAAGCCCCGGCGCGGCACAGGGAATCGTGATTTTCTCGCCCGACGAGGCCGAAGAACTGGCGAAAGAGGGCGAAAACGTCGTTCTTGTGCGCCGCGAAACAAGTCCGGACGACTTTCACGGAATGGTTCTCGCGCAGGCGATCCTGACCCAACACGGCGGGATGACGTCGCACGCCGCCGTCGTCGCGCGCGGGATGGGAAAACCGTGCGTCGCCGGTGCCAGCGAAATGAGCATCAATTACAGCCACAACGAGTTCACGGTCGGCGACATCACCGTCACAAAGGGCGACTGGATCACGATCGACGGAACCCACGGCACGGTTTACCGCGGCAAGATCCCGACCGTGCAGCCGCATCTAGACCAAGATTTCGACCTGCTGATGACCTGGGCCGACGCCACTCGCCGGCTTAAGGTGCGGGCCAACGCCGATACCGGCCACGACTCGACCGTCGCCCGCAATTACGGCGCGCAGGGCGTCGGGCTCTGCCGCACCGAGCATATGTTCTTCGGCGAGAACCGACTCGAAGTTATGCGCGAGATGATCCTTGCGGCCGGTGCGGGAAACCGCGAAAAGGCGCTCGACAAACTGCTTCCCTTCCAGAAACAGGACTTTGTCGAGATCTTCCGCGCGATGGCCGGGCTGCCGGTGACGATCCGCCTGCTCGACCCGCCGCTCCACGAGTTTCTGCCGAACAAGCACGAACTGCTCGGCGAACTAACGGAACTGAAGTTCCAGGCGCGTCAATCGGGGCCGAAGCAGATGGATTTCCTGATCGACGAGATCGCCGATAAACGAAAGCTTCTAAGACGCGTCGAACAACTGTCGGAAGCAAATCCGATGCTCGGACTCCGCGGCTGCCGCCTCGGGATCGTCGTTCCGGAAGTCACGCGGATGCAGGTCCGGGCGATCATCGACGCCGCCTGCGACGTCGCCGGCGAGGGCATCGAGGTTCATCCCGAAATCATGATTCCGCTGGTCTCTTCACCGGAAGAGTTCAAGAATCAGGCCGACATCGTCCGCGAAGTCGCGCGCCAGGTGATGGACGAACACGGCATCGAGATGGACTATCTAGTCGGAACGATGATCGAGTTGCCGCGGGCAGCGCTGGTCGCCGATCAGATCGCCGCCGAAGCGGACTTCTTCTCGTTCGGCACCAACGATCTGACCCAGACGACACTCGGTTTGAGCCGCGACGATTCGGCGCGTTTCCTGCCGTTCTACGTCGACAAGAAGATCTATGCGGACGATCCGTTCCAAACGCTCGACACGGTCGGCGTCGGCGAACTGATCAAGATCGCCATCGAACGCGGACGCCGCGCGAACCCGAAACTCAAGGTCGGGATCTGCGGCGAGCACGGCGGCGACCCGAGGTCGATCGAGTTCTTTAACGAGATCGGTTTGGACTATGTCAGTTGTTCGCCGTTCCGCGTCCCGATTGCACGGCTTTCGGCGGCGCATTCGACGCTGAAAGCGGCGAAGTAGATTGCCTGACGCGACGGGCGTCGGATACTTGAAAACAGTTGCGGACCGGGCCGCCGACCCATATTTGAGTCGGCGGTCCGGTTCGCAACTGTTTTTGGCGTCGTCTTAAACCGACATTGCGCGTTAGGGGATTTCCTTCCCCGCGAAATACGCCAAATGCGCGAAATTGATTTTGCGATCAAGAAGTGGCCTGGAAAGCCGCGTCAATTGTCATTTCGCGCAACTTGGGCGATGAACGGCCTCTTCACAAAAACTTATAACTCTAAGGCAGTACAGATCAAGTTCGGCCGGGCCGGACACATCGAGAAGACAGTTTCGCGTTTTTTGGCGTCATTTCGCGGGCAAAAACTCTCTCAAGAAACACAATTTCAAGTGCCCGTGTTTCTTCGGCACGCCGTCCGCCAATCTGCCGACTGCCGCCATTGCGTGATTCGGCATAAATTCTCTCAGCCATCTATGTGTTCTCTATGCCTATGTGGTGAAAAAACTCAGAAGAAGAATGTCTGTCAAAGGTGATACGAATCCGCGGAGTATTTTTGAAGAGCAAGCGAAAAGGCTCGGCGTGGCATCCGAAGAATCTCTCAAGAAAACACAATTTTCAAGTGCTTGATGCAAAGGGATTTAGCTCAGCCCGTGTTTCTTCGGCACGCCGTTCGCCAATCTGCCGAATGGACCGCTATTGCGTGATCTGAGTTTAATGCAGAAACCGATAGGCAGACTCGAATGCTAAAAGAAAGCGTGCCGGGCTTTCGACCCGACACGCCTATCAAAGGAGCACTATGGCAGAGAAAACTGTATGAGACTACTGGGCGGGAGTTCTGAGACTCTTCATATGCGCGACAAGGGCTTGTGCCTGTTCGGTTGTGACACCCTTCGTTTCGTACCCGGGCATCGCCGGTTTGGCATCCGGCTTCCCTTTCATTACGGTTTCAACCAGAACTTCGTCCGTCTTCGTCGCGTCGAATTTCTTTTCGGCGGTCTGACCGTGGCACATCGCGCACTTGGCCTTGTAATAGACCCCCGGATCGTCGACCACCGTTGCGCCGTTTACCGTCGTGTTTTGAAAGAACGAAATAAGCATAAGGGGGGAAACCATAATTGCCGCTATCATTAACTTGATTCTATTGATCGTCATTTTTTTACTCCTGAAAAATTCGTTGCCCTTTCTCTTCTGTCGGGCTTTCTGCCCTTTTCGAATAGCAACAAGTGTGCCCAACTTGATTCTCAAGCACATATGTCGGTTTGATGCCGATTTTGCCCATTCGGTTACCGACAAACTCTGATTGCCCGCGAAGATTTCCGCACTACCGGTCGCCGTGCCGTGAATTTGTTTCACGTTCACGAATCGGCCGCCGGAATTCTTCGACTGTGACTTTCATCACATCACGCGTCGGACACCCCGCATACAATTAAACCAGAATTTCATACTTGCTGAGTGACACCGCCCATAATGATGCAACAACATCCGTCGAATCGATTCGGCACAACGATTGCGAGCCCTATATCGATGCCGGATTTTGTTGTTTTTCACGAAGACTGACCGGCAACTATAGCAATTGGGCCGCTTGACGGCGAAAAATATGAGCGAAGAACAAGAAGTCAACAACGAACAAGAGGAAGTGGTCGCTGCCCCGAAAACCAAGGTTCCAAGTCTTTGGCAAAACTACATCACGTTGTTCGGCGGCGTGATCGCCGCGGCGAGCATCGTCAGTATCGTTTTGCTGTTTCTCATCGAACTGACAAGCAAGACCGAACATTCGTATCTCGGCATCCTGATTTACATCATTCTTCCCGGCGCGATGATGTTTGGATTCTTCGTGATGGTGCTCGGAGTTGTTTACGAGTGGCGACGGCGCAGGAAGTTGTCGCCCGAAGAAATCGCCGCGTACCCGATTCTTGATCTTAACGGTCCGCGACGGCGGCGGATTTTCTTCTCGTTCCTCGGCGCTGCATTCATCTTCATTATGGTCAGCGCATTCGGCAGCTACCGCGGATTCGAGTACACCGAATCGACGGCGTTTTGCGGCGAACTCTGCCACGTGATGAAGCCCGAGAATACCGCGTACCAAGCCTCGGCCCACGCGCGCGTCAAATGCGTCGAATGCCACGTCGGCGGCGGCGCGGATCATTATTTGAAATCGAAATTCGCGGGCGTCCGCCAGGTCGTCGCACTGTTTTTCGGAACTTACCAAAGACCGATCCCGACGCCCGTCGACAGTCTGCGGCCGGCCCAGGACATTTGCGAACGCTGCCATTGGCCCGAAAAGTTTTTCGGCGAACAGATGAAGGTCTTCACACACTACGGCTATGACGAGAACAACACGATGAGCCAGAGCCGTTTGCTGATCAAGACCGGCGGCGGAAGTCCCGGCGTCGGCCAGACCGCCGGAATCCACTGGCATATGAACGTCGCCAACGAGGTGACGTATATCGCGACCGACGAGAAGCGCCAGAAGATCGCCTGGGTGCGGTTCAAGGATGCTGGCGGCCGGGTCACCGAATACAATGCGACCGACAGCCGTTTGTCGCCCGAACTGATCGAGAGCTCGCCGAAACGCAAGATGGACTGCGTCGACTGTCATAACCGGCCGGCACACGTTTACATCTCGCCAAATCAAGCGGTTGACAACTCGTTGTCGGCGAGCAAACTCGATTCATCACTGCCGTTTATCAAAATGAAGTCGGTCGAGGTTCTCTCAAAACCCTACAACACGAACGACGAGGCGCTCCAGACCATCGCCCGAGACATACCCGAGTATTACCGATCGACGTATCCGGATGTCTTCAATTCGAAGGGCGAAGCGATCAACGCCGCCGTCGCCGAGCTGCAACGCGTTTTTTCGACCTACACCTTCCCTGAGATGAAGACCGACTGGCAAAGTCATACTAACAACATCGGTCATATGAACTTCCTCGGCTGTTTCCGCTGTCACGACGGCCGGCACGTCAGCCCGGAAGGCAAGATGATTCGGACGGAGTGTCACATCTGCCACACGACGCTCGACCAGACCATCGGCGGCAAGACGTTCACGCCGCCGAACGGCGACTTCCAGCATCCGCTGAACCTCGGGGACAAGTCGCGTTACCAGTGCGCCCAGTGCCACACCGGCAACCGCGCCTTCCAGCATCCTGTCAAGCTCGGCGATATCTCGAAGTTCGAATGCGCGGAATGCCACAAGGCGAAGATTCCTGAATGACGGGAGCGAAAGACGGTCGCACACCGGTAAAAATTGACTCCGACTCGCTTCAACAAATGCAAAGAGTCGGAGTTTTTTGCTTGAAGCGTAGTTTTCACATTCGGTCAGTCATCGCCAGGCGCTTCTCCACGACTACAAGCGCGATTCCACCGAGAATCGCGACGGACGCGAGTACGAGCCGCAGGGTCAACGGTTCGCCAAGCAGCGTTATCCCGCCGATCGCCGCGACCACCGGAACGCCCAGTTGAACCGTAGCCGCAGTCGTCGCCTTGAGCCGGGGCAAAGCGGTGTACCAGACGGCGTAGCCGACGCCCGACGCCAGAGCGCCCGATGCGACCGCATACCAAAATCCGGCAACGTCGACCGACGCGCCGCCGAACATCAACAAACTCAGAACGGCCGCGATCGGCGCAGCGCGAAGGAAGTTTCCGGCAGTGACCCTCGTCGGGTCGCCCGTGCCCCGTCCGCGCAGCGAGTAAACTCCCCACCCGATTCCGGCGCCGATCATCATCAGCGATCCGCTCACGGGCGGTGCCGAAAGCCCCGGCAGCAACAGTCCGATCAAGCCGCCCGCAGCGAGAACCAGTCCGGCGATCTGCACCTTCAGAAAACGCTCGCCCGACCAAAGCCCGTAGCCGATCATCGTGCCCTGAACGGCGCCGAAAAGGAGAAGCGCGCCGGTTGCCGCCGTCAAACTCCGATACGCAAACGAAAAACCGGCTGCGTACGCGAACAAGGCGACCGCCGACGGCCACGTTCCGGATCCGCCTGCGTCCCGGCGCTTGATCCGTACGATCAGAAATAGCGTCAGTGCGCCGGAGATCAGACGAATCGTCGTGAAACTCCCGGCGTCGATCCCGGTATGCTGGAGCGCGGCGCGGCAAAGCAGGCTGTTGCCCGCGAAGGCGGTCAGCGAGAGGAGCGTCAGAACAACGATTCGAGTATTTGACATCTGATTGGAAGTCAACGGAGCGTTCTGATCCGGCTCCGACCTGTCGATCTTGAGGCGGCCGACCCGTTAACCCGCACACAATTTGACAGAGTGAAGCCTTTGACAGTTTGGCCGTCCTTTCCAGACCGTTACGGTCGAGTCGACAGCTTCAGATCAGTTCCCAGCCCGGAAGTAGCGGCACGCTCGCGCATCGCAAGCTGCCCGAGATGCTGCAGAGCCAGTTTGGCGATCATCGTTGCGGTCCCAGGATAACGGCAGCGATCAGAAACACCCCGCCGGCGAGCGCGCCCAGCGCAAGCAGCGGCATAAAGCGAGTAGCATTCGGGACCGTCCGGCTCGCAAACCAGCGATGCCACCTCCACGGCAACGCCGCAAGAATCATCGAGGTCACGATGAGCACCCAACCGATCACAAAAAAGACGGTGGAAAATCTCATCATCGGCGCGTAAACCACGAGCGCAGCGCCAATGATGATCCGGACGAAAACCTCGACGCCGTGCGCAAATGCCGAACCCGCCAAACTGCTCAAAAACGCCCTCGCCCGATCGGGCGACACGACGGACACCGCGGCAAGACAAATCAGGTAAGAACCGGCGAGCAAGGTTAATATGAGAGCCAAAGTATTCATCGACAAGAAACTCTTACAATAGCCAAAGGGATCGTCACGAGAACTGCGGCGAATCACTCCGTTTCATTCTCCCAAAATTCCTCCAGTTCAACTCCGAGTCCGTCCGCCAGTCGATTTACAAAGGCGAAGTAGCCCGTGACCTGGTTGATATCGAGAATCGCACCGTCGGAGAAACCCGCTGCCCGCAGTGTCTTGACGTCCGATTCCCCCATCATCCATGGCTCTCGAGTCAGTTTGGCGGCGTACTCGAGCATCGCCCGGTCTGCTTCGCTCAGCTCCGCTCGGCGAAAATCATCGATTAGCTGCCGGACAAGCGATTCGTTTTCAGTCAGCCGACGGAGACCCGCTCCGTGATGTTTCACTCAGTAATGACAGCGGTTGATCGCCGAGACAACAACGGCGATCATCTCGCGCTGCAACCGCGACAGATCCGACCGCCGATGCATCAGGGTCTTGTACAACTCGAAATGTCCCGTCAGCGAAGGCGGATTCAGGCTGTGAATCTTCAAAATGTTATCGACTCCGCCCCACGGCTCGGTCAATTTTCCGTAGATTTCCTTAAGACTCCCTTCCGCCTTCTCTTCATCGATAATTTGAATCCAAGCCATAGAACTCTCCGTTCAAACAGCGACGCGCCACTCGCGGCGTTTCCCGTTCGGATCTAACCCTCGATGACGTTTACTCCGCGCCAGAACGCAATATGATCCTTTATCTCAGATGCGGCCTCTTTCGGGCTCGCGTAGTACCAGGCGGCGTCACCGTTCTCTTTGCCGTCGACCATAATGCTGTAATACTGCGCCGTGCCCTTCCAACCGCAAACGGTCGTCGTTGCGCTCGGACGCAAAAACTCCCGACGCACCGAGTCCGGCGGGAAATAATGATTGCCCTCAACTACGACCGTTTTATCGCTTTCGGCGATAACCTCTCCGTTCCATTCTGCTTTCATATATTCTCCAGTCCAACTCCAAAATCGTCGCCCGCGAGCGGGCTGCGGCCGATCCGCTTGTGCGAATTCTCACTGCCAATAACCCAAATCAAGACCTTTATGATAGTGAATTTCGAGTATCGACGAAAGCGGGCGATGACCTTTTCAGGTGACCAAAACAAGCGTGACGTGCCGTTCGACAACCACGAACGGCACGTCACAGTCAGGCATTCCGAATTCAGAGATCACGAATCCGAATTCGCATCTTCTTCCGTTGCTTCGCCTTCTTCCGTCGCTTCGCCCTCTTCCGTCAAAGATTCTTCCCAAGCCAGTTCATGTTCTTCCTTGAACATCTCCACGCTCATCTTGCCGTCGTAGAACGCCCAATTCAAGGGGTAAACGTCCGGGTCGAAGATCACGTGGTAGAAGTGCCAGATGACGATCGCCAGCGTTGCGAGGATCGCCTCGTAGAAATGGATCGCGATCGCGATATCGATCGCCCAGCGCGGCAGGAAACTGAACATCTCGACCTTGAACCAGATCATCAGACCCGTCAGGCCCATCAGAAGCGTGCCCCAGATGACCGCCCAGTATTCGGCCTTGTCGGCGTAACGGAAACGCGCGAACTTGGGCTTTTCTCCCTTGCGGAAGACGAAATAAAGGAAGTTTTGCCAGAGATCGGCGAAGTCCTTCGCGCACGGCAGCATATCCCAAAGCCATTGTCGGCCTTCCTTGTAAAACGCCAGATAGAACAGATGATAGATCCCGACGACCATCATCACGACCGCCGCGACGCGGTGTATGATGCGCCTTACGCTCTCACTGCCGCCGGCAAGAAATCCGAGCCAGCCGTCCGGATATTCGAGCGCAAATCCGGTGATAACCAGCACGATAAAGCTCGTCAGAAGCATCCAGTGCTGGACACGCTGATTGAGCGACATCCGGGTGATCGTCCGAACCGTTTGATCGCGTTTTTCGACGACCTTTCTGTACCAGATAACGCCGTTATGGAAGAGCATTCCGCCGACGATCGCAAATATCAGGAAAAGATAGATGTTGCGGACCCAGTTGATGCCGATGCTGCCGATGTCTTCGGACGCCGGCCGGACAAGATGGACCTTGCCGACGGCGAAGTTTGTCCCGGCGCCGATGTGGCATTGACCGCAGGTCGTGACCAGATTATCGGGATAGATCAACGATTTCGGGTCGGTCGACGGACGTATGTTATGGACGCCGTGACAACTTGCGCAATCGGCGACCACGTCCGAGCCGTGCTTCCCGGCACGTCCGTGATAGCTGTCCTCGAAGCTCGAAACTCGCCCGGCGGGAATTCCGAAATCCCGCGACAGACGGACGCCGTCGTGACATTGCGAACAGCCCGTCAGCCCAAGCGCCTGCCGCGATTCTTTTTGCGGCTTGATGCCGTGAATGCCGTGACAGTCGGTGCAATTCGGAGATTGAAAGTTGCCGCGGGTGAGCGAGACCCCGTGTACGCTTTCTCTGAAGTCGTTGAAGATCTCGCCGTGGCATTTGCCGCAGGTTTGCGCAACGTTGAACTTCGAGATCGGGGACGTCGAATCGGTTCCGGGCAGAATGTCGTGGGCGCGATGGCAATCGGTGCAGACCGCCGCCTTGAGATTCCCGCGAGAGAGGGCTTTGCCGTGGACGCTTTCGGCGTAAGCGAGCGACGGGCGGGTCGAAAGTCCGCTGCCATTTGAGACGATAGCGGCATCGCTGTGGCAGCGTCCGCACGTCTGCGAAATATTGCCGCGGAATATCGTCGATCTCGGATTGCCGACAGACATTATCGTCGACATATCGCCGTCAATTGCGTGACAGTCGAGACACGAAGCGGCCTTTTTACCATTGTTTGCAGCCTTCGCGTGAAAGCCGAGTTCATAATCTCTATGCGGTTCCTTATGGAATTTCTCACCGGCGAGAAACGGCAGCGTCTTGCCGACGCCGTGACAGGTCTCGCACTGCATAACCAACTTCGGATCGTTCGGAGCTTTATCGGTTTGGTTCGCGTTCGAATTCGCGTTTGCCAAACCCGATTGAGTTTGCGCCTCAATCAAAGTAGGACGATAGAAATACGATGCGGAGAAAAAAATCAGGAAAAGCAGCACGATGGCTATCGATGCATATCTTTTTAACATGATCCTTATAATTCCTCCCGGGTCAGGATCGACCGGCTATATATGATTCGTACTGATATTACTGAACGATATTCTTTAGCCGTGATTATTTTACTGCGGACCCGTTTTCAACGTGGTGATACGTGTCACTTTATGCGGGAAATATTGTGGAATCGGAGTTGAGATTCGGAGTTCAAGGTGCTTTTGCATTGCCACGAGCTTCAGAGCCCTTGTCAAAACTCACTCTTAGCGGGGTCTCGGCGGTTGCAAGGCCTTCCCTAGCCATCGAAGATGGTGACAGAAGGGATGGGGTGGCTCGCGATATCCGCACAGATCGTGCACAACACGCGTAACATGTTGCAAAAGCCATAGTTACGCGTGTTACACACGCTCGTTTCGGGCGTGCCGACCACCACGTTCCGCTTCGCTTCACGTGGTGCTATCGTCCTGGCGCGTGTTACACACGCTGAAAAGCCGAATCTTGATCTCTAATGAATACCGATCACTGACTCTCCAATTCTAAGCCAGAACACAAAGCTGCGCGTTTTGACAAAGCCTCTACCGCAGATGGTACTGACTGGAATCTTTAATCTTGATTCTTGATTCCGGAATCCCAAATCTCTATTTAGTGAATCTGTTATCGACGTGACAGCGTTTGCAGTTTGTGAAATCCTCGCCGAACGCCATCTCGTTATTATGGCAGGTCGCACAGTTCGTTCCGGACTTCGGCGCCTTGTGCATCAGCGCAAGGGGCGCGTTCATCTTGGCTCCGGCGGGAGAGTGGCACGAATCGCACTCCATAAAACTGTGCTTCGTGTGGGCAAAATTCCCCGGAATCACCGGCGACGATGCGGTGATCGAGTTTGTACTGCCGATCTGGTGACAGGTGAAACACTTGCCGCTGGTGAAACTTCCGCCGCCCTTGTTCGGCGAATGGCACTGGAAACAGGTGTTGTGCGCCGCTTGCCCGTCGGGAACGACAAAGTTCCCGGTCTTTCCGGCCGGCTTGTGACAACTCGAACAGTTCGTCTTGGCGTGCGTCTCGTGGCTGAACTTGATGCCGACGGTCTTCGCACCGTTCATTTCCGAGTGGCACTGCCGGCAGTTCGAGAAATTGTTCGCACCGAACGCGCGCGAGCCGTTATGACACGTTGCGCAACTGTTTGAGGCACCGGCGTGCATCGCGACGTTGATCACCGACATCCCGCTGCCGGCCTGCGGATTGTGGCAGCTCTTGCAATCGAGCTTTCCGTGCTTTCCGTGATCGAAATTGAACCCGATCGTCGCGGTTGAATCGCTGAAAGGATTCCGCGGTCCGAGTTCGTGGCAGGTCGAACACCGGCCGATGTTGTTTTCGCCGACCGTCTTCGCCGCCGAATGGCACTGAAAACACGTCGCATGCGCGTCGCTGGCGGCCGCCGGAACGCTCATTCCGGTTCCCTGCGGCTTGTGGCACGTCGCGCAATTTGCCTGAATCAAATGCGCTTTGTGGTCGAAATTCACCTTGAAACTGCGAATCGGAGGAAACGGCTTGAGCTTTGGCGAGCCCTGCTCCTCGTGGCAAATGACGCAGATCGGATGCGATTTGTCCTCGAATTGCTGCGTATGACAGCCGGCACAGGAAACGTGCGGCGCGAAACCGATCTTCGTCGAATCGTCATTGCGCTGGTGGCAAAGCAGGCACGGCAGGTCCTTGTGACGGCTGCTGTCGTGAGCGAATTTCGTAAAATCGACGTTCTCCATCGCGTTCGAGATCGTCTGTTCCTCGATCAAAGGCGTGAGCGGCCCCTCCTCGACCTCGGGCTTTTTCGAACACGAGGAAACGAAGTATCCGCAGAGGATGAGAATAAAGGTCAGCAAAACCGCGCCACGCAGGATGTCTGCGCGTCTGATCTTGGTCGTTCGAATTTTGGACTCCGGCGTCATCTTGTTTAATTTGTTTCACTTCCCGGCTTCGACGACGGCCTTGAAATGCGATTCCGGAACCGGCGACTTGCCAAATGTTATGTGGCATTTCACGCACGAGAACTTCGGATCCTTCTTCTTGGCGTCGATCTCGGAGTTCAAAACTCCGCCATCGTCGGAGGTGGCCGTTATGTGACACGGCGCGCACGACATCACCGGAACTTTTTTCGTCTTGATGTCGGCGGTGTTCAAAGTCATTACGTTGTGACAGGTCGCGCAGTCGAGTTCGGCGTGACTATCCCATTCGTGGCGGAACGCGCCGGCCGATGTCCTGCGTTTCCACGCCAGGAGCATGATCTTGTCGTCAACGCCGATCTTCGCGGAGAGTTCCGGGCTGAAATCGGTCGCCGGCAATGGCTGTTTCACCTTGTGGCACGTACCGCAGTCTGTCGGAGTCGGAGCGATGCCGGTATCCGCCGAATGACACGTGAAACAGGTCGTGTGTCCGATCGGAGCTGACTTGAAGGCGCCTTTTTTCAGCCAGTACGCATCTCCGAGATCCTTCGGCGGAGTCGAAAAATACTCCTCTTTGTCGCCGCCCTGCGGCTTGTAGGTCGAATGACAAACCTTGCAGCTGTCCTCGTTCGAAGCCATCCGCGCGTTGACGAACAACGCGTCATTTCCGTTTTTCAGCGGGCGATTGCGACTGACTATTTCGACGTGCTTGTCGTGCGGGAACGCAACCTTGAAATCGGATTCGCTCGTCTTGCCGCGCGGCGTCGCATCGAAGATCTCGCGCGGATTCGGAAACGGAAACCGCGTGCTGTCGCCGGGGCCCGGATTGACGTGGCAGTTGCTGCAGATCGCCGGCGGTTTGCCGGTGAAAAACTGCTCACGATGGCAATCAAGACACGAATCGTGCTTCGGAAAATCGGTCACGTCCGGAAATGCGGCATCCTTCGCCCGAACCTTGTCCCAGTTCGCCGTCGGCACCTTGTGGCACTGCGAACATTGAAGCTCCATATCCAGATGGATCCCGTGTTTGAAATCGGCAAAACGCGCCAGTTCCGGATCAGGTGTCGGCACCGGACTAGCGGTCGGCGCGGTCCGGGGTTTTTTGCGTCTCGGGGTCGGCGTCGGCGCCGCGTCGAACGCATTCGTCAAGCCCGTGAACTGCGGAAAAAAGAAACTGCCGAACGACACAAAACCAAACGCGATCACGACCGCGAGGCGTATTCCCTGAAATCTTTTGCCGTTTTGTTTGGTCATCGAAATGATGGAATTAAGCTTACCGAAATGCTACAATTCCTGCCGTCTAAAAGAATGTGATTGTTGTCACACACCGTCAAAACAATCGGCCTGAAACTGCCCGAGACCGGAAAAAATCGATGTCGTCAACAGAAGAAGAAAGAGCCGGAGCGCGCACGGCACAGTCCGGTGAACTTTCGGCATTTTCGCGCTCGATCGACTTTCTCAGCTCCGTGAAATTCGGCATCATCTTGTTGATTTTGCTGATCTTAACAAGCGTCGTCGGGATGCTCGTAACCCAGTATAACATTCCCGGATTCGCCGTTTACTACTCCGCGCTCGGACCGTTCCGGCAAACATTGTACAACGCTCTCGGTCTTTTCGACATTTACTCGACGTGGTATTTCAACGCGCTTCTCTGCCTGCTGGCGCTGAACATCATCGGCGCTTCGATCGAACGCTTCCCGGCGACCTGGAAACTGATCACCCGTCCCAATCTGCGGCCGTCGCAGAAGTGGATCCGCGCGCAGGGACGGGCGACCCAAATCGAGATGCCGGGTTGCAAAGAAGATGTCGCCGACACGGTCGCGGCGGCCTGTCGAAAACTCGGATGGCGGCGGCTAGCGACGACGGAAAGCGGCGGCCGCATTTCGATTTTTGCCGAATCCGGACGCTGGAACCGCCTTGGCGCATACCTCGTCCATGCGGCGCTACTGACGATTCTCGCCGGCGGATTCGTAACTGCGCAATTCAGTTTTTCGGGCCAGATGCCGATCGCCGCCGGCGAGACCTCGGCGCAAATAAACGAGATCGTCTTTCGCGAAAATCTGTCGACTGTCTCATACCGACGGCTTCCGTTCAAGGTCAAGTGCGTCGATCTCGAGCAAAGATTGATCGACCCGAAGGGACCGCTCGAGTCCGCAAATTCGATCGACTGGATAACGAAACTCGAGATCTCCGACGAAAACGGGACAACTCCCGCCGTCGTCCAACTGAACCGGCCGTTCGACTACCGGGGCTACCGCATCTTT
This sequence comes from Pyrinomonadaceae bacterium, assembly GCA_041752475.1. Taxonomy (GTDB): domain Bacteria; phylum Acidobacteriota; class Blastocatellia; order Pyrinomonadales; family Pyrinomonadaceae; genus JAFDVJ01. The sequence continues at coordinate 69,518 of JBGSWK010000008.1, read as the reverse complement.
CATTCGAGCTTTCTGCCGATCGGGAAGGCGCGCTCGGTCGTTATCGCTGTTGATCTGGCGAACGGCGGAAGCGAGACCGTTCGGCTCGGTCGCGACGAAACGGCGGAACTGCCCAACGGCGTCCGGCTGCGTTTTGTCGACTTCCGCGCCAACCTCAGTCTGACCCGGGAAAATCCGAACGAAAACTCCGTCGACTATCGAAATCCGGCGGCGACGCTCGAGGCGACAACGTCCGACGGCGAACGTCGGACGATCATCGCCTTCCGCGACAATCAGCCGGGCGACCGGGCAAACATCAGCTCATTTGGCGGGGTGACGGTTCGTCTGCTCGACTTCGAGAAGGTCTCCGACCGGCACCTGCTTCTCGTCCGCCGCGATCCGGGTTCGCCGATCGTCTACGCCGGCTTCGTCTTTCTGGCGGCATCGCTCGCCTTCGTTTTCTTGTTTTCGCACCAACGCGTCTGGTGCGCGGTTGAACAATCGTCCGATTCGAATTGCCGCGTGACTATCGGCGGAAACACGAATCGCGGGGATGAAGGATTCGAATCCGGGTTTCAACGTCTCGTCCATTCGATCTCGAATTCATAATCGGGCGACCGCGAAAAAATTCGCACCTTTACGCTTAAACGCAGTCGTTTATCGCGGTTTTGAAGGGTGATTTTTCCCACTCGACGTGTCGCCGGGAACGTAGAAATTAATTTCACGCTATTTTCGAACGGCCGCGGCACTCACGTAAAACCCCCCATTCAATAGGTTTAACGTCGTTAAACTGCGATGCCGTACCCCCGTTTTCTCAAGGTCTCTAAGGCGCTTTTTCAAATTTTTCAGCTCATCTGCGGCACCGGCGCGATCCGGGGCACGCTTATTGCCACTTACCTCTTTAATTGTCGGCTTTGGAACAACCGATCAAACCGGATCGATCCCCGACCAAGCACCCCCGGCAACAGTGTGATCTGGCCACGGCACGATCAAATTCCCCTGGACTGTTAACGCTGCTTAAGTAATTTCGTTTTCGACCGATCGTTTGGGATCGATCAAAACGAACGTTGATATGGCTATCCGTTACCCTCGGCGGTCAAACAATCGCAATCGGCGCGCGTTCACTCCGCGTGTTGAAGGACTTGCGAAGTACAAGAGTCTGTAGGAGGACGATAAGTGATGTTATTCAGTACAAAAAGCGTTAAGTTATTTTTCGTTGTTTCATTCGTCGCGGCCGCAGTCGCCGCGATCAGCTTCAGTCCGGATTTTTCGGTTCCGGCAAACGCCTCTGAAGGCGGCGCTCCGACCGGGCGTACCGGCGCGCCCGGCGAATCGAGCTGCACCTCTTGCCACAGCCAAAATTCCGGGGCCGGGACGTTTTCGGTCATTGCGCCGCCGACTTATGTTCCGGGGCAAACCTACCAGATCCAGATACAGCACTCGACCACCGATACCAGTCGAAGGAACTGGGGATTCGAGGTAATCCCGTTGGCCGGAACGGCAATGGCCGGTACGGTTGCAAACACGACCACGAACACGAGGGTCAGGGTCGCATCGACGAAAAGCTATGTCACGCAGACCCTCGCGGGAACATATCCGACGCAGACCGGCGGGGCGGTATGGACGTTTAGCTGGACCGCTCCCGCGACCGACGTCGGCAATGTAACGTTCTACGCCGCCGGAATTCAAGGCGACAATGACGGCTCCGAAGGCGGTGACCGCACGATCACGACATCCGCAGTGGTCACGCCGCAGCAGGCAGTCGTGATCCATCACGGATTTTCGGACTTCGACGGCGACGGAAAGGCCGATCAAAGCGTCTTCCGGCCTTCAACAGGAGTCTGGTACATGAACCGCTCGACGGCGGGCTTCAATGCGATGCAACTCGGAATCGCCACCGACGTCATCACGCCGGCGGATTTCGACGGTGACGACAAGGCCGACCTCGCAGTGTGGCGCGAAGCTCCGGCAAACGAAGCGGCCTTCTACATCCTGCAATCGTCCAACTCGGTCCTGCGCATCGAGGCTTTTGGTCAAACCGGCGACACGCCGGTAACCGTGGCGGACTGGGACGGCGACGGCAAAGCCGATCCTTCGGTTTTCCGTAACACCGCAGTCGGTTCGCAGAGCTACTTTTATTATCGCGGAAGCCTTAACAACCCGTCCGGAGCGACTACTTATGTACAGTGGGGACAGGCCAGCGACAAGCCGATCCGCGGCGACTTCGACGGTGACGGCAAGAACGATCCGGCGATCTTCCGACCGTCGAGCCAGAGTTGGTTCATTCGGCTCAGCTCGACCGGCGCGCTCAAGGTCGACAATTGGGGCATCGCCGGCGACAAATTCGTCTGCGCCGACTACGACGGCGATTCGAAGACGGATCTGGCGGTCTTTCGCTCCGGCATATGGTACGTCAAGCAGAGTTCGAACAGTCAGCCTGCGTACTACAACTGGGGGCTCGCGACCGATGTTCCCGTCCCGGCCGACTATGACGGCGACGGAAAAACCGACGCGGCGATTTATCGCGATGGTGTCTGGTACATTCGTTTGAGCAGCACGTCAAACCTGAGTGTCGGCAACTTTGGGCTCGCCAGCGACCGGCCGGTCGCGGGCGCGTTCGTCCAATAACTCGGACGGCCATCGGCTGAATCGAGTGCCGCGCGCGACGGTTTCGTCACGCGCGGCATATTTATTGCTTGATGAATCGGCGCAGGTTGCAAACTCGGTGCAATTGCAATTCGCCGATCACTCTGCGCATACTTTAGGGGTAACTAGATCACGCAACGCCCGGCGAAATCGCTCGTGCAAAGTCGAAGCCGAGGCTGAGAATTTATATGAACAAGGAAAACATTTTAATCGGATTTATCGGATTGGTCGCCGGTCTCGTGATCGGCTTTATGTTTGCGAATTCGGTCAATCGTGGATCGACGACGACGTCAGCGCAGACGCCGGTTTCGGAGATGAACCAGAATGCAAATATGCCGGAAGGGCATCCCGACATCACGGGAAACAATCCGACGGCCGCGCAGATGGAGAACATCCCGGAGGTTCAGCAAGCGATCCAAAAGGCGAAAGCCGAACCCGACAACTATGACGCGCAATTGAAGGCCGCCGGCTTTTACTATCAGATCAACAAGCTTGAGGAAGCGATCCAGATCCTGAATCGGGCCATCAAGTTAAAGCCCGGCGAGACGGATCCGCTGGCGATGATGGGAAACATCAAGTTTGATTCGGAGGATTACGACGCCGCCGAGACTTGGTACACAAAGGCGCTTGCGATCAAACCGAACGATATCAGCATCCGGACCGATCTCGGGCTGACATACGTACTCCGCAAGACGCCGAATTACGATCGCGCGATACAGGAATTCAACAAATCGCTCGAACTCGATCCCAAGCATCTGCAAACGCTTCAGAACCTGACCGTGGCATATACAAAGAAGGGCGACGCGGCGAACGCCAAGGCAACGCTTGCCAAGGTCGAGGCTCTTGACCCGACAAACAAATCGCTCGGAAAGCTTCAAGAAGAAGTCGGAAACATTGGCAAGTAATGCTAGGCGAGATTTCGGGGATTCCAGGGATTCCAAGGGAGTTCCAAAAACAGGAATCCCCGGAATCCAATCTCGGAAGGTTTGAAAAACCCGCTGATTTCGTTGAGTTGCTTGCGGCTTGGCCCGGATGTGCGGAAAGGCTCAGCCTTTTCGGAAGCCACATCTTGGTCAAGGCGGCTGCGCCGCCGATCTCGGGTACGGCAAAGCCGCAGGAACCCGGGAACGTTGAACGGAAATGCGGCCTTTCCGCACATCCGGGCGGCAAGCCGCATTGAGCGGCGCAAATCCCAACGCCGAAATCCCAATTCCGGAATCTAGACCGTTCAAGTCTCCAGGATCGCTATTGTCGCCCCCAGCTGCCGGAAAATTCGTCGGCAGTTTTGAACGACTTTACGAACGTCGTATTTTCCAAAACCTTGCGAACGGTTTCCCGCTGAACGCCGATTCCCTTCCCGTGAATTATTCTAACCAGTTTGAAGCCTTTTTTCCTGGCTTCTTCAAGGTAGGCTTCGGTCACGGCCCTGACGTCGCGCGGCGCGAATGCGTGGAGGTCGAGCGAATCCGTGATTTCGAGATCAACGATGTCGCCGAAAGGACTGTCGAGGTCGTCTATCATAACGAAAAAACAGGGCCGAGCCCCCCAACGGCATCGTTAACAAAGACCGTTTTTTGTTCAACGTTCGCGCTCATCGTACGCGGGGAGATTGCGCTCCGGTCGCATCACTTCCCTTTTGTGGTCTCGTAGTTTGCGATGTCGTCCGGCAGACGAAGTTTGTAGCGCGTCTTGTCGAAATAGACCGTGAACCGCTTTTCTTCGATCTGTCCGCTGGTGTTGTTGCGCAGGCGCAGCGTGAACGTCCGGTTGTCGTTCGTCCCTTCGACCTTGAGCGGAAGTTCGCCCCAGATCTCGCCGATCAACGGGTAGATCCGGTAGTGCGTCTGATCGTACTTGTCATAGCCGAGCAACAGGGCACCGTCGAAATCCGGCTCCTTGCCGTCGATCGCCTTGACCGTGTTCGTTCGCGACAGGATGATCCAACTGCTCGGTTTCGCCGTTTTCGCTTCGTCTTTGAGCGATGTATCGATCGCGTCAATTCGCTGCCAGGTGACGAACTTCTTATTGTTTTGCTGATAAAAAACGATGTCGTTGGGCACCTGAAGTTCGACCTGGCGGCCGAAAAGCCAGCCGGCCGGCGCCGGCGAGACCGACGGGTCGAGGCGGACCTTGTACCAAACATCGTACTTCTCATCGAGTTTCTCCGGCTCGTTCGCTTCCTTCGCGGCCTCAAGTTCGGCGCTTCGCGACTTTGGCTTCTGTTGTTTCGAATCCTTCTTCGCCGAGTCGTCGACGTTCGACGCGTCCTGTGCTTTCGGGACGAACTTCCACGTCATGATCTCGAACGTCGAGCCGTTGTCGAGTTTGAGGATCACGTTGTCGTCGCGCATCTCGGGCGACAGTCTCAAATTCGACTTCGCGCGCAGCAGACCGTTCGCCTGCGGCTGGCCGTCCTTGTCTTCTTCGCTCAGTTTCCGGGTCTTTTCGAGAACATCGCCGGTGATGAGATTTTGCGCTTCGATCCAACCCTCCGTTTGATCCTCGTCGCGAGCGCGAACCCGGTACCAGAGTGTTTTCTCGAAATCGACCTGGTCGATAATGTCCAGTTGGTCGCCGCGCTTGACCTCCAGAAGATCCGACGCAACAACCGCATACGATGTCCGTATTTGAGCTTTTTTCGCGATAACCGTGCCCGTATCATTGATCCCGACGACCGTCGCGACGCTGTTGAACGCGCCGCCGATCCAGCCGCAGCCGGAAAGCGAAACGGCGGCCGTCAACAAAATTGCCGATGTAAATAATTGCCTTAAATTCATTTCTTTGACTTCAACAAATTTCGCCAGCTATTATAACCCAACTTATTCAATAAATCCTTTTGCCGCCCCGACGGCTTGGTCTTCACCGTCAGCTTCGTCCCGGAGAGATCGGTCCGCGATTCGATGCCGATCGCGGCGAGCGGGGTTTGCCATTCGAGCATTTCAGCGCCGCGAATATACTTTTCCGTGATCTCGCGAATCGTCGGATCGCTTTCAAACCGGCGGAGAATCGCCGTATTACCGTCCTCGGGCTGTTTCCCGAGCCGATGTTCCGTGTAGATCTCCTGAAAGATGCGCGCAACCGAGTCCTTTCCCTTTGAATTGGAAAGCAGGGCGATGTCTATCAGAAAGGCAACAAGCATCCCACGCGCATAGACTTGAGTGTTCGCGCCGTTCCAGCGGTCGCGCGAGGCGTCGATCAGCGACTTCCGCGATCGGAGCGACGCGTCCGCGTCGTGTGCCCGGGCGAGCGTGTCGAGAAAATCCTCGAACCTGATGCGGTTGAGCGCTACTGCGGTCCGCAGCGATTGGTAAAGAGCAAAGCCCTCGTAAAACCAGTCGTAATTGCCTGACAGCGCAACACCGTTCGGAATCCAGAGATGGAATAACTCGTGCCGCAACTGCTCGTGGAGTTTTTGCACTGATTGGGTCGAAAAAGGCATATCCGCCGTTACGATGAGTGCGGTGCTGCCGCGCGTTTCGGCCTCCCAACGTCCGAATCGAGTTCCTTGCGGATAGCGGACGATCAACGCCGTCACCCGCCCCTCCGGCCCGGAACCGAAAACGTCGCGGTAGGATCCGAGTATTTCGTCGGTCATACGGGACGCCTCGTCATCCGAGAATCTGAACTCCCCGTCGAGGACGACCTGTCCCGTCCGGCCGGGCAGTTCTCTGGACCGAAACCCGTCACCGACCAAAAAGATCGCGTTTTCCTGATTTTCGATGATGAACGTGCTGACTCCGCGATCTTTCTCCGACGATACGATCTTCATTCCGGCCGGAAGGTCAAAGGTCACGACCGTCGGCAATTGCCGGTCAAACCGCGGCAGCAGATCGGATCCCATCAGCAACCCCCTGCCGCCGGCGAACCAGGAAGCGTGTCCCATCGCCGCTTCCGAAAGAGGACTGAGCTCGGTTCGGTACTTAAACGCGTAAAAGTCCGAATCCGCGAGCAACTCTCCGGGCGCAAGAACCCGGTATTTCATCGGATCCCCGTTTGGCCCGTTCAATTCAATTTTCGAATGGCGCGCGGCAAGTCCGAACAGACCGGCACTCGAGTCCGCGAGCGCAAAATTGCGAAAACCGGACTCGCCGCCTGCGAGTTTTCCGTCAATCCGCGCCGCCGAACCGTCGAGCGAGACCCGAATCTCGGTCGTTTGCGCGCCCGTTATGTTAAGAAGTTGTAAAATCTGAGCGAAAACGATCGACAAGCAGAGAATCGGTTTGAGCGGTTTTGACATCAAATTAATCGCGGAACTAAAATAGAGTTCGGTTCGTAACCATTGTTGGCTCGCTTCAAATTGTTAGGATAGAGAATTTTATGAGTCTTATCAAAATTGTTATCTACACTTTGGCTTTTTTGCTGAGCCTCCTCTTTTTAGGGCGGTTCATGCTTTAGGCGATGGCTCGACTTGAGAAATCCCTGTTGGCTGTAATCGTCACGAGCAACGGCCGGATTTCGGGTTGTTTATAGTTTTGGCTTCAAAAAAGGCGGTCTTCCGGGGCCGCTTTTTCATTGGTTCAATCGCAAATCGCGGACTTTTTTGCAAGAGTTGATATGAGTGAACTCAAAAGAATCGAACGTGTGCTGATCAGCGTTTCGGACAAGACCGGACTTGTTGACTTTGCCTCGGCGCTTAGCGGGTTCGGGGTGAAGATAATCTCGACCGGCGGAACGGCGGCGGCGTTGCGCACGGCCGGAATTGACGTCACTGAGGTCTCCGACGTTACCGGTTTCCCCGAAATGATGGACGGACGCGTCAAGACGCTTCATCCGAAGATCCACGGCGGATTCCTCGCCCTGCGCGACAACGACGAACACGTCCGTGCGATGAGCGAACACGGGATCGATCCGATCGATCTTGTTTGCGTCAACCTCTACCCGTTTGAAAAAACGGTCGCGCAGGACGACGTGACGCTTGAGGATGCGGTCGAGAATATCGACATCGGCGGTCCGGCGATGATCCGTTCGGCGTCCAAGAACTGGCGCGACGTCGCGGTCGTCACCGATTCGGAGCTCTATCAAGGCATAATCGCCGAAATGACCGCGAACGACGGCAGTCTTTCGCTGGCGACGCGCCGGCGCCTTGCCGTGCTAGCGTACACGCGGACGGCGAGCTACGATCTGGCGATCTCGCGCTTCCTCGCGGGTCAGCTTGAAGATGCGGACCTCGAGTTCCTCGAACCGCTGAATCCGTTGAAGAACCTGATGTTTTTTGAGCCTGAAGACGAGGACATCGACGCCGAACCTGACGGATTTTCCGAGTTCGAACTGATCGAGATCGAAAAGGTCACCGACCTGCGTTACGGCGAGAATCCGCATCAGAACGCGGCGCTTTACCGGAGCGGTCAGGGCGGAGGGATCGCCGGGGCCGAGCAGCTTCACGGGAAGGAGATGTCGTTCAACAATTACGTCGATGCGGATGCTGCGTGGAACCTCGTCAACGAATTCGAAGGGACGGCGGTGGCGATCATCAAACACACCAACCCGTCGGGCGTCGGGACGGGCGCGACTTGTCTCGAAGCATACAAACGCGCGCTTGCAACCGATCCGGTTTCGGCGTTCGGGGGAATAGTCGCCGCAAATTGCGTGATCGACGGCGAAACGGCGGCGGCGATCAATGAAGTCTTTACCGAAGTGGTCATCGCTTCGGAATTTACCGACGAAGCGCTTGAGATCCTGAGCAGAAAAAAGAACCAGCGCGTGATCCGAATAGAGAAAGCGACGTCGGAACGCGGACCCGAATTCAAGCAGATCTCGGGCGGATTTCTCGCGCAGGACAAGGATCTTCGCCGGGTAACGGCGGCGGAACTAAACTTTGTGACGACCCGCAAGCCGACGGACGACGAGGTCCGGGCGATGCTTTTCGCCTGGAAGGTCTGCAAACACGTGAAATCGAACGCGATCGTCTTTGCCAACGGCGAACAGACGCTCGGAGTCGGCGCAGGTCAGATGAACCGCGTCGATTCGGTAAGAATCGCCGCCGTCCGCGCTGAACGGTTCGGGCTCGATCTCAAGGGATCGGTCGTCGCGTCCGACGCGTTCTTCCCGTTCCGCGACAATGTCGACGAAGCCGCAGCATACGGCGTCGCGGCGATCATCCAGCCCGGCGGATCGCTCCGCGACGAAGAATCGATCGCCGCCGCCGCCGAACACAACATCGCGATGGCGTTTACGGGTATCAGGCATTTCAAGCACTAAGGTTCGGAGTCCCGCCTTCAGGCGGCCGGCGCATGGTGATCGGCCGGTTAACGCCGGAAATGCCCGCCCAAGGAATCCGGGACGAGGTCACCAATCCGAAATCAGATGGTTCACGGGCGAGTTTCCCTTGCCGATCATCGGTGCCGTTCGAATGGCGGCGTTGACATAGCGTTTCGCCGCGTCGACAGCCTCGTTGAGCGAGTTGCCGTTCGCCAGTCCCGCCGCGATCGCGGCCGCAAGCGTACAGCCCGTTCCGTGAGTCGCCGTTGTTTCGACGAAATCGGCCTCAAACCGATGTTCGACGCCGTCGATGAATAGAAAATCGACCGCCGTTCGTCGACCAACATCAGCGCTTGCAGTCGATTCCCGAAATCCAAAATCCCCAATCCCAAATCCAAAATCCAGGTGTCCGCCCTTGATGAGGACAGCGCGCGCGCCGAATTCGTGCATCCTTTTCGCCGCGCGGACAAGATCGTCGTGAGTCTTAATTGGAAAACCCGCGATGCGCTCCGCCTCGCCCGCGTTCGGAGTGATCACCGTCGCGAGAGGAAACAGCTTTTTGATCAATGATCCAAGCGCGGCATCGTCGATCAGGTCAAAGCCCGAGGTCGAACGCACGACGGGATCGACGACGAAATTCTCGAATCGGAATTCCGAGGCCATCGACGCGATCTCTTCAATGATCCCGCGCGTCGGGAGCATTCCGGTCTTGACCGCGTCGACCCCGAAATCGTCGAAGATCGGCGCGACCTGCCGACGGACGGACTCAGCCGTCTGGTGCTCGGCGCCGAAAACTCCCTGCGTGTTCTGAAACGTCACCGACGTCAGCGCCGCCGCGCCATAACAGCCGAATGCGGCAAATGTCTTGAGATCGGCGACGATCCCGGCGCCGCCCGACGGATCGAGACCGGCGATCGAAAGAGCGATTTTGGATTTTGGATCTTGGATTTTGGATTTCATCGATTTTGTACGAGCCGAAGATTCTTCCCGTTGTTGAGAAACCGTATCGCAGCCAACCCGTCGGCGACGCCGAGGACCTCATTATAGTTCGTTTCGTCGATCCCGCCGAGTCCGAGAACCGGCATCGGAGCGCAGGCGTCGTGAACGGTCCGCAGAGCGCCAAGGCCGACCGGCGCGCTTTTTCCGGGCACCGCAAAAACAGGTCCGAAAACAATGAAATCGGCACCGTCGGCCTTGGCGATCTCTGCTTCCGCGATCGAATGCGTCGAAACGCCGATAACAAATCCCGGCGGAAATACCGACCGGATCGTTCTTGCGGAAACCGAGCCTGATGTCAAATGGACGCCGTCCGCACGCGCCGCCAGCGCAACGTCCGCGCGGTCGTTGACGAGTAGTTTCGTATTTGAGTTCTGTGTAATTCGGACCGCGTTTTCGGTCAGTTCGAACAGCAATCGGGCGGAAAGTTGTTTTTCGCGAATCTGGACAAAAGAGATCGCGTTTCGAACGGCGGATTTGATCGTGATCAAGAGTTCAAGGGATTTGAAAGGAAAATTGTCCGCGGTCATCGAGCCGTCGGAAATGAGATAGATCAGAGGCCGTCGGCGCATATTCGGTTTTGAATCATCGCTCATCCCTCAGGCGTTGCCCGTCGTTACCGCTTCCGGTCCGAACAGCGTCATCCATCGGCCGTGACCCGGTCTTTTTCAATCCGTGCGGTCCCAGTCTTCGCCTTCAAGCCTCGCGACGCTTTCCTTGAAATGCGCGATCTCCCAGAAAGCGATGAAGAGATTCAGGACGCCGAGTCCGGTCACGGCGCCCCGCACCCAATTCGACGAAACCGCGCTTCTGAGAAGCGGAAGTCCAGCTTTCTCCGAGACGAATGCGAGAAGGTAGTTGTCGCCCCATTCTCCGAATCCGTTAAGACGGAACCAGGGCAGCAAGGTGAGAAACATTCCCATCAGGAAGCAGAGCAAAATCAAAAAAATAACGGTAAGTTTCGCAACCATACCGTTAAGTATAACTTCAATCCGAATTCAGAAACAAACTTCGCAGCGTTACGCGTGATCGCGTACGTGAAGTTCCGTCAAACGTCTCGAGACGTCCCGGTAATCGACGTCGAGCGCGTAGATCTGCTCGAAGTATTCGACCGCACTCATCTGATCGCCGGCGACATCATATGCATTGCCGATCTCGTAGAGCATCGCTTGATTCTCGTCGGTGGTCAGGCCTGGAGTTTCCTGCGAACGTTTGTACCACATTATCGCCAGATTCGGCATTCCTTTGTCCATAAAGCAATGGCCGAGAAGGATGCAGCTTTGGAAGAACCGCCGCGTTCCATCGTCGGGCCGGACGCGATTCACGGCGTCCTGAAATCCGCGAATCGAATCTTCCAGAAGACCCATTTCTTTATAGGCGACGGCGGTATGAAAGACCGTATCGAAATCGTCGTCGACCGCTGGCCCGGTCTCGTTGAGGCCAAGCTCGGCGCGAAACTCATCAAGGAAGTCTGCGGTTCCATTCGATCCAAAAAGCGGCTCGGGAACTGACGCGGCTACCGGTTTCTCGGCAACCTCCTCCGCAAACGGTTCGTATTCCGCTTCGTTCGGGGCATCTTCGATTTCGACCGTATCTTCACCCTCCGGCGCAGTCGATGATCGCTCCAGAGCCTCGCGAAGGGCAACGATCGCTGGAATCGGGCCGAAGTCGGATTCGAGCAGACTGATACTCCGGTCCGCGAGTTCATGGTAGCCTTGGGCGATATAAAATTCGACGCTTTCGGTTTCCTGCGAAAGCCGCAACTCGTCCCCGGGACTCAATTCCCTGACGTCGACCGAACCCAGTTCTTCGACCGACGCGAAGTGAACCGATTCACCTTCTTCAAAATCCGGAATAACGTCGCTCTCGAGGACTTTGAAAGTCGGTTCGGAGTTCGGCGATAATCGGTTCGAGTGACCGTTGCTGCCGGCATAGAATGTCTCGAACTCCGAGGCCAACGCCGGTTCGCCTGTAAATTCCGCGATCGCAGCGGGCGGGACCGGGCCCTCCGCCGTCTCAAATTCGTTCAGGGGCTGGAAACTCGAAAACTGCGGAGCGGGTTCGCGCATCGGGGGAATGACCGGGGCCGCGGGCTCCGAAACCGAGAAATCGCCCTGTTCGATCTTAATTTCCTGCAAACGCTTGGCATAGCCTATTTCGTGAGGAACGATCATTACCAGTTGACTCAGCGCGTACTTTTCGTCGTCCAATTCATCGTTCAACCGGGCAACCTCAGCGAGGCGTTCAAGCGCGTCGCGGAGAGCTTTTTCATCGCGCTGCCAGCCGTGGTAGCGAACCAGCAGGCGCAGCGCGTCGATCTGTTCGGGGTCACGCACCGCGATCTCATTTGCCCAGCGGAAGAACTCATCGTGCTTGCCCCCGACAAGCATATGTTCCGATGACATCGAAAGAATTCTCGCGGCCGAGACCAGTTCGCCCTCGTCGATGTAGAGTTCGACAAGATCGATGAATTTCGGATAGTTGGCGGGCTCTTGCTCGACGAGCCGAATGACCGCTTCTTCGGCCGCCGCGAGATTTTTGGACTCAAGATGACAATCGACGAGAAGATAGAGAATCTCGCGATTGTACGGCGACTGTTCAAGGATCTTTTCAAGGCGGCGGGCGCCGTCTTCAGCAAAGCCGAGTTTGATCTGGGCCTTGACGTACCCGTTGAGCGCCGCAAGATCGTATTGCCGGATCTCCAGCGCGCGCGAGAACGCGGTCAGGGCCGACTCGATCTGGTCAAGCGCCGCCAGACGAATTCCAGCCTCCGTATACGCCTTCGTTGCCTCGTCCTTCTGGCCGTTCTGCAAGCAGAATTCGGCGACTTTGATATAGACCTCGGTGTTGTTCGGATCGAGTTTGGCGATCTGTTTCCAGATCTCGAGAGCTTCCGCCTTCTTCCCTTTCTTTTGGTATTGTTCCGCGAGCGAGGCGTAATGGTTTCTCGCTTCGGCGAATGATCCGCGCGACTGGTAGAGCTGGGCGAGTTTTTCCGAAACCTCGGGCGAGTTCGGTTCGAGCCGTGAGATCTTGTTGTAGATGGCGATCGCTTTTTGCGCAAAACCTTGTTTGCTGTAATGCTCTGCAACCTGCTTGAAACAGCCAATCGCCTCCTCGTTCTCGTTTCCCTTGGCGAAGAGATCCCCGAGTGTGTTCAGGGTACTGAAATCCTTCGGATCGGATTCGACAACCCGTTTATATTCGGTGATCGCCGCGCGAATCTTGCCTTGCGAGAGAAATCGCTCGGCACTTCGCATCGCTTTTGTTTTGTCGAAGCTCATTATGGATTAGATTGGTGCAAGAAACTGTTCGGCCTGGACAAGCGCGCTAACGCCATTTGATGGGACAAAAATAGCAGATGAAATTTTTGCTCCATCCACATATAAGAAGCTAGCATGCAATTACAAAATATGTCAACGAATTTTAACAATGTTGTGAGTTTTTATATGCCGGAATATTGATTTGTCGTTTTGTGTTTTGGTAGGCCTTTTCCTTAAAATCTTGTTTGTCGGATTTGCTTGACGGGGACGGTGAATTATATGCAGGCTTTAATTTTAGCTGGAGGAAAAGGAACTCGGCTCAGGCCGCTGACGGTTTACACGCCGAAACCGATCGTGCCGTTCCTGAACAAACCGTTTCTCCTTTACCAGATCGAGATACTGCGGCGGGCAGGGATTGAGGATATAACACTCTCTTTAAGCTATCAGCCCGACAAGATTGAACACGTGCTTGGCAGCGGCGCCGAGTTCGGGGTCAATCTGCGCTACATCACCGAACCGAGTCCAATGGGTACGGGCGGCGCATACAAGTTCGCAGCCGACCCCGGAGAAACGACCGTCGTTCTCAACGGAGATGTGATGACCGACGTCTCGATCGCCGATCTCATCGATTTCCACCGAAGAAACAACGCCGACGCGACGATCCTGCTGGCCCCGGTCGAAAATCCGTCGGCGTATGGTTTGGTCGAGACAGACGAAGACAAACATGTTCGCCGGTTTCTTGAGAAGCCAAAAGCTGAAGACCTCGCGAACTTGACGACAAATACAATAAATGCGGGGATTTACGTTCTCGAACCGACGGTTCTCGAGTTGATTCCCGCAGGCCGCAATTACTCTTTCGAATACAACGTCTTCCCCGATCTGCTCGAACGTCACAAACGCTTTTTCGCATATATTCTCGACGGACAATACTGGCGTGACATCGGAAATCCGGCGAGTTATCTTCAGGGGCATCACGATTATTTTGCCGGCAAGATCAGCGGCTTCGAGATCGACCGGGCGACGGACGCCGATATCGCGACCGCCGCGGTGGTCGATTCAAGTTCGATCATCGGCCCGGAATGCGTCGTTAAACCGAACGCGAAGATCCTGAATTCGGTCCTCGGCGCGGGCGTCCATGTCGAGGAACACTCGATCATCGAGGACTCAGTCATCTGGCCGCACACACGCATCGCGGGATCGGTCGAGATCCGCAACGCGATCGTCGGGCGCGGTTGTCATATCGGCCGAAATGTAACTGTTCGCCCGGGAACCGTGCTCGGCGACAAGACATTGCTCACGGACTATACGCGGGTTTGAAATTTTGAGACGAATTGCCGACAAATTGATCTATCTGCTGATAACGTCGGCTACCGCCGTGTTTCGCGGTTTCGTCATCGGCCTGATAATTTCGATGGCGATCTATACCATTCGGCATTATCCGCTTTGGACCCTTGGATTTACCTGTTTCTTTTCGGCGTTCAATTTGAGTGATCTCAAACGGTTTCACGCGGAAAGAAACTGGTTCGCCCTGTGCGGCCGGGTGATCTTCCTTTACGCGATCACCGGAGGGATCGTTTCGTTCGTCGTGCTCGCCATCAACGGCCCGGCGGGCGCTGACGAGTATGATCTTTACATTGCATTTTCGGTCGTTGCGGCGGCGGTTCCGGCGGCGCTCGGCTGGACGCTGCTCGTAACTTACGGCGCCGAAACATCACTTTACCGCGAAGTTGTCGGGGTTATCGACGGCTTGAAAGCGCGCGGCGTTTTGGGAGAATAAATAGACGACTTATGCCCGAACTTCCTGAGGTCGAACTCGTCGCGAGATCGCTCCAAAAACTCGTCGCGGGCCGCCGGTTCGAAACTGCCGAACTTCGGCGCGAACGCCTCGCGCCTGACCATCCGCCGCAGGAATTCGCCGCGCGATTGTCGGGCGCAGCGGTCGAACGCGTCCACCGCCGCGGCAAACACATCCTGATCGAGCTCGACAACGGCCGCACCTTGATCGTTCATCTCCGGATGTCCGGCCGATTTATGCTTCTCGGGCCAGATCGCGACGATCCGAAATTTGCCCATGCCGTGTTCTATTTCGGCGACGAAACCCGTCTGGTATTTCAGGATCAGAGACACTTCGGGTATATGCGGATCGTCGAAACCGATCGCATTCACGAGGCGAAAGAACTCAGCAAACTCGCGCCCGAGCCTTTTTCGGACGACTTCAACGCCGATTATCTGCGCGCCGTGCTCAAAGCTTCGAATCGCGCCGTAAAACTGATCCTGCTCGACCAAACGCGCGTTCTTGGCCTCGGAAACATCTACGCGTCGGAGGCGATGTTCCTCGCAAAGATCAACCCGAGACGACGCGCGGCGCAAATCTCAAAAGCGAAGATCGAGCGGCTTTTTACGATGATCCGTGAGGTGCTTGCAGAATCGATGGCTCACGGATCGACGCTGAATGTCGATCCCGAGAACATCGACGGCAGTTACTACGGCGGCGGTTTCGAGTCGTCATGGTGCGTTTACGACCGTGAAAACGAACCGTGCGTCGATTGCGAATCCCCGATTCGGCGGATCGTCCAAGGCGGGCGTTCGACTTACTTTTGCCCGATATGCCAGCGCTGAACCGGCGAATTGACAAACTACGCTCTGAAAACAGAGACTCTTGTAATGGAGCAATCGATGACAAAACTTTTACTTACGCTCGCCCTCGCGGCGATTCTCTTGATTCCCGCCAATGCTTTGGCGTGTGCCTGTTGTGCCGAGGACGGAACATACTCGACCTGGACCGGCCGGCCGGCCGATTATGATCTCGAGGTGATCGGAGGGATGAAATTCGACAAGGACGCGAAGCTGATCATCACCGAAGCGGAGTTTGAAGCGATCAAAGGCCTCGATGCGCTCAAGCCGGATTTCTCGGACGAGAATCTGAGTGCGGTCGCGGACACGCTCGATATTGTAAGTTCGTTCACTAAAAACTTCTGGACGCTGAACTTCGTGACGAAGAGCGGCAAGAAAGGGACGCTTGTCCTGCCGATGCCGACGCAAATGACCAAGTTCAAAGTCGATATTCACGACAACAAGATTGTCGGAGCCGGCGGTCCGCTGCTCTACAAGGAGTTCCGTTTTAAGGGGAGCGTCCGGAGCGGATCGGGCTTTTTCAAATCGGGAATCGTCGCTCCGACCGGCTTTTCACTCATCTTCCAGGGTCGCGGAAACGGTTGCGACAACAGCGAAGACTTTTCTCATTGGAGACTGGAAATCAATGGCAAAAGTGCGCGGTATGCATTCTTCGGCCATCTCGCCTCGGGTCCGACCGAGGAGACCGTCGAAGATCGGTAATCCCGGCGTTTGCCGGCACAAACTGTTTTTTGGCCCGAACTCCCAGGTCTGGCGGCGCGTTTCGGCTTGACAGTCGCCGGTCCAAAACGGAGAATCTAGTTAACTTTTTTGTGGTGAGTTAATGCGACTTGCGACCACGTTAAATAATCCGCTAAACAGCTAATTCGGAAACGTTTGAAACGAGTCTCGCTGTTGGCGAGGCTTTTTGTTTGGAGTTCAGCGGTGAGGCGGGCCCAAACTCCGAACGAAGGCCGCCTGAAGGCGGAACTCCAAACGGAAATCAGACTTATGCGCAACTTTCGAAACTTGATCGAATCCGACGGCATTTACGTTTTTGACGGCGCAATGGGGACACGCCTGTACGAAAAGGGCATCTACATCAACCGCTCGTACGACGAACTCAATCTCGTCAACAAGGATCTTGTCCGCGACGTTCACGAGGAATATGTCCGCGCTGGTGCAGAGATCATTCAGACCAACACCTTCAGCGCCAATTATCACAAACTGCAGCAGTTTGGCCTCGACTCGCAACTCCGCGAAATCAATCTTTCCGCGGCGCGTATCGCGCGTGAAGCGGCGGGTGACAAGGTCTATGTCGCCGGAACGCTTGGTCCGCTCGGCCTGCGCATCGAACCGTACGGACCGACATCGTTTGAAGAAGCGCGCGGAATGTTCAAACAGCAGGCGGAAGCGTTGCTCGAAGGCGAGATCGACCTCTTTGTCCTCGAGACGTTTTCGGACCTCTCGGAGATTCAGCAGGCGATCCTCGCCGTCAAGGAGGTGTGCGATTTGCCGATCGTCGCGCAGATCGCCATCCAAACCGACGGCAACACCGTCTTCGGCGCTACACCCGAGATCTTCACGCAGCGGCTCGACGACTGGGGCGCGGACGTCATCGGATTGAATTGCAGCGTCGGCCCGGCGATGTTCCTCAACGCGCTTGAAAAGATGCGTCAGGTGACTGCCAAAAAACTCTCCGCGCAGCCGAACGCCGGCCTTCCGCGTGACGTCCAAGGACGGCAGATGTATATGTGCTCGCCGGAGTATATGGCCGAGTTTGCGAGACGCTTCATCCAGGTCGGCGCGAGTTTTATCGGCGGCTGCTGCGGCACGACGCCGGCGCATATCAAAATGCTCGCCGACGCGATCCGGTCGGTCTCGCCGCGGCAGCGTCCGCATCATTTCGTCAAGCACCCGGTGACGGTCAAGGAACTAAAGCCCGACGACGTGCAGGTCATCGCGCCGGAAGCGCGCTCGAACTGGTCGCGGAAAGTTGCCCGCGGCGAGTTCGTGACATCGGTCGAGGTTCTGCCGCCGAAGGGATGCGACGCCGAGAAGACCCTGCAGTCGATCAAATTATTGAAGGTGGCCGGCGTTGATGCGGTCAATATTCCGGACGGCCCGCGCGCCCAAACGCGTATGAGCGCGCAGGCGACGGCAGTTCTTGTCGAACGCGAGATCGGGATCGAAGCGGTACTGCATTACTGCTGCCGCGACCGGAATCTGCTCGGAATGATGTCCGATCTACTCGGCGCCGCCGCACTCGATCTGCATAACTTGCTGATCATCACCGGCGACCCGCCGAAGATGGGACCGTATCCGGACGCGACCGCGGTTTTCGACATCGATGCCATCGGTCTGACGAATATGGTGAACAAGCTCAATCACGGCCTCGACCTCGGCAACAACCCGATTGGCCGTCCGACGGCTTTTTCGATCGGCGTCGGCGTCAATCCGGGAGCCGTAAATCTCGAAGAAGAGATCAAGCGCTTCGAATGGAAGGTCGAGGCCGGGGCCGAATATGCGATCACGCAGCCCGTCTTCGATACCGCCCAACTCCGCAGGTTCCTGAAGCGCATCGAACACGTGAAGATCCCGATCATCGCCGGAATTTGGCCTTTGATCAGTTTCCGGAATGCCGAATTCATGCACAACGAGGTCCCGGGCGTGAACGTTACGCCTGAGATCCTCGACCGGATGCGGGCGGCGTCTGAAAAAGGCAAGGAGGAAGCCCGCGACGAAGGTATTGCGATCGCGCGCGAGTCGCTCGACGAAGTCCGCGACATCATCGCCGGCGTCCAGGTTTCGGCGCCGTTCGGCAACGTAAAATATGCGCTTCAGGTTTTCGAGGCGTTGGATGAGTTTAAGGATCGGCGTGCGGACTGACGGAAGCTTGAACCCGTATTACGCAAAAGGTACGGTTTGCCCGCGAATCGCGCGAAAAACGCTAGGTTGAACGTCGAAGCCTCGCCACTCCGCGGATCCGGCTTTCAACTCGGGCACCCGCTCGGCATTTATCGACGGAATCTGAGCGGATGCGGAAAGGCCAAGAATGATTAGCAGCAAGAAGATCCGCATAACGAATGCGAATTGCGTTCGCTTCGGGTTTTATTCCCTAGCGACCCGATGCGGGATGATCGATGATGCGGACCACGCCCCGCTGAAGATCGTTGGGGTTCGGCGACGGCGGCTCGACGAGCGAGAAACGATGGTTGAACCGGTCGCCGACGATCGAGGAATCCTGCCACTCATAGCGCATCATCGCGCCGTCGTGAAATTTGTAGAGCCTCTCGATCCTTGCGGCTTCGTAAACGATCGTCTGTTCGGCCGCGATCATCGATAGCTCGTCGTTCATTATGATCTCAACGTATTTTTCGGCGCCCATATTTTTTGAAGTCGAGCCGGTGTTCCGTTCCTCGGTCAGTTTACAAGGACTATCTTGCCGAAAGCCTTGTTTTCGATAACTTCGTGATGCGACTGAGCAGCGTTGCCGAGTTTCAATCTTTTTCCGACCACGGGTTTGAGGAATCCCTGTTTCAGGCCGTCGAAGATCGCGCCGTGAATCTCGGTCATCGTCTCTGGACGGGCGTTGAACAACGACAGCCCGAGAATGCTCGCGTCCTTGCCCATCGTCAGGCGCGGGTTGAAATCAAGACTGCCGCGGTTGCCGATGACGACGATCCGGCCGAACATCTTCAAGACCTCGAAGTCTTTGACGAGATTGACGTTGGCGAGCATTTCGAGAACGATATCGACGCCTTTGCCGCCCGTCGCCGCCAGAATTTCATCAAGATAACCTTCGGAATTGTGGTCGAATACAAAGTCCGCGCCCTGCTCTTTCGCAAGCCGTTTCCCGTCGTCCGAACTCGCCGTTCCGACGACCGTCAGCCCGGCGTGTTTCGCCCATTGGATAGCGGCGACTCCAACGCCGCCCGAAGCGCCGTGGATCAGGACCGTTTCGCCGGCTCCTGCCCGTGCTTTCTCAAACAGTCCGCGCCACGCGGTGGCGTAGGGAACGAAAACGCCCGCGCCCTCGGCAAAGCTGACGTTGTCCGGCAACGCGTGGACCTGGGACGCCTCGCATAACGCAAACGCGGCGTAAGTTCCGGTCACCGCTCCCGCGAGATAGACGCGGTCGCCCGACTTGAAATTGGACACGCTCGCACCGACGGTCTCGACGATTCCGGCACCGTCCTTTCCCGGCGTGAACGGGAGCGCCGGCCGGATCGCGTGCAACCCGGAGCGGATGTAAGTGTCGACGGGATTGACTCCAGCGGCCTTGACCGCAACGAGGATCTGCGATTCTCCGACCGCCGGAACATCGACATCGGACAGTTTCATCACTTCCGGTGGACCGAATTCCGTAACGACAATTGCTTTCATTTTTGGGTCTTCGCCTTAAACGACACGAATTTCACGAACCGATCGATCCGTGAAATTCGTGAAGTTTACGGTGATAATTTCAGACGTATTTGCCGATCATCTCGGCAAGTTTCTCGCGGCTGATGTTACCGCCGACATAGCGCTCCTGTTCCTCGCCGTTCTTGAAAAGGATCAACGTCGGAATGCCTCGTATGCCGTATCGCTGCGGCACGTTGATGTTTTCGTCGACGTCCATTTTGAACACCTTCGCCTTGCCGTCGAAATCTTCCGCGACCGCATCGACGGTCGGCGCGATAACGCGGCACGGTCCGCACCATTCGGCCCAAAAATCCACCAACACCGGCTGGTCCGAACCCAGAACATCCGTTTGAAAGTTCGAATCACTGATTGCTTTAGTAAAGTTTCCCATTTAATGATCTCCTGTAATTATGACGGTTATTATAGACGTCGCCGCCCTTATTCCGCAAAACCGAGTGAATTGTAACTTGCATTGTTACAATTGTCAAATTGGGCTCAGGCAAAGTCGTTTTCAAGGACGATCCGATATCGGGCATTTCCGCTTTCGAGGTGCACGAACGCTTCGTTGATCTTCGACATCGGGTACTTTTCCGTCACGGTTTCGATATTGTGCCGGGCGCAGAACTCGAGCATTTTCGCGACCACGCCGGGGCTTCCGGTCGCCGTTCCGCTCAAACTCTTCTGGTTCATTATCAACGAGAACGCCCCGACCGGAATCGGCTCGACGACCGCGCCGACAACGTGCAGGTGCCCTTTCGGTGCCAGCGCGTTGAAATACAGATCCCAGTTGAGCGAGACGTTGACGGTCACGAGGATCATATCGAACTTGCCGGCGAGCGCCGCCAGCGCCTCTTCGTCCCGCGTGCCGACAACGTGGTCCGCACCAAGCTTACGGAGTTCTTCGGTCTTCGAAGCGTTCGATGTGAACGCCGTCACTTCGCATCCCCATTTGTCGGCAAATTGCAGGGCCAGATGTCCGAGGCCGCCGATGCCGACGACTCCGACCTTGTCCGTCGGCTTGATATCGAGCTGAACGAACGGATTGAAAACCGTGATGCCGCCGCAAAAAAGCGGACCGGCCTTCGACATATCGAGCGAGTCCGGGAGCTTTACGGCCCATTCCCAGTTGCAGCGGACGCGGTCCGCGAATCCGCCGCGACGGGCGACGATCGTTTGTTCGAGCTGACGGCAGTTGATCTGATAACCGTTGATGCATTGCTCGCAGGCGTTGCAACTCCCCGAATTCCAGCCGAGTCCGACCTTGTCGCCGACGGCGACGCCTTTCGCCGATCTGCCGACCGCGACCACCTCGCCGACCGCCTCGTGCCCGCCGACAAACGGGTATTGCGTCATTCCCCAATCGTTGTTAAGCATCGACAGATCCGAATGACAGATTCCGCACGAATGCACCTTGATCTCGACCTGTTCGTCGCCCAGCTCGCCGGCGTCGAATTCGATAAGTTCAAACATCCCGCGCGGCTCCGCGGCCGCGTACCCTTTTGTTAGATTGTTCATAAATTCTTAATTATTGACCGCCTTCATATATTCAGCCGGATAACGAAGCCCGGCAACAAGGCCCGACAATGGCTCGATCTCCGCAAAATCCTCCGGCGTGAGTTCAACGCTGAGCGCTCCGAGGTTTTCCTCGAGCCGCGAGACCTTTTTCGTCCCGGGAATCGGCACGACGTTCCCGCCGCGCTGCATCAGCCAGGCGAGTGCCAGCTGCGCCGGAGTGCAGCTCTTGCGCGCCGCGATCTCGGCGACTTTCTTCGCCAATTCGATGTTGCGTTCGAAATTGCCGTCCTGAAAGCGCGGCGTGTTGTGTCGGTAATCGTCCGCGCCCAGGTCCTCCGGTTTGGTGAACCTTCCCGTCAGAAATCCGCGTCCGAGCGGCGAGTATGCGACGAGCGTCACGCCAAGCTCAGCACACGCGGCGAGGTTTTCGCCCTCAACGTCGCGCGACCAGATCGAATATTCCGACTGCAGCGCAGCGATCGAATGGACGGCCGCCGCGCGCCGCAGGGTCGCCGCAGACGCCTCCGAAAGGCCCAGAAATCGCACCTTGCCGGCTTCGACAAGACGCGACATCTCGCCGACCGTGTCTTCGACGGGAACCGCCGGATCGACGCGGTGCTGGTAGTAAAGATCGATATAGTCGGTTCCGAGACGCCTGAGACTGCCATCGACAGCCTTGCGGACATAATCGGGACGGCCGTTGATGCCGCGCTTCGTCCAGTCGTTAGGATCGCGCTCGATGCCGAATTTCGTCGCGACAACGACCTTTTCGCGGCGTCCTTTGATGAACTTCGCGAGCAACTCCTCATTCGTATACGGTCCGTACATATCCGCCGTATCGAAGAAGTTCAACCCGAGTTCGAGCGCGCGCCCGAGAGTCGCCAGCGATTCGACCTCGTTCGTTTCGCCATAGAACTCCGACATTCCCATGCAACCCAAACCGATCACGGAAATATCGAGTTCGGTCCGTCCAAGCCTCGTGTATTTCATATTTTCGAGTATAGCAAAGCGCCGAAAGTCCGCGCGAAGCGGACTTTTGGAATAAGTTGGAGACAACGGCTAGGCGGCCTGAAGATCCCCGCCGGATCCGACATCCTTATCCGGCAGGATATAGTTCAGAAACCTTTCGACGAGCGGTATCAGGCCGACGAACCCGAGCACGCCGAGGACGTTGAACATCAGGTGCGCATTGGCGATCTGCCGCTTGACCTCGCTGCCGTTCGAAACGAATTCGACGAGCGCGACGAACGGCACGAACAGCAACAGACCGCAAAAGATCGTCAAAAGATTGAACGAGAAATGAAAGAGCCCGGTCTTGAGCGCCTGACGGTTCGAACGCGCCGTCGCCAGGAGAGTGTCGGCGCAGGTGCCGAGTTCGGCGCCGAGCATAACGGCGATCGCCGCCGGCAATGTGATGAGCGACTGTTTCGCGAGTGAAATCGCCAGCGCGACGGTCGCCGACGAACTCTGTATGACTGCCGAAATTCCCGCGCCCGCAACGGCTCCGCGGATCGGATCCTCGAAGCTCGCAATCATTTCCTTAAAGTATTGGTGGGACTTGAGCGGTTTGACAGCGTTCTCCATCGTCAGCAACCCAAAAAAGATCAGCCCGAAGTAGAAGAGCACGGTTCCGGTGCGAACGATCAGCGGACGTTCGAATATTAGGAACATCGCAAATCCGGCCGCCAGCGCGACCGGCGCGTACTCGGCGACGTCGAGCGCCATTATCTGGCTCGAGATCGTCGTTCCGATGTTCGCGCCGAGCACGATCCCGAGCGACTGGCGAAACGTGACCAATCCCGCGCCGACGAGAACGATCGTGATGATGATCGCCGCCGAACTCGATTTGAGCAGAACGGTAACGACGATCCCGGTCAGAATGGCGGTGAAGATATTGCGCGTAAAACGCGCGATGAAGTCCTTCATCCGATCGTCGGCCCAATCACGGATGTGCGCCGAAAGTTTGTTTATGGCGTAAAGAAACAACACGACTCCGCCAATCAATCCGAGTGCGATTTCCATAGTTATTAAATCATTACTTTTCTTTCAAGTTTGTAATGATACCATCGCGCGCCTCGTTTTGTTGTTACAGACAGGTTAAATTTCAGGCTGTCAATCGCATTTGACGTTGATCTTTTGTTTTCCGCTCTCGTGATTTTTCAGGCACTCCTGTTCACACTGTCTCACGTATTCACCGAGTTTCTTATCTTCGGCTTGTCCCGCCCACTTGTCCGGACTGGCCACTTTCCTGGATTGTGGCGACTTGAGCCAGTCGTTATAGAGGCGGTCGTAGCCGGCGTCGCCCTCGATGCAGTACTTGCTGCACGTGTTCCGCCGCGCCTGCTGCTCGTCGGCGTCAGTTCCTGTGTAGGTTTTTCCATCTGCCGAAATTTCACCGACACAGAGTTTTTTGGTCCCGCCGCATGCCAGCGCGAGCGACAGCGCGACTCCGACAAGGAAAATGCTGCCGGCGTTCCTGATCGTTAGGTCTAGCATTGTAAGCTCCTTATTTCCTTTAACTTATCCCGGATCTGGTACGCCCGGTCCAAAGTCGGCGGCAATGTTCCGATGTAGGCCGGCCGACAAATACGCACAGATCTCTTCGAACCATATCGTTATTATATTATGTGAGCTTCTATTTCGCGATTGCGGCAAATCACCAACACGAATAATCCCCTATTCCGACGGTCCAACGCGTTGACTGCGATCCCGAACTGAATTGAATCTCCCAACCGCGTTTTTGCGAACCAAGCAAATTAGACGATAATGAATCATTATGCGAAACAAATTTCTCTATTTGGCGGCGATAATTGCGGCGATGGTGGCGACCGTCGGAGCCCAGAACAAGTTTGAGGGTTATAAGGTATACCTCGACGCGCCGGATAACCATCGGGCAGCAACGTGCGCGACCCGGTTCGCCCCGGCTAACGTCGCCGTCACGATCAGCGATCTTGATACGGCGACTCCGTTGAACATCCGCGCGTGCGACGGTTCCGGAACCACCGTCACGAAAAACTCGTCGATGACCGCGTCGATGCGCAGCAACGCGCCCGGCGGAAAATGGTGCTTCGAGGGCGAGGATAGAAAGTACCGGATCTCGTTCACGGGCGACCAGTTTGTCCGTACGGTGATTTATGACTGGATCGCGACTCCCGACGAAAAGACGCTCGGCAACTACAACGTCCGCGACTTCGGCGCGCTTGGCAACGGACGCTCCGACGATACTCTTGCTGTCCAGAGCGCACTTGCGTTCATTGCCTCGCGGAACGGCGGAGTCCTGAATTTTCCCGACGGCGATTATCAAATCGGGAACGTCCCGGGATTTCGCGGACTGACGCTGCCGTCGAACGTCACGATACGCGGTGCCGGAGGATTGCATTCACAAGCGGCGACAAGCGATCTTATACGCCGCAGCGCGACGCGCATCCTTCTGACGGTCGCGAATCAATCGCTGTTCAAGATCGGCGAATGCACTGAAAAGGTATCGTTCGAGAGCATCGAACTCTCGACCGTCACCGGACTTCAGAAAACGAACGGCGTCGAGGCGCTCGGGGCCTACACCTCGACTCAAGACGTCTACTTCGACAACGTCGCTTTTACGGCATTCACCCGCGGGATCTACGCCCACGGACTGCCGCAGACGAATCTTAACTGGCAATTCGATTACATCAAGATCCGAAATTCGCGTTTCGTTTACAACACCGACACCGGGATCTATTGCGACACGCGCAACACGGACTGGAAGATCGAGGGCAGCGAATTCATCAATCCGGCGCGGACCGCGACTCAGGCGGCGAATTCGATGCATTTCGAACGGGTCGGTATGGTCACCATCCAAGATACGTTCGGCGGCGGTTATTCGAACGCCAAGGGCGGCACTTTCATCAACATCCTCGACAGCGGGAATCTGACGGTCATCGGCTCGCAGACGGAATCGATGACGAATTCGCTGGTTTACAACGACGTTGAGAATCCGAATGCCGGCGATTATTCGTATCCGATAACTTTCGTCAACTGCATCTTCGGCGACCCGATCGTTTTCAAGGCGCGGCGGACCTTTGTCTCAGTCGGCAGCATGTTCAACGCGGACACGTTCCGGGCTGACGAACGCGTCCGCGTTTACTCGACCGGCGACCGTTTTTGCTATGACGGTTACACCCTGGCCTGCCGCGGTGCGACAAAGCAGAATTTTGACCGCGCGACTATCATCTTTATGACGGGACAACCGTCGGACGGCCGCGTTCAGGGACATCCGACATACTTCGGAACCGATGTCCAGTTTGGCGCACCGGTCCAGATGCCGGTCCTCGCCCAGAACGCCCTGCCGAGCGGAAACCCCAACGGTTCAATGGTTTACTGCTCCAACTGCCGGCGCGGTTCGACGCCGTGCGTGTCAGGCGGAACCGGTGCTCCGGCGATGGTCATCGGGGGTCAGTGGAGCTGCCTTTGACGATTTTGGATTTTGGATTGCGGATTCCAGGTTCTGGGGTCCGCAATCTTGAGTCTTGAATGTCTTGAATCTTGAATCTTGAACGAGTCTTACGAGCCTGCAATTTCCTCGACCTCATTGAGAAGGCGGTCGATCTCTTCGATCGTCGTGTAGATCGAGCAACCGATCCGCAGCAAGCCGACGTCCGAAAGTCCGAGTTTTTCGACGACGGTCGTCGCGTAGAAATCTCCGTTCGACGCGAACAGGCCCTTTTCGGCGAGTTTCACCGCGACGGTTTCCGACTCGACGCCGTCGATGGTGAACGAAACCGTCGATGTCCGGGGCATTTCCGGATTCGGCCCGTAAATGCGGACGCCCGGGATCGAGGAGAGACCGGACCATAAAACCCTTACAAGTTCCGATTGACGCCGGTGCAGTTCACCAAACGAGTTTTCAAGTCTTTCGCGACGCGTCGCCCCATCGGCAAGCGACGCCAGAAAATCGACAGCGGCACCCGCGCCGGCAATCGATTCGTGGCTCTGCGTTCCGGTCTCAACACGGTCGGGCGCGTTTTCCGGCGCCGGGCGAAGTTTGGGAAAGTCGATCGAGCGGAGCAAGTCCCCGCGGCCGTAGAGAATTCCGATATGCGGACCGTAGAATTTATACGCCGAACAGGCCAGAAAATCGCAACCGAACTCACTTACATCGACAAGGTTGTGCGACGCATAATGAACCGCATCGACAAAACTCAAAACTCCGGCCTCGCGTGCGAGTTTGCACGCGTGGCGAACATCGCTGATCGTGCCGAGCGCGTTCGAGGCGGCGCCGATCGCGAGCAGTTTCGTGCGATCGTTCAGCAGACCTTCAAGTTCACCGAGATTCAGTGTCCCGGTTTCGGGATCAAGCGTCACGAATCGGAGTTTAACGCCGCGTTCTTTCTCTAAATATCGCCAGGTGTCGATATTCGCGTGATGATCCAGCTCCGTGCAAACGATCTCGTCGCCGGGCGCGAACTGTTTCCCGAGCGCCCGCGACAGATGAAACGTCAGCGACGTCATATTTTGCCCGAACGCGATCTCCGACGGCGATGCGTTCAGGAAATCCGCGAACGCTTCGCGCGCGCTTTCGATCACTGCATCGGTCTCGACGCTCGTCGGATACGCCCAGTGCGTATTCGCGTTGTGATTGAGCAAGTAGTCGGACATCGCATCGACGACCGAGCGCGGAACCTGGGTTCCGCCCGGTCCATCAAAATACGCGACCGGAAAGCCGTTGTGCGTTCGCTCAAGCGCCGGAAAATGGCCGCGAATTTCTTCTACCGAAAGAACCATATTGATTTCTGAGTGGGAACTTTGAGATTTCGGACTTGGAACCCGGAATCGGGATAACTGATCGCGGAAAACCCGAAATCAGCGATCCCGATCCCGAAATCCGTTTATTCGTCATCGCCGCCGTCGCCGTCGTCTTCGACTTCCAGGAGCGAAGCGCTCGTGACGAGATCTTCGTCGCCTGTGCGGATGAGCATCACGCCCTGTGCGCTGCGGCCCGTTTCGCGGATCTTGTCGACGCCGAGCCGGATCAGCTTCGCCTGCTGCGTGATGATCATTATCTCGGAATCCTCGTTCACCGGGAACGCCGCGACGACCTTGCCGGTCTTCGCGGTCGTCTTCATATTGATGACGCCTTTGCCGCCGCGTTTCGTCAGACGATAGTTCGCCGCCTGCGTCTGCTTGCCGTATCCCTGTTCGCTTACCGAGAGAATTTTCTCGAGGCCTTCGGGAGCGATCGCGCAGACCGCGACGCAGAAGTCGCCCTTGCGCAGATTCACGCCGCGGACACCGCGGGCGACACGTCCCATCGGTCGGACATCCGTCTCGTTGAATCGAACCGCCATCCCGTCGTGCGTCGCGATCAGGATCTGCTGTTTGCCATCGGTGCGAATGACGTCGAGCAGTTCGTCGCCCTCGTCGATATTGATCGCATTGATGCCGTTGACGCGTATGTTCTGATACTCGGACAGGGCCGATTTCTTGATCACGCCCTGATTGGTGACCATCGTCAGATAAATCTCTTCACTGAAATCGCGAACCGCCATAACCGTTACCAGTTTGCGTTCGGACGAAAGCTGCACCAGATTGACGACCGCTTTTCCGCGCGCCGAAGGATCGGCTTCCGGGATCTCGTGGACCTTCATTTTGAAGACCTGGCCGTCGTCAGTGAAGATCATCAGATAGGCGTGCGTCGAGGCGATGAACAGGTGTTCGACGAAATCGTCGTTCTTGGCCTTCGCGCCGAGCCGTCCTTTTCCGCCGCGTCCCTGCCTCGAATAGACCGAAACCGGTGTCCGCTTGATATAGCCGGCATTGGTCACGGTGATCGCAACCTCTTCGTCCGGAATCAGATCCTCGATGCGGAATTCGACGCCCGCATCAACGATCTCGGTCCGGCGGCCGTCGCCGAAGTTCTTTCTGATCTCGGCGAGTTCGTCGGCGATAACCTGCCGCAAGAGCTGCTCGCTGGCGAGGATCGCCTCAAGCTCGGCAATATGCTTGAGAATCGTTTCGAGTTCGTCGATGATCTTCTGACGCTCGAGCGCCGAAAGCCTGCGGAGCTGCAGATCGAGGATCGCCTGCGCTTGAATGTCTGAAAAGGCGAGCGCTCCGACGATGCGTTCGAGATCTTTCAAAAAGCCCGCAAGGGTTTTGTCGGTCGGAATCCCGCGCCAGTTCTTGACCTCGTGAAGCGTCGCCAGATTATTCGTCAGCCAGCCCTTGGCTTCATCGACCGACCGCGAATTGCGGATCAAAGGGATGATGTAGTCGAGCGCGTCAATGGCCTTGTTCAGACCTTCCAAAATATGCGCCCGGGCCTGTGCCTTCTTGAGTTCGTACTTCGTCCTGCGGCGGATGACCTCGCGGCGAAACTCGATGAAATGCTCGAGAATTTCCTTGAGATTCATCACCCGCGGCTCGCCGTCGACGATCGCCAGGTTGATGATGCCGAACGACGACTGCAGCGGCGTCAGTTTATAGAGTTTGTTGAGAACGACCTGCGGAACCGCGTCGCGCTTGAGTTCGATGACGATCCGCATTCCCTCGCGATTCGATTCGTCGCGCAGCTCGGAAATGCCGTCGAGTTTCTTCTCGTGGACGAGTTCGGCGATCTTCTCGATGAGTTTCGCTTTGTTGACCTGATAAGGGATCTCGGTGACGACGATGGCGTCCTTTTCCCGGTCGCCGCGGCCGATGCGGTCGATCGCCGCCCGGGCCCGCATCTGGATGATCCCGCGGCCTTCGCGGTAAGCGCGGTGAATCTCCTCACGGCCGTATATGAACCCGCCGGTCGGGAAATCCGGTCCCGGAACGATCTTGATCAGCTCGTCGATAGTGGTTTCCGGATTCGCGAGAAGCGCGCTCACGGCGTCGATTATCTCCGTCAGATTGTGGGGCGGGATCTTCGTCGCCATCCCGACCGCGATTCCTTCCGAACCATTGATCAGCAGGTTCGGCACGCGCGTCGGCATAACTTTCGGCTCGCTCAGCGATTCATCGTAGTTCGGCTGAAAGTCGACGGTTTCCTTTTCAATATCAGCGAGAACCTCGTTCGTGAGCTTCGCCATACGGACTTCGGTATTGTGATTGACGAAGCCGTTTGCGACGAACGAATGACATTTGCTGTCGACACGGATCGAATAGACCTTTTGTTCGCCGGCGGATGTTATCGACTCGATCGGCGAGAAAAGGTAATTCGAGATCGCCAGCCCGTTCAGGAACTTGAACTCGCTTTCCTGCACCACCGTTTGGAGTTTTTCCAAGGAACCGAGCAGTCGCGGCATCCGATCAAAGTTATTTTTTTCACGCCACGTCCGGCCTCCCCGCAATTCGCGCGACCGGACGAACGATGCAACAAACGGCACGTAATCCGTTTTAGACGGCACTCTTCCGGTCATCTCCGACAAAACCCGGTCAAGCGCTTCCGATTTTCGGCTCGAGAAAAATCCTATCTTATCCCGAAAGCGTTCGAGGTTCTCCTTTCCATTTATACACAACCGGAAAGTACTGCGACCGTGCTTGGCATCACTGTATAGATTCGTCACGATTCCAAATCGCAGAAGCACGACCTGCGTCTGCTGAAGCAGTTCCCGGCTGACAGACGTCAACGTCACGCGCATCAGGCTTTTCGCTGATCTTTCCACCGCGCCGTCTCCTTCGTACATGCCGCGGAGGAAAGCCGCGACGACTTTTTGCGGAGACGCGAGGATCGCCGCGGGTATTTGCTTTTCACGCGATTTGCCGGAAAGCCCAAGATTTGAAAGGAGTCCGACGATCTGCTGACTGACGACCTGCATCTGCCACCACTTCTTCTTACCGTACGAATTCGGCTCCCTCAGCCACCGATGAAGCTTGCAGGTCGGAAAGCATCGCTCGAACGCGCTTACGAATTCGTCGGCAAATTCTCCTTCGCCGTTCCCGAATTCGATGCGATCCTTTTGAAGGGTACCCTCGGCGACCAAAGCTCCCAGCAGAAACGCGAGGTCTTCGCCGAGTGTCTTCGGCAACTGATGCCGGACCGTTCGCGGATTCTCGAATTCGGGCACAAAACTCGCCAGATCCAATTCATTTTCGGGCCAGAGCTTATCGCTGCGATCGATAACAAGGAAATCCCCTTCTTTCAAATCGCCGATCATCTTCCAAACAAAACGGGGGCGGTTATCGCGTGCCGTTTCCCAAACGAGCAACGGGTGATTTTCGGTTCCAGTGATCTCGAAACCGTGCTTTGTGCGAACCGTCTTCACCGGGTGCTCGCCGCAATCGAACCACCTGCTCGCCGAATTGATATTTTGATGATGCGACAGGACGTTGACCGTGATCTCTTCCCGGTCCGAAAGTTCCCCGATCTCTACCAACCCGCGATTTGTAACCGTAAGTGTTTTGCCTACAACACAATACCGCATTGCCGCCGCGTTATCGCCGTCGATACTGCCGAAATTGCCTTGCCCGTCGACCATCGGATAACGGAGCGAAAAGTCCTGCGCGAGGCGGACGACCGTGTCGTAAACCGCAGTGTCGCCGTGCGGATGATACTTACCGATGACGTCGCCGACGACACGCGCCGATTTCTTGTACGGTTTGTTATAAGTATTCCCAAGTTCGTGCATCGCCCAGAGCACACGCCGGTGGACCGGTTTGAGCCCGTCGCGGACGTCCGGAAGCGCGCGGCCGATGATCACGCTCATCGCGTAATCGAGGTACGAACGCCGCATCTCGTCTTCGATATTTATCTGATTTCGCTCGATAAGATTATCCATTTATTTTTTAATGAATCCTGTAAGTTCCTTTATTTGATGAGTTTCAACAAAAGGCGTGAACATAAAAAGTTGTGGAAATAATTCCGCTTTACCTGTATGCTTATTTTACAGGCTTGGTGCCTGATTAGCAAACTAGCGAAAGTGCGGGAGCGCCACTAATATTCCCGATTTTTCGGCCCCATCAAAGTCCCGCAGGCCAACCAATTTCAGATCATTTTCTTCGAGATTTTTTTAATGCAAACGAACACTCAAGTGAGCGAAAAGGAAGCACGCCGCATTCAACGGCTCGCGCTCGCTTTGCCCGTCCGCGTCGAGGGAAAGATCGACCGCACCGTCTCGTGGAATGAGATCACGCGTCTTAAAGACATTTCGGCATTCGGAGCCGGCTTTCAATTGAACCGGCCGGTCAAGCGAGGGCGGCTCGTTGTTTTGACGTTGCCGATGCCCAGACAGCTCCGATGTTATGACCATATGGAACCGCAGTATCGTATCTGGGGGCTTGTCCGACGCTGTATTTCCATCAACAGCAATGCGACCCCGGAACAATACGCGATCGGTTTGGCATTCGTCGGCAAGCACCCGCCGCCGGGTTATACCGACGATCCCTCAAAACTTTACGATATCGTCGAACGCGCCGAAGACGGTTTCTGGCAAGTTGTGCAAGCGCCCGATAATCCTGATGAACGCGAACTTCCGAGGGAGCTTCGCAGACATTCACGCTATCCGATCCCGATCAATTTTCTGATCGAAACCCTCGATGACGAGGGAAATGTCACCGCGGCCGAGATGACGGTGACCGAGAATATCTCACTCAGCGGCGCTTCGGTATTTACGTCGCTCGAGACGCACGTCGGCTCGTTTCTACGAGTCACGAGCGAACAGTTTGGAACGACCATTATTTCGGTCGTACGTGGAAAACGTACAGGTCCTGACGGAATTCCGCGTCTTCACCTTGAGTTCATCGATCATTTTTTCCCGCTCGAAGGGATAGACTAAGGTCGAACTTATTTGGCTTGATCGAATATCGAACGCCGGCACAATCCATCTCGCCCCTTGATCTTGGTTTTTAAGGAGACACTCAGTGAGTAAGAACCTCAACAATCGCTCTGATGTACGAAACACGGCCCGCATTTACAATGCGGCGAGCACACTCGTCAAAGGAAAGGCCGCCGATAACTCGGTCTGGACGGAACAAACGGAAGCCGTATCTTTTTCGCGGAACGGCACGGGATTCCTCCTCAACCGCGACGTGAATGCCGGACAGCTCTTGTCGCTGATCATCCCTCTCCCCAAACACTTTCGCGCGTACGACCATGACCGGGAGTTCTACCGCGTCTGGGGCATCGTTCAGCACTGCCATTATCTGGCCGAGAGCGAACGTTATCAGGTCGGCGTCGCATTCGTCGGACGACGAAGTCCGGTTGACCATCAACTTGATTCGCAAAAATGGTACCGCATCGTCGGGATGGGTGAAGACGGCCTCTGGAAGATCGGCGAAAGCAACAGGCCGTTCGTAACTCGAAAGCACGTTCGGTTTCCGGCGCAATTCGAGGTCAGCCTCGCGACCCTCGACGACGAAGGCAATCCGAAGACATCGACTGATTCGGTCACGGAGAACATCAGTCTTCGCGGTGCCGCCGTCCTTTCTTCCCTGAATGTGAACATCGGGGACGGAATTCGGTTTACGATGGAAAAACCGGAATTCTCCGTGCTTGCGGTCGTTCGTCAAATACGGACTCATAACAAAGATACCGACCGCATCCATCTCGAATTCGTTACCGCCAATTTTCCGATCCGAGAGATGAATTTTTCAAACCTTGCGGAAGAGGACGAACCATCTCCGGCCGGGGAAGCGGATGAGCTTAATCCACCGGCCGAGGAAGAAGCGCCGCCGGAGTCCGCTGAACAGGAAGAAGCGCCGCCGGAGTCCGCTGAAACTGAAGCGGAACCCATCTCGACGGCTGATGCCGAATCGGTATAGAAAAACCGGAAGCTATCTCGATGAGCAATTACCCGGAAACCAGGCGTCGATGTCCGCGGATTCCGATGAGACTACCGACGGTCATTTCGTTCCGCCCTTCGGAACGTTCGGTGTTGCGCGAACTCACAAGTTCGATCTCCGTCTCGCCGTACGGTGCCAGTTTTCACATCAGGCGACGGTTCGAACCGGGGCAGGTGATCCATATTTCACTACCGCTTCCACGGGAGATGCGCAAGTTTGACGAATCGGCAGAGGAGTTCACGACCTATGCCGTCGTCCGTTATTGCCGCGCGGTCGTCTTGAATCAAACGCAAGCCAATCAAGTCGGCGTGGCCTTCATCGGAAAAGAGCCGCCGCCGAGCTATCGCAAAAATCCTTTGTGCCTGTACAAAACATCGGGATATGAAGGCGATGCGCTGTGGAATATAATCGAAACCGAAGACGCGCTCGATCGCCGGGAACACCCGCGGTACACGGTTCCCGTGACGGTGATCCTCGAAGTTCGCGACCCGTCCGGCCTGCCGATCGCGGAAGAATCGACGGTCGCCGAGAACATCGGTTCCGGCGGTGCCGCCGTTTTCTCGTGCCTCGCGCTGAAAGTCGGGGATTTTGTCAAAGTCAGATGCGACCAATATAATGTAGCCCTGAACGCCGAAGTCAGAAACATCAGGACCGGAAAGGACGGAATGCCCCGCCTTCATCTGAAGTTTACAGACGGCGAATTTCCGCTTGAAGGAATAGAACAGGGCTGACGCGCGTGACATCAAATCGACCCCCTATATGGTATACACCGCCGCTGGTGATGGACGGCGCGCGGCTCTTCATTCGATGTTTCAGCAAGGTCGTTTGGCGAATCAAATACCGCGGCACCGAAAACATCGCCGACCTACCTGAAGGCGGACTTCTTATCGTCGCCAATCATCAGACCTATATGGATCCGTTCTGGATTTGCGCGCCGCTAAAACGAAAGTTTCGTTTTATGGCCTGGGACCGCGCGTTCGGCTGGCCTTTGATCGGTCCGATCATTAAGTTTCTCGGCTCGTTTCCGGTAGATACTGCGTCGGGCAGGACGAAGGAGGTACTCCGCGAATCGCTCGGAGCCCTCCGGGACGGCGCGACTCTGATGATCTTTCCCGAAGGCGTCCGCGAGTTTTCGGATGGCCGGCTTCTCGAATTCAAGACGGGCGCCGCGCGAATCGCACTTGCGGCGGACGTCCCTATCTTGCCCGTTACCGTCCGGGGAGCGAACCGGGTCTGGCCACAGGGCTTCAGGTATCCCCGGCCCGCGAAGGTCGAAGTTGTCTATCACCCGCTGATCAAAATCGAAAAACCCGCGGACGGTAAGGTCACGCGGGAATTCCTAGAATTTCAAACCGCGCAGCTCGCGGCGGTCATCGGCTCAAAACTTCAGAATTAATTTTCGGGCGGATCGGGCCGATCCTGCTGCTGGCGCTGCAGCTCGAGCGCACGCCTCAACTTCCGCCGCTGTTCGGGCGTCATTTTCCGCCAAACATCGGGCGGAATAGCCGGATCCGTGCGCGGGTCGCGCGCACGCCGCGGATCGCCGTTCGGCGGGCGGTCGGCCAAAGTAGGATCCGGGAAAGAAGGGATCGGTTCGACGGTCACTCGCGACTCCGTCTTGACCGATCCCGATGTCTTCGGAGCCACCGGTTTCGTGTCGCTTCTGGCCGATTCGGTTTTCGCCGGCGTCGGCGACTCGGCGTTCGAGTCGGCGACCCGCGAGTCCGCGGTGTTGGTATTTGCCGCGGTATTCAAATTCTCGTTGACCGCATCTACCGTTGCGACACGCTCCTCGACCGGCGTATTGGCCGGTGTGTTTGAAACGCCGGGCACGGGCCCGAATACGTAAGCAGCCCCGGCCGCTCCGCCAAGGAGAACCACTCCGCCGAGGGCGGCCGCGATGGCCAAGCCGCGGCGTTTCGGCACATCGCCCCGGGATCCGGACATAGCGTTTCCGATTTGATCGTCGGAACGGAGTTTCGTCACCCGCGAATCACTCGACGGGAGGACCTCGGTGATTACATCGGAACGCTGTTTCTCGGTCTCGAGTTCCGAATGCAATTGAGTTTTTTGGGTGAACAGCGTCGCTTTAGGCCGTTCTTCGACGAACGTCGGAGCGACGGCGAAGGTCTCGCCCTCAACGGCGCTGTTGAGCATCGACCTCATCTCGAGCGCGCTCAAAGGCCGCTCGTCCGCGTTGAGCGACATCGCCCGTTCGAGTACGTCTGAAACTCCCGGCGGAACCTCCGGGCGAACACCCGACATCGCGATCGAAGGATCGGGTTTGGCGTTCAAAACATTCATCGCGCGGGTGAGCGCATCCACCGGCGGGTTGCCGGCGAGCAGGTGATAGAGCGTTGCCGCAAGACTGTAAAGATCGCTCCGCGGATCGGTTCCGGTCCCCTGGATCTGCTCAAGCGAAGCGTAATTTCGCGAATATCCGAAGACGCTTTTGGCCGCTGTCGCGGATTCCGGATTCGTCGTATTGCCTTTCGCGAGCCCAAAATCGAGCAAAACGACCTGTCCGCCGGGAGTTAACTTGAGATTTTGCGGCTTGATATCGCGGTGGATCACCGGCATCGCCTGCGAATGAAGATAATCAAGCGCGTCGAGGAGTTGAACGGCCCAGTTGAGGACGTCGCCGACCGCGAACGCGTGGCCTTCGTGTTCGATCTGCTCCGAAAGATCCTCTCCTTCGATGTACTCCATCACGATGAACTGGCCGTTGCCTTCGATGAAATGGTCGCTGACCCTTGGCAGCGCCGGATGCTTGAGGCTGTTCAGCAAGCGAGCCTCGCGCTCGAACGCTTTGCGAAATTTCTCGTCGGTGAACAGCGTTTCCTTGATCGCGACGATGCTCCCAAAGCGCTCGTCAGTTGCGATGTAGACGGCGCCCATTCCGCCCTGGCCGACCATTCGGTCGACTTTGTAACGATTTTGTAGAACTCTTCCCGCTTCGATCATCGTTTCGAACCCAAAACTGGCGCCATTTTACTACATTTTGAAAAAAATCCGAGGCGGCTTTTTCAAAAGCCGGCCTCGGAATTGTTCGATCGTTTCGCCCTGCTCTATTTGTAAACGCCGGAACCGACCTTCGGCAGATTGTATACGTCGGCGAGCGTGTTTAGTTCATACCGCACCCGCGACCAGTTTGATTCGGTCGTCGCCCCGAACCGGTAAGTCCGTATATTCTTGTCTATGTCACTGGCGATGTTCAAACAGCGGCGGACCTCGTCCTTGTTTTCCGCCCAAGCGTCGCGACGTTCGAATTCACGCGCCAGTTCATCGGTCGCCGATTCGAGATCGCGCGCACGCTTCATCAACCAGTCCTCACGGCTCGTGCCGTTCAGTTTGCTGCGGTCGAGCGACCGGTCGTAATTCTTGAGAAAGTTGTCGACCCGATCCTCTACCCGTTTGACGATCGCCTGAACTTCGGCTTTCGATCTCATCTTGCCGCGCGACTCGCGACGCCGCTGAGCGTTGCTGACGTCGGCAAACGTCAAAACCATAACCACCGCAAAGACCCCCAACAAAATACTTCCGAATTGCTTTCTCATATTTTCTCTCCTTTTTTGTATTGCTTAACTTATTTATTCCTCAAAAATCGCTTGGCGGATCTCGTCCGCACGATTGTTCTGACGCGAGTGGTTTCTGAATAGTCGAAGAAAACCGACTAAAAAAAGAAATAATTTTTGCCTGTAACTTATTATGCAAAAAGCAGTTTACGGTAACGTCAAGGGGATTTTGGATTAGGGATTTGGGATTTGGGATTTGGGATTCGGGATTCGGGATTTGGGATTTGGGATTTGGGATTTTGGATTTGAGGAAGATGCCGATTTGAAACTTGGTGAATCGAAAGTCGAAATTCCAAACGACAAAAATAGCGACGTCTTCAATCCAAAATCCAAAATCGCAAATCCAAAATCGTCAATGCCATTTTTCCGTCATATCGCACCAGATCGCGAGTCCGCGCCAGCGACCGAATTCTTCATAAAATACTTCGATCTGTTTGTCATCGCAAAATTCCCCGCCATTGTGCTTGGCGTAGAATTGCGCGCGCAGCCAGGAGTCGAGAGCCAGACCGTCGTAGCGCCCGACCAGTTTGAGCAGGTTCTCGGCAGCGTAGTCTCCGACGCCTTTGACCTTTTTCATTTCCTTCTTAAGTTCGATGGTCGGAAGATCGGACACCAGCCATTTCTCCGGATCAAGCGCACCGCCGGCAACCTGCTCCGCGAGTTCGACGAAGTACGCCGAACGATATCCGGCGCGAATCTCCTCCCGATAGAAACCAACGGGAACTCCCGCCATCGCCTCGGCGGTCGGAAAACCCCGCGATCCGTTCGCGCCTTCACGGCCGAGTTTGTCGACCAGATTGTTGACCATTATCCTTGTCAGCCCCCACGAACAGTTGGTTGTACAGATCGTCTTCACGAGGTCCTCCCAGACCGTCGGGGAACGGAGCATTCGCCCGGCGTTCAACTTCGCGACCCATTTCAACCTTTTTTCGCGGTCGGTCATCCGGTAGAATCCGGCGAGATCTTCATCGAGACGAAGCACGTGCCGAACGTCGCGAACCAAGCGCTCAGGATCGTCAACGGGGTCGAAGGTCGCGACGACGACGCGGCCCTCGCCCTCATAGATTTCGGCGTCGAACGGCCGTCCGTTCGGGCCATCGAAGGCCCGTCGCAGCCGCCAGTTTTCGATGTCGAGATGAAACGGTCGCAGTTCACACCAGCCGTGACTGTAAACGGCGGTCTTGAAATTGAAATCAGAGGCGATTTCAAGGTTGATTCGCTCCTTCATAGGAAGTAAAGTTTAGGTCGAGAATCCAACTGTGACAAATCATTCGGAAATCTTTCGACCAAACCGCCGGGACATTCGTCTAAGCTTCCAGCGACGTAATTCCGGGTAGGTTTCGAATTGTCCAGATTTCAGGAAAAAAAGACTTGTAAAGTCCATCGAGATTCTTTTAGAATTGTAAAACATTTTTTAACGACGAATTCCCTGCCAGTCGTCGAAGAAACCAGGAATAAGAATAAGAAGATATCGAAGTAGATCTTTAGGAGGAAAGGGTATGACAAGCGAGAGATCGCGCCTTTGGACGAAGATTTTAAGTATCGGTTTCGTCATCTTGACGATTTTGCCGAATGCTTTCGGACAGGATGATCCGAATTCGCCGACGCCGGTTTTGCTGAGCGAGGACGGGTCAACGAGAGCGCTCGCCACGGCGGCCGGCAAAGAGCGACGGACGAACTTGTACAAGATCGAAACCGAGGCCTTTGCGCCGGATTCGAAGGTTGTCGTTTACGTTACCAACATTGACCTGATGAAAGGCGAAGGTGCCGGGGCTTTCAGGGTTTACGCTGAGAGTGCCGAGGGCCGAACCTACAGATATCAGGTGAGTGACGTCAAACCATCGGACCTTTACCCCGGAATCTACGAACTCACTTTCGTGCTCAAGGACCAGATCGGATTTTGGCAACCGCCCGAATTCGGCGACATCCTGATTTCGGTCGCCTGGCGCGGCCTCGTCAGCAATCGCGTGAAACTCGGCTTCGGGAGCCTCGGCGGAAAGATCGTAGACGACGGAGCGGTTCCGACGCCACTGAAAGAGTATTTGTTCAAGACCCCGGAAGCCCCGTCGACCGATTATGCCGGAATCCGCTACGCCGG
Organism: Pyrinomonadaceae bacterium; assembly: GCA_041752475.1. GTDB lineage: Bacteria > Acidobacteriota > Blastocatellia > Pyrinomonadales > Pyrinomonadaceae > JAFDVJ01. Next base: position 30,492 of record JBGSWK010000008.1, on the reverse strand, counting down.
CGACCGCGTTCGGTTTATGGAACAAGCGAGTTTCGGACCGACGGCCGACTTCGAAAGCCGGCTACGGCGATTCGGCATCAGAAACTGGCTCAATGGTCAGTTCGAAATGCCGTACCCGTCGGCGACGAATCCATACCCGGACCTTCCGCTGAAACCGGTGAACGCTCCGGCGGACTGCAACGGCAATCAGACAGACGTTCCGGACGTGCCGGTGACGTGCGCTCGTGACACTTACACGATGTATCCGGTTCAGGCGTGGTTTTTCAAGGAGGCGTTCTACGGCGAACCGCAGTTGCGGCACCGCATCAGTTGGGCGCTGAGTCAGATCTGGGTCATCTCGGGCGTCGACACCCAGCAGTCGACCTGGATGATCGCCTACCACCAGCAACTGAGCAAGAACGCATTCGGAAACTGGCGGCAGCTGATGCAGGACGTGACGGTGAATCCCGGAATGGGAAACTATCTGGATATGATCCGTTCGACGAAAAACAGTCCGAACGAGAATTACCCGCGCGAGGTGCTTCAGCTGTTCAACATCGGGCTGTTTATGTTGAACCCCGACGGAACGCTCCAGCTCGACGGGCAGGGCAATCCGATTCCGACGTACGATCAAAACACGGTCAACAACTTTACCAAGGTCTTTACCGGTTGGCGCGACTGCCGAACCACGGACTTCAACGCCGCCTGCCCGAACAACACGGTCGGAGCGCCGAACTACAAGGACCAGATGTCGCTCGCGACCGCGAACCACGACCTGACGGCAAAAACCTTGCTGACTTATCCGGGTTCGACTACGACCAGCATCGCCGCCTGCGCCGGCTGCACAACCGCCGCTCAGATCGGACCGTATGCCAACAACTCGTTGAATCAGGCGCTCGACAACATTTACAATCATCCGAACGTCGCACCTTTCGTCAGCAAACTGCTGATCCAGCATCTCGTCACGAGCGACCCGAGTCCGGCCTACGTCGGCCGCGTTTCGGCGGTCTTTAACGCAAACCGCAGCAATCAGAAACAACTCCAGGAAGTCGTCCGCGCGATCCTTCTCGATCCCGAAGCCCGCGGCGATCTCAAGACCGATCCGCGTTACGGAAAACTCCGCGAGCCGGTTCAGTTGTTCACGAACGTGATGCGGAACTTCAATGTTTCGTCGGTGAACGGCTTGGGCCAAAGCGACGGGAACCTGAATCGATTTATCGTGTCTCTCGGCCAGGACGCGTTCCGCTCGCCGACGGTTTTCAACTATTACTCGCCGGATTACATCGTTCCGGGAACGACACTGCTGGCACCCGAGTTCAACATTTATACGACCGGCACGTCGATCGGCCGGGCCAACCTTTTCAACACATTTGCGTTCGGACAGGTGAATGTCTCGCTTCCGGACTCGCCGAACGGGACGAAAGCGAATTACGCCGACCTTTCAGCGATTGCAGCCGCCGACACGACGAGCAGCCAACTGCTCGATCATCTGAATGTCAGGATGATGCACGGCGCGATGTCGCCGCAAATGAAATCGACGATACAGACGGCGGTCAATGCCGTCACTTCGTCAAATCTGCTTTTGCGTGCGCAAACGGCTGTCTATTTGATCGCGACCTCGTCGCAATTCCAGGTGCAGAGATAGGAGAGGTGAAAACTATGGAACAGAACAGAAGAGAGTTTTTGATCAGATCGGGTTGCGCCTTGAGTATGACTGCCCTGGCGACGCAAATGCGGCATTTTGGGCTGATGAGCGCCCTCGCTCAAGAAACGAAAGACGCGACGCAGGATAACGCCGTTCCCGGCGACTATCGCGCGCTCGTATGCATAATGCTCTCGGGAGGCAACGACGGCAACAACACCGTCATCCCGAATCATAGCGACGCGACCATCAGCAACTACTCCGCCTATTTCAACGCCCGCAATACTCAAGGGCTGGCGTTGGCACAGGCGTCGCTGCTGCCGATCTCCGTGCCGAGACTCGGCGGACTCAGTTACGGGCTTCACCCCGGGCTCGGTCCGCAAACGCCGGTGGCGAATATCGTCAACAACGGCATTCACGAGCTTTGGGCGTCGAACAAACTGGCGATCGTTGTCAACAACGGCACGCTTGTCGCGCCTATGACGAAGACGCAGTATCAGAACGGCTCGATCCAGAAACCGTTCCAGTTGTTCTCGCATTCCGATCAGGTTTCGCAATATCAGGGCGGACGCAGCGACACCGCGTCATTCACTGGTTGGGGCGGCCGGATTTCCGATCTTCGGACGCCGCCGGACAATCCGGGCGGACTGATCCCGATGATCACGTCGATCTCCGGCGCGCAGCTGTTCACGTCCGGTCAAACCACGTTGCCGCTCGCGATCGCGAATGCCGGAACGTCTTTGGCGAACGTACTGAATCCGCAGGGATATAACGCAACGGCCGCATCGCAGGCCCGACTTCTTGCCTTCAACCAGCTTCGAACGCAGGACCTGAGTTCGGAAGTTGTGGCGGCGGCCAGCACGGTGACCAATCAGGCGATGCAGGCGAATTCGGTCTTTCAGGTTTCTCAGGAAGTCACGGTCACGTTCCCGGGCACAAACATCGGCAACCAGCTGAAGCAGGTCGCGCGCGTCATTAAAAAGCGCACGGATCTCAGCGTCAATCGGCAGATCTTCTACGTTCAGCTCGGCGGATTCGATACGCACAACGTGCAGCTGACGAACCAAAACAATCTGCTCGTGCAGCTCAGCCAGGCGATGCGCGCGTTCTACGACGAAATGGTCGTTCAGGGGCTCGGCGACAAGGTGACGCAGTTTACGATGGCGGATTTTTGCCGGACACTTAATCCGGCCGGAAGCGGAGCGACGGCCGGCAGCGACCACGCCTGGGGAAACCATTTGTTCGTTGTCGGCGGCGGGATCGTCGCGTCGGACTTCTATGGAGGCCTGCGGCCGGACGGCTCGGGCAACTACTATCCGACACTGACATTCAACGGTCCCGACGACGCGGACAGCAACGCTTCCGCCCGCGGACGATGGATCCCGACGTCTTCTGTCGAGCAGTATGCCGCGACCCTCGCGCGCTGGTACGGATTGCCCGAGGGAAATATGAACACGGTATTTCCAAAGCTATCAAACTTCCCGACATCGGATCTCGGCTTTATGGGAGCGGCTTGACGATTTTGGATTTTCGATTTTCGATTTGGGGGCTCTCAGAAATGAGGGCCCTTTCGATTTTAGATTGGTGATTTTGGATTTTGGATTGCGGCGATGACCTCAATCCAAAATCCGCAATCCAAAATCCGCAATCCAAAATCCAAAATCTCGACTCCCTTGACTCTCGAATCTTCCAAACCTACACTCTAGATGCCGTGAATTTACCGAATTACCTGACATTGGCCCGCATCCTCGTCGTTCCTCTTCTGGTCGTCGTCCTGCTCACGTCATTGTCTGATAAGTGGTTTGGTATCAGCGGTTACGCGCTTGCGATCGTGCTTTTTCTGGCCGCGTCGCTGACCGATATACTCGACGGGCATCTCGCCCGAAAACGTAATCAGGTCTCCAATCTCGGGAAACTCCTGGATCCGATCGCCGACAAACTTCTCGTTTCGGCGGCACTTATCGTTCTGGTCGAAAAACATCTCGCGCCGGCGTGGGCGGTCGTCGTCATTCTTGGCCGAGAATTCATCATCACCGGGCTGCGGTCTGTCGCCGCGACCGAGGGCATCGTGATCCAGGCGCAGCTCAGCGGGAAGATCAAGATGTGGGCGCAATGCGTCGCGATAGTCGCCCTGCTCTTTGCCGGCGCGAACGGAAATCCGCCCGTATCGAATTTCGGATGGAGTTTGCCGACGTTTTTCTTCTGGCAGGTCACCGAAGTCCAGGTCGCATTTTCGAATCTGACGAAGCTTTCGCTGACCTCCAACGATTGGAAGGTCGTCGGTTATCTCGCCGGACGCGGCGCGCTGTGGGTTTCGGTCGGTCTCGCGCTGTGGTCGCTCTATGACTATCTTGTTTTCTTTGTCCGCGAGAACAATCGCCGCCGCCAAGCCGCCGCCGATGCCGTAAACGGCGAATAACTGGAACGCGAATGACCTCCGCCAAGGTCGCAAAGGGCAAAACAACTTTCATTGACATCTTTGTCTTCGCTCTGGAATCCGCCTTCGGCAATACTTTCTCAAAAGCGCAATTTGAGTTAATCTGGGGGCACTTTTCTTTTCGAATTGATTTGATGCTGAAGAATTTCGCCGTAATCATCCTAACGCTTGCGATCATCGTATTCGCCGTCCCGTTCACCGGCGTTCTCGCCGGTGGCAGTACCCAAATCGTGAAATTCTCTGAGAATTTCGACTCCGTCACCGCGCCGGCGCTCCCCGTCGGCTGGGACGTTTCCTCGACCGGAACCGGCGCCGGATTCGTGACCTCGACTAATCAGCCCGATACGGCGCCGAACGCGGCTTTCTCGCCGAGCCCTTCGACCACGAGCAGCTCTGCGTTGACTTCGCCCGAGATCCTCGTCACGGGCGCGACCGCGCTGCTGAATTTCCGGCACCGTTACGCGATGGAAACCACCTGGGACGGCGGCGTTCTCGAGATCAGCATCGCCGGTGGACCGTTTGCCGACATCATCGACGCCGGCGGCACTTTCCTGACCGGCGGATACACGAACGACCTGAACCCTTCGACGAATCCGATCTCGAACCGTCGGGCCTGGACCGGCGCGACGCAAAATGGATATTCGCCGGTTTCAGTCAAGCTGCCGGCGACGGCCTTCGGGAAAACTGTCCGGTTTCGTTGGATCCTCGGAACAAACGACAGTTTCGGCGCTGATGGGTGGTGGATCGACTCGATCACGGTCGCGAACGTCCCGACCGCCTCGAATTCAAACTCGATCACGATCGCGGCTTCGGGCAACGCCGATCCGTATCCGAGCGGAATCGGGGTTTCGAACCTGACGGGATTCGTGACCGGAGTCTCGGTCAGCCTGGAAAACCTGACGCACGCGGCGCCCGACGACATCGATATTCTTCTCGTCGCGCCGAACGGCCGTAGCATCGTATTGATGTCCGACGCGGGCGGCACAAACGCGGTAACGGACGTCGATCTGACCTTCGCCGATGCCGCTCCGGCCCTACCGGACGGTTCCGCGATCTCGTCCGGACTCTACCGGCCGACCAACTACGACAATATCGACGTGTTCCCGCCGCCCGCGCCGCAGACGCCGCCGAGCGGCACGGCACTCGCAAGCCTCTACGGGATGAACCCGAACGGCACCTGGCAACTGTTCATCGTCGATGACACGGGCGCGAACGCCGGGGCGATCAGCGGCGGCTGGAGTCTCGACATCCAGACTTCGGTCAACGCCTGCCTTTTCAGTCTGCTGCCGGCGGCGCAAGCATTTTCCGCCGCCGGCGGAAACGGATCGTTCCAGATCAGCATTCCGAACGGCTGCGGCTGGACAGCCTCGACCGGCTCTTCGTTTGTCTCGATCACGTCGCCGACGGTCGGCGAAAGCAGCGGCACCGTCGCATTTTCGATCGCTCCGAATACGCTCGGCGCCCGAACCGGACTGATCACCATCTCAGACGGTGTTACATCCAAAACGTTTCAGGCACAGCAAACTTCCGGATGTCCGACCTCGATCGCGCAGTCGACGCTGAACGTCCGGGCCGCCGGCGGTCCCGAAAGCGTCAACGTCACCGCAGCGCCGGGGTGTGTCTGGCAGGCGGCGACGAACGCGGACTGGATCACGATCTCGTCAGGTCAGCAGTCCGGTGACGGCAGCGCGCAATTCACAGTCGCCGCGAATCCGGGCCGAAGTGCGCGCTCGGCGACGGTGACAATCGGCGCACAGACGCTCACGATCAATCAGGCCGGCGCGTCGGCGACGAGATTTGACTTCGACGGCGATGGGCGCGCGGACATCTCGGTTTTCCGCTCCGGCATGTGGTTTTTGCTGCAAAGCACCACGGGATTCGTCTCGACCCAATTCGGTCTGGCGACGGACACACTGGTTCCGGCCGATTTCGACGGCGACGGAAGAACCGACATAGCCGTTTTTCGCGCCGGGGTCTGGTATATTCTCAGAAGCTCGGATTCGCAGGTCGCGATCTACAACTTCGGGATCACCGGCGATGTTCCGGTTCCGGCCGATTTCGACGGCGACGGTCGATCCGAGATCGGGGTCTTTCGCAACGGCGTCTGGTATTTGCTCAATCTCGCGACGTCGCAATCAAGCCAGGGTCAATTCGGCCTCGCCGGCGACAGACCGGTTGCGGGCGATTACGACGGCGACGGCAAAGCGGATCTTGCCGTATACCGCAACGGGACCTGGTTCGTTCAGCGCTCGGCTTCAGGGTTTGTCGCGGTTCAGTTCGGACTCGGATCCGACCGTCCCGTCCCGGCCGATTACGACGGCGACGGACGGACGGACCCGGCGGTTTACCGCGACGGCGTCTGGCACGTACTGGCCGATTTCCAGAATTACTCGGCAACACAGTTCGGACTTGCGGGCGACGTTCCGGCGGCGGCGGATTATGACGGCGACGGAAGGGCCGATCCGGCCGTCTATCGGGCCGGAACCTGGTATCTGCTCCGATCGACGCAGGGATTCGCAGCAACGCAGTTCGGACTTCCCGGAGACACGGCGGTTCCGTCGGTCTATGTCCCGTGACCGGGCCGGCCCGTCGGCCGCGTGAATCGGGTTTCCGCCAACCGGACAAACGAATTTACAAACCCGTCTCTAAATGCGAAAATCAGTTGCTATGAAACGACTTTTGCCGTGTCTTGTGATCATTGCTTCGGTTTGCGCCGTGGCCGTTGCGCAGCAACGCCCGCTGCTTACCGAAGACGTCGATATCACGACGACCGGCGCGATCGAGGTTTCGGCCGGAGTCGACTTTCTTCAAAATGTTAAGTTCCCGCTTTCGGGACTCAGAGGCGATCTGACGCGGGTTGCCGACATCCGCGTGCGTCAGGGTTTCGCGCCCAACGTCGAGATCCAGATCGAGGGGACGATCCAGAATTTCCTCGCGATCAATTCGCAGACTACGCCGTCTCCGATTCCCTTGAACATCGCCGGAAACTCGACCAACGACTTTGACGACTTTATCGTTTCGGTGAAGGTCAAACTCCGCAACGAAACCAAGAACCTGCCGGCGATCGGGATGAAATTCGGCTACCAAATGCCGAATACCGATCAGGCCAAAGGCATCGGCACGAATACGATCAACATCTTCAGCAAGATATTGTTGCAGAAGAAGTTCGGAAAACGAGCAAACCGCGCGCCACTGGCAAATATTTTCGGAAATATCGGACTCGGAATAATGACCGCGCCGCTCGCGAATTTCAGTCAGAATGACGTTGTGCTTTACGGCATCGCCGGCGTCTTCCGGGTGAATGACCGCATCAGCCTTGTCAGCGAGGTCAACGGCCGTCAAAACACGCGATCCGGCGTCGTACCGCTCGGAACGGAAAGCGTCGGTCAGTTTCGGGTCGGCACCCAGATCCGCGCTTCTGGTTTGCGCTTTGACACCGCGGCTATCTTCGGTCTGACGAAATACAGTCCGCGGACCGGACTCACCTTTGGCGTCACATACCAGTCGCCGAAGATCTTCAAGCCGGCACAATAGTTAGGAGTTCCGCCTTCAGGCGGCCTCGCTTGGCACGAGTTAACTTCCCAAAGATCTGATGTTCGAACTTTCCCCGAAAACTTTTGAAGAGTTTCTTGCCGAGACCGAGAAAGGCAATGTGGTCCCGGTCGTGCGGAGCGTGCTCGCCGATCTTCAAACTCCCGTCAGCGCCTTTATGCAGATCGCATCGGGAGCGTCGCAATCGTTTTTGTTCGAGTCGATCGAAGGCGGCGAGCGCGTTGCGCGATACTCGTTTCTCGCTTCGAATCCGTTTATGACGGTGAGTTCGAAGAATTCTTTGACGACGCTTGAAAAGGACGGCTCGCGAAAGTCCTATCCTGACCGGACGCTGGTCGAGTTTCTGCGGAACCATTTTAAGCGCTACCGGCTTGCGCGCCGGGAAAAACTGCCGCCGTTGTGCGGCGGCGCCGTCGGATTCTTCGGCTACGATACCGCGCGATGGTTCGAACCCGCGCTCGGTGCGAAACCCCGGTCCGAGCGGACCGACGCGGCGTGGATGTTTTTCCGGAATATGCTCGTGTTCGACAGACTGCGCCATCGCATCGAGATTGTCGTGACGGTTTTTGCCGACGAGGCCGAGGGTGACCGCGATCGGTTGCGCGGGCTCTATGACGCCGCGGTCGCCGAAACCGCCGCACTCGCTGCGAGCCTCCGCAAACATCCTGAACCGATCGAGACAAGGTCTCAGAGTCCCGACTCGAACCAGTTCGTTTCAAACTGGAAAAAGGGCGACTTTCTCGCGGCCGTCGAGACCGTCCGCGAACATATTCTCGCCGGGAACGCTTACCAGGTCGTAATCTCGCAAAAATTCCGCCGCCCGACGACCGCCGAGCCGATCAACATTTACCGCGCCTTGCGGACGACGAACCCTTCGCCGTATATGTTCTACGTCAACCTCGGCAACGAGATCCTGATCGGCGCGTCGCCGGAAATGCTCGTGCGATGTCACGGCAAAAGGGTCGAATACCGGCCGATCGCCGGGACCCGAAAGCGCGGTGCGACAGAGACCGAAGACTGGATACTCGGCGAAGATCTGCGTTCGGACGCGAAGGAGATCGCTGAACATGTGATGCTCGTCGATCTCGGGCGCAACGATCTCGGACGCGTTTCGGAGTTTGGTTCGGTCGAGGTCGCGGAACTGATGAAGATCGAAAAATACTCGCACGTTCAGCATCTCGTGACGAGCCTCCGGTCGCGTCTCGATGATGACCGCGACCGTTTCGACGCGCTCGCCGCGTGCTTCCCTGCGGGGACCGTCTCCGGCGCTCCGAAGGTCCGCGCGATGCAGATCATCGACGAACTCGAGCCCGACAGCCGCGGCGTTTATGCCGGCGCGATCGGTTACATCGACTACGCGGACAATCTCGACACCTGCATCGCGATCCGGACGATTCGGCTGAAGGACGGAACCGCGTCGATCCAGGCCGGTGCTGGGATCGTCGCCGATTCGGTCCCCGAAAAGGAGTTTGAAGAAACCATCAACAAGGCGCGCGCCTTGATCAGGGCCGTCGATATGGCCGAGAATTTTGACGAGGAGTAAGCGAATGAAAAGGTACGTGATACTTATCTGTCTTTTGTCCGCGGCGCTCGCCGGATGCGGTCCGCGTTCGATGGAAACGTCGCCGGAGATGGCACAAAGCCTGCTCAAAGCGCGCGGCGTCAATTTCACCGAAGACGACTTCTTCAAAGCGCTCAAACAGAGCGAGGCGGCCAACGTAAACCTCTTTCTGCAGGGCGGAATGGATCCGAATGTCCGCGACAAGAGCGGCACTTCGGCGCTCAACTTTGCGGTCCTGAACTCGACCGTCGAAACGGTCAAGGTGCTCGCCGAAAAAGCGGATCTTAATTTGCCTGACGCCAGTGAACGGATGCCTCTGTACGCGGCGCTCAAGAAGGAGCGTTTTGAGAATTTCGAATTTCTCCTCGAAAAGGGCGCCGATCCGAACAGCACCGGAACCGTCGGCCAAACGAAGGGTCAGACGGTCCTTTATGTCGCGGTCTTGCTCAACAAGCCGTCGATCATCAAGAAACTCCTCGACAAGGGCGCCGACCCCGACAAGCCCGATGCTGACGGCGCGGTTCCGGTTTCGGAACATGCGATGGCGACGCGTGCCGACATCGAGGTGGTCAAGATGTTGCTCGGGAAGACGAAGAACATAAATATTCAAGAGAGCGATGGCGTCACGGTTCTAATGTTCATTGCGCAAAACACCAAGATCTCGCGCGCTGATCTGAAGGAGATGATAAAACTCTTCCTTGAAAAGGGCGCCGACAAGTCCATCAAGAACAAGGACGGCAAGACCGCGCTCGACCTGGCGAAAAAGTCGAACAACAAAGAAGCAATTGAACTGTTGCAATAATTGAATTTATGCTGCTTGTCATCGACAACTACGACTCGTTTACGTACAACCTCGTACAATATCTCGGCGAACTCGGCGCCGAGATGGAGGTCCGTCGAAACGATGAGGTGACGCTCGATGAGATCGTCAACACGCTGAAGCCCGAGAAGATCCTGATCTCGCCGGGACCGGGCACGCCGGACGACGCGGGAGTCTCGCTCGAGATCATCAAAACGCTCGGCGAAGACGTTCCGATCCTCGGGGTTTGCCTCGGGCACCAGGCAATCGGCCAGGTATTCGGCGGCCGGGTGATCCGCGCGCCCGAGCCGGTGCACGGCAAACCGGTCGAGATCTGTCACGACGGCAAGTCGATCTTCGCCGATCTGCCGTATCGTTTCCGCGCAGCGCGATATCACTCGCTGGTGGTCGAACGCGAATCGTTGCCGGATTGTCTCGAAGTCTCGGCGACTTCGCCCGAAGGCTTGATAATGGGACTCCGGCATCGCGAATTCCCGATCGAGGGCGTGCAGTTTCATCCCGAGTCGATCCTGACTAAAGACGGGAAGAAACTCTTGCAAAATTTTCTGAGTCTTTGAGATGGTAATTATGGCCCCGGCCGCCGCCGCCCGTTCTCACATTCCCCGATTCCCTGTTTCATCTTTCGTTTTTCACGAGTAGAATTGTCTGGTATGCCGAAATCCGGATGGATTCACGACGTTCCCGTCGGATCCACCAATTCAAAGGCCGATACGCCCTTGTTACCGTTTCTTCATCGATTGACGCGGGGCGACGATCTGTCGTTTGAGGAATCGGTCGAGTTCTTTCGGGCCCTGACCGACCTTAACGCGAATCCGGCCCAGATCGCCGGATCGTTGGTCGCGCTCGCGGCGAAAGGCGAAACATATGCCGAGATAGCCGGAATGGCAAGCGTGATGCGCGAGCGGGCAGTGAAGATCACGGCGCGACAGAAGAACCTTATCGACATCACCGGGACCGGATCGAGTCCGGCAAAGACCTTCAACGTCTCAACGGCCGCCGCTTTCGTCACCGCCGCTGCCGGGATGACGGTCGCCAAACACGGGAACCGCGCCGTCGCGAGCCGCTCGGGAAGCGCCGATGTCCTGGCAAAACTGGGCGTCAAGGTCTCCAGCGAACCCGATGTCGCGCAAACGAGTCTGAGCGGCGCGGGCATCTGTTTTATGTTCGGACCCAAGTTTCATCCAGCGCTTCGCCGCGTCGGCGACGTGCGCCGCGCCCTCGGGATTCGGACTTCGCTCAATCTGCTCGGCGTTCTGGCCAATCCGGCGAACCCGCAAAAGCGTCTTCTCGGCGTCTGGCATCCGTCGCTCGTCCGCCCGATCGCGCAGGCCCTGTCGCTTCTCGGGACCGAACGTTCGTGGGTCGTCCACGGATCCGACGGGCTCGACGAACTGACGCTCGCCGGCCCGACGACGGTCGTCGAAGTGATCGGAAACAAACTCCGCGAGTTTCAGCTGAAGCCTTCCGACTTCAAACTCCGTCAAGGGAAAATCGATAATCTGCGGACGAACAGCGCCGACGAGAGCGCCACGATCATTCGTGAAGTGCTCGCGAGCAAACGCCGCGACGAGGCACGTTCGCTGATCGTCCTCAACGCCGCCGCCGCGCTCGTTGTCGGCGGAATTGCCAAGGATCCGGTCCACGCCGCCCGGCTTGCCGAACAGGCAATCGACAGCGGCCAGGCGCAGAACAAGCTCGACCGGTTGGTCCAGACGACGAACAAACGGTAGAAACGGGGATTTTGGATTGGGGATTTTGGATTGGGGATTTCGGATTTCAAGTTCCATCGATCGGATGCAAAATCCGCAGTTCATATGGAATTTTGGAATCCGGGAATGGAATCCCCAATCCGAAATCCGAAATCCGAAATCCGAAATCCCCAATCCGAAATCCAAAATTCAAAAGATGCCTTTCAGCGCGCTTTACGGAAAATTTGCATCACTCAGAAAACTCCTTTTTGACAAGGGCGTTTACCGTTCGCACGCGCTCGGGGCGCCGACCATCAGCGTCGGGAACATCACCGTCGGCGGGACCGGAAAAACTCCTTTCGTCACCTATCTGGCGACGCTGCTTGCGGAGAAGGGCGAAAAGGTCTGCATCATTTCGCGCGGTTACAAACGGCATGATCCCAAACAGCAAGTGCTCGTTTCCGACGGGACGACCGTTCTATCGGACGCCCGTACGGCCGGTGACGAGCCGATCGAAATGGCCCGGGCGCTGGTCGGGAAGGCGATCATCATCGCCGATGCCGACCGTGTTGCCGCGGCCGCATTCGCGCTTGAGAAGTTTCGTCCGACCGTTTTCTTGCTCGACGACGCCTTTCAGCATCTTCGCGCGCGGCGCGATCTGGACATAGTTCTGATCGACGCGACCAACCCGTTCGGAAACCGCAAAACGCTCCCGCTTGGAATTCTCCGTGAGCCGCTGAGCGGTCTTCAACGGGCCCGACTGATCGTCATCACGCGGGCGAATCTGGTCTCCGAAGACAATCTGGCAAACGTCGTCGCCGACGTCCGGTCGCTTGCGGACTGTCCGATCATCACCTCGCGAAACGAGTTTTCGAAATTGCGCGACCTCAGATCCGGAACCGCGGTGGTCGATCCCGAGACGCCGATGTTCGCCTTTTGCGCGATCGGCAATCCCGGCAATTTCTTCGGTCAGTTGCGGAATGAGGCGGTATCCCTTGCCGGCAGCCGCTCGTTTCCCGATCACCACTATTACTCAACGGACGACGTCGCCGCAATTGAGTCCGAAGCATCCGCAAGCGGCGCCCGGACACTCGTCACGACCGCGAAAGACGCCGTCAAATTAAACGATCTTAAGATCACAATTCCCTGCCTTGTCGCCGAGAACAAGATGATATTCGACGATGAGGAAACGCTTCGCAAGATGTGCGAGTTCATCCTGCGATCAGCGGGCTGATGGTTCCGGAACCCAAGTCAAATACATCTACTCCAAAGGAGCGATTTGCGGCTTGCCGCTACCGAAAGTGCGCAGCTTTTCCGCACATCCGGGCGGCAAGCCGCAATTCCAATCTTAACTTGGCGTTTCAGGTACCGACTTATCGACACACCGCGCGCCTGATTGTGCGCGGAAAGTCGTGAAGTCAAAATTTCTGAAATCGCGAATCCGAAATGTGGAGTATCCGGAACCTGAAATCCAAAATCCAAAATCCGAAATCCCGTCAGCTATCCTGCGTCTTGCCGCTTTCGGGCTTTTTCGTACTCGTCGGCGCGGGTTTTTGTTCGGTCGGTTTCGGTTGCGGTGTCTTCAACGGAGATGCCGCAGGCGATGATTGCGGCTTCGGAGACTCGGTCGGGACCGGCACGTTGACATTCGCCGGTGACTTGGTCGGTTTCGGTGACGGCGCGACGTTGGTCGCCGTGTTCGATGGCTGCGGCACGACGACGGTATCGCACGGCATGAATGGATTGTTCGGGTCGCACGGCCCGACGGTCACGGAATTTCCGCCCGGCGGCACATACACCGGCCCCTGCGGGATATAGCCCTGATCCCAAAGCGGATTGCTCGTCCCGCCCGAGAGCGTGTCCGGAGCCGTTAACGTCATATTCGAGTTTGAAAAGTCGAGCGGCACCTGCGCGATGTTCGAGAGTCCCTGCTCGTTGATCCCGGTCGCCGGATTGATCGGCTGAACGGGCATCGCATTCGCATCGGACTGATACGTCGCCGGATCGGTCTTGCGGCTCGAAGTCGCCCAGATGAGCCCCGCCGAAAGCAACGAAATACCCGCAAGCACGATAAACGCGGTCTTCCATATGTTGTTCGGCGATCCGGGTTCGCGTTTCGGAGCAGCGGCCGCGGCCGTGCCGAGGCTGCGCGATGCGCGGTTCAAATCATCGATCAGTTCGACCGCCGTCTGATGGCGCATATCCGGATTCTTCGCAAGCGTCTGGAGGATAACCGGCTCGATGTCGGGCGGAAGGTCCTGTCGAAACGCAGACAAGGGCGGCGGCGGCTCCTGTGCGTGCTTGAGCATCAACTCGTTCGTATTTTCGGCCTGAAAGGGCGTCTCGCCAGCGAGCATCTCGAAAAAGATCACGCCAAGGCTGTAAATATCGGAACGCGCGTCGCCGTTCGACGGGTCGGCGCACTGCTCGGGCGAAAGATATTGAATTCGGTCGGTGGTGAATTCACCGTCAACCGGTTCGCTGCCCGCGCCGAGGTCGAGCAGTTTCACTTCGTCCTCTTGATTCACCAGAATATTGTCCGTCGTCAGGTGCCGGTGAACGAGTCCCTTGATATGGCCTGCCGAAAGCGCCGCGGCGATCTGGCGAACGATCTTCAGCGCGCGTTCGGCTGAAAACTCCTCGCCGTTGACGAGCATCTTGCGAAGCGTCAGGCCATCGGCGTCTTCAAACACGATAAAGACGGTGCCGTCCGCGTCCGAGCCAAAGTCCGTGACGTTCAGCAGATTCGGATGCGAAATATTCGAAACCGCGCGGGCCTCGCGCGAAAAACGGTTGACGATGCTCTCATCGACGGCGAGCGCCGGCGAAAGGATCTTGACGGCCACATTCTTGTCCATCAAAAGATGCGTCCCGTGATAGATGCGCCCGAGGTCGGTGTCGCGCATCACCGAATCGATCCGGTATTTTTCCGCCAAAACTTTTCCGAGAAATTGGTCAAGCATAAAAACCTTAGAGTTAGAAAACGCGCATTTGGTTCGCGGGTTTCCTTTTTTACTCGCGAGTTCAAGTATAAATGAAAAAAAACCAAGCCGAAAGAAACCAAAGAGCGCGACTGCCTGACTGATCAAACCACGCTTCACAACAAGAAAATGAGGCTGTCTGAAAAGTCAGTGACCTTTATTGTTTCGAGATCAAGATTAGGGTCTTCAGCCTGTGCAACACGCGCAAGGACGATAGCACCACGTGAAGCGAAGCGAAACGTGGTGGGCCGCACGCCGGAACGGAGCGTGTGTAACACGCGTAACTATCGCTTTTGCAAAATGTTACGCGTGTTACACACGCCCCGTTCGGATATCGCGAACCACACCACGCTCCGCTTTCGCTACGCATGGTGCTATCGTCCTTGCGCAGGCTACGCACGCTGAGAAGACTGTTCAGACAGCCTAACTCTTGTCGAACCTTCGATTAAAGCTTGACGAAAACGATCAGCAGCGCGAACAGCACGAGCGATTCGATCAGCGCGAGCGCGATGATCATAAGCGTCTGAACCGTTCCGGCCGCGCCCGGGTTGCGGGCAGCGCCTTCCGCCGCACGCGAACCGACGAGACCCTGACCGATAGCAGCCAAACCGGCAACGATGCCGAAGCCGATGCCGCCGCCGATGGCCTTCGCCGCGCTGACGGTCTGTTCATTATCCGCCGCGCCGCCCTGCGCGAACGCCGAAACCGCCATCAAAGCCAGCAGCATCGTTGCAAAAACAACATATTTCATTTTATTCATTTTCATATCTCCTGTGTTTTGTTTTATTTACGACAGGGCTAACGAAAATCCGCGGTGGTTTATGATTTCGCCTCACTTCCGGTATGCGCTTGATTTATACTCACGTAGAGTCAAGGCTCCTGATGCGTGCGGGCATTAACTGCTATAAAGTGCGAACTTTCAATCCCGTCGACGTTTATCGGACCCCTTCCGGTCCGAAACCTTTTTCAACCAACTAGGCCGCGACCGCGACTTCCGCGTGCGCCTCGTCGGCGTGATGCTCGTCGTGGTCGTGATCGCCGTGCGTGACTTCGCTGATGTAGATCATCGAAAGAAGCGTGAACACGAGCGTCTGAACGAACGCAACGAAAACTGCCAGCGGCAAAAGCAGCACCGGCAGGAAAAACTGTGTGTACGGCGCGTAGAGCCCCGAGATCTGCATCGCGACCTGTTCGTCGGCGAACATATTCGCGAAAAGCCGGATGGCGAGCGTCAGCGGCCGGATCATATTACTGATCAGTTCGATACCGAAGATCAGCGGAGTGATGATCAGCGCCATGATCAGCGGAAGTTTCGGCCCGGCAAGGTGGCCGAGGTGTTTGACGATGCCGTTTTCACGAATTCCAACCGAGTTGTAATAGAGGAAAGACGAGATGCCGAGCGCGAACGTCACGCTGATATGAGCCGTCGGGGCCATAAACATCGGGAAAAGCCCCATCAGGTTCGAGATCAGCACGAGCACGCTGAATGTCGCGACGACGGGGAAATACCTGAATCCGTGTTCGCCGACAACGCTGACGATCATATCCTTGAGCGCCAAAAAACCGGCTTCGAGCGTCAGTTGGCTGTGCGACGGGTCTTCCGACGAGAGTTTGCCGCGCATGATCCAGACGACGACGACCGTCAGGATGCACGCGATGACGAACATTATCGTGTACCACGGCACCGCATTCTCAACCGTGTACGGTCCGAAGATCGCTTCGGCATTGGTTCCGAATTTGGCGAACAATTTATCCCACAGCGGTTTTGTGTACGCCATCTGAAAGTCGTACGCCGGCTTTCCGAGATAATGATTTACAAATTCGACGATAAGCGGCGTATGATGTCCGCCTTCTGATAACAAAAACATTGTCAAATTTCCTTCTTATTAAATGCGATCAAAAACAAACGTATTATTCCTTCGATGGTAACGGCGACCGCCAAACTCACGAGACCGGCCAGTACCGCGGCAAACTCGACGACGTGGGTCAGATAAACGATGACCAGCGTCACGACGACAAACACATACCTCAGGAGATAGCCGCCGATCAAAAACTTCGGCCGTTCGCCGTCGCGAATCGCCTTTTCAAAAATTCCGCTGAGCGCCTGTTTCAGCCAGTAATAATTGACCCCGGCCAAAATCCCGCCGATCAAAAAGCCAATTCCGAACCGCGGCGTACGGTACAAAAAACCTAGCGCCGTTCCCAACACGATCACAGCCGCCATCAGGATCAAAATGCGCCGGTGCGAAAGATTCGGTGCTTCTTGCTCGTACGTTTCTATATCTTCGCTCATCGCGAAACAAGCATTTTACAAACTTCGCCGGAAAAACTCAATTGGGGCGGGTTGTTGATTGATTTCCCCGATCGACGGCCGCCCGGAAACCCCGTTTGTGACTGCGAAACGAAGCGGCGCGGGTTGCGCGGAAAGACTCTCCCTTTGCATCATGCACTTCAAATTGTATTTCTTGAGAGTTTTTTCACCACATAGGCACAGAGAACGCATAGGCGTCTTAGAGCTTTTTGTCACGAATTTCGAAATGGCGGTCTATTCGGCAGATTGGCGAACGGTGTGATGAAGAAACACGGGCTAAGTTAAATCGGTTTGCATCAGGCACTTGAAATTGTGTTTCTTGAGTGAAAGCAGCTTGCCCGCTAAACATGCGAAAAACGCTGAAAGGTATTGTTTTTCGACACCCTTTTGCGTATTTCGCGTATTTCGCGGGAAATGCTCTAAAGCGTATCCACTCAAGCAGCAGAGGGTCGTGGTCTGCCGCCAGCCTTGCGGCATTCAGCCTAATTCTTGAAAATTTGCGAGGAAATCCGGAAGAACTGAACGAAACCGATCACCGATCCGAGGATGATTCCGCCGACAAGGCCCCACGGAGACGTCCCGAGCAACAGGTCCGCAAACCAGCCGAGGATCAGCGTGAAAACCACGGAACCGAAAAAGATGATCCCGACCGACCATGCAAGGCCGCTCTGCCGGATCGTCTCCACTTTCGATGGCGGCTCGTAAGGCGTGACAACGATCGCCGGTTCTTTTTCGACCGGCTCCGTCGCATCGCCCCAATCCGAGGAATCAAACTCCCCGGTTTGCGCCGCGGTTATCGGAATTGAAACCGTCTCGGACGGCGCGGGTGTCTCGACGGTCGCGGCAAGCGAGAAGATCGAGATCGACTCCGGCGACCGCGGCTCGGATTCAGCCGGTGCCGCCCGTTCTTCATCTGCATTAAGGAGGTTTTTGATCATCGCGATTCGCTTTGCCGGCGTCTTCAGCGCGCAATCCCGGCGACTTCTATTTTATCGCCCCGTCACCGAATAGCAAAGCAAACAGCCGATCCTGTATGTCCGGATTGGAAACCAGTCTGTCGTGCGATTCGCAAAGATAGATCTCGCCCGCGACCGGCAGCGAATTCGGATTCCCGGCGCTCGCTGCCTTCAGCGAACTTTGCGACACAACGCCGTCTCCCATCGCGAAGATCGTCTTTCGGACCTCGTCCGACGAAACCTTCTGACCGTTCGAACGCTCGAACGATTCAGCCTTGAAAAGCAACTTCCAACGGTCCTTTTTCGTCTTGTAGAGGACCGCGCCGTCGAGGGTTTCCTTGCAGCCGGCGCCGATCAGATAAAAAGCGACCTGCGGTTTGCCGTCTGCCGAGGCATTAAGCGCCGTTTGAAACTGGCGCGCCCGTTCGAGAGCGACCTTGAAAAACGGCCGCGCGTACTCCTGCTCGATGATGTCGAACTTCTTCGTGAAATCGTCGTCGTCCCAGATGCTCCAGCCATACTCATCCCAGGTTTTTGGATCGTAGAGATCGATCTTCATCGGCTTCAGATCTTCATCAAAGATCCGCAGCGAGTCGTTCTGCGGCATCAGTTGGTACATCGACGGAATAGTGAAGACGTCGAATCTGGTGATGTCGCGGAGAAACGGGACGTTGATACCGCGACCGAAAAGCGAATAACCGTTGAGCATCGCTTCGAGCGCCGAAATCGAGCCTTCGTTGGGCGTCCCGAGCAGGAATATCTTGCCGAGATGTTTCGCGCCTGACCAGCTCGGCTTCGGCCTTGCGCCGGCCTCGGTCGTCCCGTACATCGCGGCATAGCGCGAGATCAGTCCGCCCATCGAGTGCGCGATGATGTTGAACTTGAGGTTCGGCTTGCCCAGTTTGCGTTTTAAGCCCTCGATGCGCCGGATCAGAAGCTGCGCATTCTCGATGTTGTCACGGCGCCAGTCGTACGGAAAAACGTAGAACGTCGATTCAAAACCCCCTTTACCCGGCTTGTCCCAACTGCCTTCGACGTAACCGGCGCGCTTTTCAAGCGCATCGATCAACTGCGAGTAGATCTCGACCTCCGGCAGAAATCGCGCCAACTGAACCGCGCGGATGATGTCTCCGGCGACGAGTTTGTCGCGGTTGCGAACCAGATTCGGCTTGATCGGAAGGCGAACATCGTCGTCCTTCGAACGCTGCGGTTTGAACCAGACCAGTTCGTCCGTCTCGCTGTTTACGAGTTCCGAACCGGTAAGCCCCGGAATGATGATGATCGGGTCCTTGGATCCGCTCGCAGGCATCTGTGCGCTCGCGGCGGCGGCGGCGGCTAGTATGAGGAGAACGGCGACGAGGGTTTTCAGCGTGTTGTTCATATCGGATCCGCGTGATTCGGACAATTCTACCATTGAAAGTCCATTCGATGAGCGGTTTTGCCAACGGGTTGTCGTGCTCAGTCCGGAATGACAACGGTTTCCGTCGGCGAGCGAAGTTCGTAGCGGATTCCGCGCCACAAGATCCGCCGCGAGATCAGCGCGCACACCGAGTTGTAAAAGAACAGGCCGGGCGAAAGTAACCAGAGCGTGCACTGCGAAAACCACTGCCGGTCCAACTCGGCGCGATAAGCTCCGAGCACGAGTCGCACAGCCCGCATTCGCCAGACGCTTTTGCCGATGCTTAACACCGAAACGGCGGCGATCGTGGCGAATGCGAAGACCGAATCAAACCCGCGAAACGGCGCGATGGCCGCGATCGCCGCCGCCCAGGCCATCACGAGACAAAATAGACCCGAACCGATAAGCGACAGCATCCACAGGTGAGGCTGATAGACGCGCGTGATCTTGATCTGACGCGTTGTAAACTCAAAAAGCTCCCGCACTCCACAGCTTTCGACGCTCGCCGTCAGCGCCTGCGGAACGAACGCGATCCCGAGCCCATTGGCCCTCATCGCCCGCGTCATCGCGAAATCGTCCGACAGCGTTCCGCGCCAAAGTTCGCGCATCCCGATGCGTTCAAAAGTCGCGCGCCGCACCGCCGTCGAACCACCCCAACAAAAATTTCCCGACCGGTTCGGTCCGAGCGCCGACGCGA
Source organism: Pyrinomonadaceae bacterium (assembly GCA_041752475.1). GTDB lineage: Bacteria > Acidobacteriota > Blastocatellia > Pyrinomonadales > Pyrinomonadaceae > JAFDVJ01. The sequence continues at coordinate 10,469 of JBGSWK010000008.1, read as the reverse complement.
TCGAGGCGTTCCAGACGGAGCGCATCTCCGCCGCGAATCCGAATGGTTTCGAGATGAACCAGCGGTAGCCGGTCGCGCATCCGACCGATTCGTCCGTGAGCGGGCGGACGAGCGCGCGCAGCCAATCTTCGGACGGCCGAACGTCGGAGTCGGCGAAAACGAAGACCTCCGAGCTTTCCGATGCTTCCACGACCGCCTGCCGTAAATTATGTACCTTTTGACTTTCGCCGACTGTTTTTCCGGCCACGAACAATCGTTTCAAAGCCTTCGATTCGAGTTTCAGGACGCGTTCGATGACGGGGACCGCCGCGTCCGATTCAGAGTCAACGACGAAGATCACCTCATATTCCGGAAAGTCCTGCCGGAGCAGCGGAGCGAGGTTCGCTTCGAGCCCGTCGTCGAGACCGCGGCAGGGAACGAAAACGGTCGCCCGCGGCGTAAAACCGGAAGGTTCCCGGGCGATCTCGCGCCGAAAAAAGCGCAGATATTCGATCCCGCCCGTAAAAGACCTCCAGCTCAACAAGACCAGCGCGGTCGCGAGAAAGTAGAAAACGAAGATCATTTGATTTCGTGAACCTGCAGAAATGAACGGAGCTGTTCGATCGTCTTTGCGGTCGCGCCGCGGTTGGCATCCATCACGGCAGCGGCATTTTGTCCGAGGATCCTGCGCGAATCGGAATTGTCGAGCAAGAATCGAAACGTGCCGGACAAGGTGCGCACGGTTTCATCCTCGCTTTGGACCGGGAGCTGGATGAGCGCCTGCTTTTCGAGGAATTCTTCGACGACCGCTCGGAAATTCGACGTGAACGGTCCGGTGATCGTCGCGCGGCCCGCCGACGCGGGTTCGAGAACGCTCTGTCCACCGTGCGGGATCAGGCTACCGCCGACGAAGACGATCTCGGCCAGCGGATAAACGGCACGCAGTTCGCCGATCGAATCGAGCAGGACGACGTCGGCCAATTCGTCGGCCGCGGCCGGAACGAACGAGCGGCGCACATAACTGAATCCGGTTTTTGCGATCAGGGACTCGACCTCTTCGAACCGTTCAGGATGGCGCGGCGCGATCAAAAGTCGCGGGAGTCTTCGTTTCGACGACTTGTAGGCAACGCGAAATGCTTCTAGAACGATTTTCTCCTCGGGCGAATGCGTGCTCGCGGCGACGATCAGCGGCGACTGATCCGAGATCGAAAAGCGCTTTCGAAGTTCGACCGTGAGGGGCGTTTCCGAATGACGTTGATCGAATTTCAGGTTTCCGGTGACCTTGACTTTTGCCGGACCGATCCCGAGCGAGATCAGGCGCCGCGCGTCGTCGGCCGTCTGCATCAGCGCCAGATCGATCCGTCGCAGGACGCGCTTCATAAACTTCCCGACCAGCGAATATCGCTTGACCGAACGATCTGAAAGACGACCGTTGACGATCGCCACGAAAGTCCGGTTTCGGTTCGCCTCGCGGATGAAGTTGAACCAGAGTTCGGTTTCCATCAACAGGACGATGCCCGGCCTGTAATGTTTGAGGGCGCGCCGAACGGCGAATCTCCAATCAAAAGGGAAATAGAAAACGGCGTCGGCGGCATCCTTGAAGATCGCTTGCGCAAGTTCCTGACCGGTCCTGGTCGTCGTCGAGACAACGAGCCGGAAGTTGGGAAACTCGCTGCGAATGCCATCCACCAGCGAACGCGCAGCATTGGCCTCGCCGACCGAGACGCAATGGAGCCAGATCACCGAGCGTGCGTCCTTTTTGAACTCGGGAAGATAACCGAGCCGTTCCCAAAATCCCGCAGCATACTTTTTGCGCCGAAACAAAAAGACCGGCGACATCAAGATGAAGCCGACGGTCAGAAGGATACTGTAGATCGTGAACATTCTTGGCTTGGGAAGTTGAGGAAGTTTGGGAAGTTGGGGAAGTTAGTTTATAGAAACGGGAGTTTTTCAAACTAATCAAAAGAAACTCGGAGCGCCTTCCCTAACTTCCCAAACTTCCTTAATCTCCTTAACTTCCCTAACTTACTTCACTCGTTCCATATAGCGCGATTCGGTCGGGTTGACGCGGATGCGTTCGCCCTCGACGATGAACGGCGGGACATAGAGCGTGACGCCGTTCTCGAGTTTCGCCGGTTTGTTCGAATTCGACGCGGTCGCGCCCTTGAGAACCGGCTCGGTCTCGACGACGGTCAGTTCCATCGAACTCGGCAGCGTGATGCCGATCGGCGTTCCGTCATAAAACTCAACCTCGATCTTGAGCCCTTCTGTGAGCCACTGCGCGGCGTCGCCGAGTTCCTCTTCGGTCAGCGCGACCTGTTCGTACGACTCCGTATTCATAAAATGATGATGCGAGCCGTCCGAGTAAAGATAATCCATTTTGTGCTGTTCGAGCGTTACTCTATCAAGCGTGTCGTTCGAGCGAAAACGATGCTCGAACGAGTTTCCCGTCAAAAGATTGCGCAGCCGCGTCTGAACCATCGCGCGCAGGTTGCCGGGCGTGTGATGATGAAATTCCATCACCTTGCACGGCGTTCCCTCAAACAAAACAACCATTCCCTTTCTAATATCGTTTGCCGAAAGTGCCATAAATTTCTCTAAAACTCCGTCTGTAACTAACTCCGGTTGAATTCAAAATTCAAAAGGATAAGTGTAGTTTTTCGCGCCCAATTTTGTCTAGCCGGCAAGAGTGACGCGTTTACGCGTTGGTTATCGCTTCGGCGCGATCTTCCACAGTTCGCCGTTCGAATCGTCCGTCACAACGTAAAGCGCTCCGTCCGGGCCCTCGCGGACGTCGCGGATGCGCTGGCCGCGATCTGTCAGCAGATGCTCTTCGCCGACGACGCGGTCGTTCTTGATCTCGAGCCGCACAAGCCGTTTCGACGCCAATCCGCCGATAAAGACGCTGCCGCGCCACGGTTTGAAGAGCTTGCCGGAATAAAACTGCATTCCCGACGGAGCGATCACCGGATCCCAATAATAGACCGGCGGCTCGAACCCCTCGCGGTCGGTCACCGAATCCGGGATCGGCTGACCCGAGTACTCCTCGCCGAACGTGACGACCGCCCAGCCGTAATTCTTGCCCTTCGCGATCAGGTTCAGTTCGTCGCCGCCCTGCGCGCCGTGTTCGACCGTCCACAGACGGCCTTTTTCATCGATCGCCGCCGACTGCAGATTCCGATGCCCGAGAGTCCATATCTCGGGCATCGCGCCCTCTTTCCCGACGAACGGATTGTCTTTCGGAACCGTCCCGTCCGGATTGATGCGGATGATCTTGCCGAGGTGGTTGTCGAGAAGCTGGACCCGCGGACGATTCGGCCGGTCAAAACGGTCACCGAGCGTTATGAAAAGCGTGCCGTCGGGAGCAAAAGCGAGGCGCGAGCCGAAATGAAGCCCGTTGTTGTAGGTCGGGAACGCGCGGAAAATGACCTTCACGTTTTCAAGCTTCGTGCCGTCTTTCGACAACACGCCGCGCGCCACGCTCGTGCCGCTCCCGCCCTCGCGGGTTTCGGCGAAACTCCAGAAGATCGTCCGGTCCTTCTTGAAAGCAGGGCTCAGCGCGATATCGAGCATTCCGCCCTGTCCGCGTGCGGTGATCGGCGGCAATCCGCCCTCCGAGCTCTTTTCGCTGACGCCTCCGGTTCCGACCGGCAGCACGCCGACGATCGGCGGTCCGATCTCGCCGCCGGCGCTGATGAACCTGAGCCGGCCCGGCCGCTCGCTGACGAGGAATCCGCCTTCGGGCAGCGGCTCGACAGACCACGGATTGACCAGTCCCTTGGCGATGACCGTGACGTCGAACGCGACGTTCGATTTGACCTCGCAAACGCGTGTCTGACCGGGAAAGGTCGGTTTCTGATCGGGCGCGTTCGGCGAGCGCGTTTCGATCGGCGAACAAGTGGGCGTTCCCTGAGCGCAAGCGGCGACGGGTGCGATCGCAAACAGTGCGGTGAATAATGTGATCTTCAGTCTGTTCATTGGTACTCCAATTATGCCGTAAACGGCGAGAATCCGAAAATCGGCCGCTATTCGTTGTTCGTTGATTAATTGCGGGGATTGACACTTAAAACTAACGGCCAATGGGAATCAGCCGGCGTCGAAACCGGAAACGTCGTGAGACTCGGAGCGATGGTAATCAGGGGTGCCGACAACTTTCAGGGAAAGTGCCGCCGCTCGACGATCATGCGCGGTGATTCCGTTTGAAATACGAGTCGCAAGGCGCGATGTCTTTGCGCGACACGATCAGTATTTGACGCAAACAGGCCAATATAATACTGTGTCTTAACTCTTCATCATATTCGTATGCGAGGTTCTCACACGTGGCATTTACAAATGGATTTCCAGATCAAGAAACGCTGGAATTTAAGTTTGATAAGCACGTAACCCAGGGTCGTGAATTCGGTTACGTCGATGCTAACGAATACGGAAGAAACGCCGATAGATTTCTTGGTGGGCCATTGGATACTGATACGGAAGAGTGTATTCGAAAGCAAAGAAATGGTGGCAATGGAGATACTATAAGATACAATAGATTGACCCAAGAGTTTGGGGTTCTGGGTATTGATGGGATCATACGAAGTTACTACATTCCAACGCCCGGCCCGTTCGGTCACGGCTTCGAAACCAACTATTTATACTGGCGAAACAGTTGCAACGAAATTAGAGGGTGAAGAACGTTATGCATACATGTCCCGTCTGCGGGTTCACAAAAATGCGGTATCCAGTGGAAGATAATCCCATCTGCCCAAGCTGTTATACGGAATTTGGCTTTGACGACGAAATGAAAAGTCTTGGCGAACTGAGGCAAGAATGGATTGACGCGGGAATGCCTTGGCGAGGTATTGCCGTAAAACCGCAACCCGCAGATTGGAACCCAACGGTACAAGTGCAAAGACTCCTAGGTTTTCAAGGGAATTCCGATACCAAAACGTCAATAGGGCAGATGAACCCAGTGCGCTGGAATTTCGTTTACGGAGCCTTCGCAGAAAATGTAGGGGTGGGTACGCGATGATAAGATTAATTATTTTCGCTCCCTGTGAGAAGCTAATTGTAGGACAAGACAATCATTCCTCCTTGATTTCAGTTATTGAACACATCAAACTCGGGGGAGTATTGGATGAGGCTGAATTGCCTGAAAACGCGGGTGCGCCCTATAGATGGAGCGTGCTCGCATTATGGCATCGAGAAATGGAATTACCCGAACCAAAGGAATTTGAAGCGAGAATTGAACTGATCTCGCCAAGTGGCAGGAGTTCAATAGGCGGCAGCACGCGTTTTGCCGTTTCCAATGAGCATCTAAATTATCGCAGCGTGTTTGAATTTCCTGTTTTTCCGATTGGCGAAGCCGGGGTTCATTATCTTACACTTCACTGCAAACAAGTGGACGGGGAAGAATTCGAACAAATCGGAAGATACCCAATTAGACTCATCCGCGGAAAGGATCCATTTGAATTACAAAACTAGATGGGTCTTCGTTGGTTTATAACACTGAAGGACTTACTTTTTGTTCGAATCGCCGCCCAATTGAACGCTATTCAAAGTTCGGGGACGAACAAATCTAAAGAAGGGCTAGACGCCCTTTTTTTCGTTTCTTGAGCCAACGGTTTCATTTATTTGTATGTTGATTGGAGGGTAGTATAGGTCAATCGTTCGAGCGAGAAGTCACTCGTTTCCATCCATCAAGCCGAGTGAAGGTTCAGTTTCACAAACCACTTACGAACATTGCATTCAAAGATTATGAAAATCAAAGCAATCATCATCAACATCTTCCTGCTAATTGCGTTCAGCGTGCCTTTGGCGAGTGCGCAGGATACGCCGCTCACGCTCGAAAATATCTACACGAATCGCGCGTTTCGCGCGCGCGGCTTCGGCCCCGTGCGCTGGATGAAGGATAGTTTGGGCTATTCGACGGTCGAGACGAACCGCGATGCCGGCGGCGCCGAGATCGTCCGCTATGACGCCAAGTCGGGCGATCGTTCGGTGCTTGTTTCTGCAAAGATTCTGACGCCGGCGGGTGCCAAGAGATCGCTCGACATCGACGACTACATCTGGTCGGACGACAACTCGCAGTTGCTGGTCTTCACCAACACCAAAAAGGTCTGGCGCTACAACACGCGCGGCGACTACTGGGTCCTGAACCTTAAGAGCGGGAAACTGCAGCAGCTCGGCAAATCCCTCGACCCGAGCACGCTGATGTTCGCCAAGTTCTCGCCCGACGGCACGCGCGTCGGCTACGTCAGTAAACAAAACATTTACGTCGAGGACATCGCGACCTCCGCGATCAGGCAGATCACGAGCGACGGCGGCGGAAACATCATCAACGGCACGTTCGACTGGGTTTACGAAGAAGAACTCGACTGTCGCGACGGGTTTCGCTGGAGTCCCGACGGGAAGACGATCGCCTATTGGCAGTCCGACACGAAAAACATCGGCACGTTTTACCTGATCGACAACGTCTCGGGCATCTATTCGAAGCCGATCCCGCTTCCCTATCCGAAGGTCGGGACGACGCTTTCGGCGGTCAAGGTCGGCGTCATTCCGGCGACGGGCGGGACGACGAAGTGGTTCGATATTCCGGGCGATCCGGCGAACAACTACCTCGCGCGGATGGATTTCATCCCGAACTCGAACGAGTTGATGATCCAGCAGCTGAACCGGCTCCAGAACACCAACAAGGTTTGGATCGCGGACGCGGGATCGATGGCGCTGAGCAATATCCTGACCGACACCGACAAGGCGTTTCTCGACATTCACGACAATATCCGCTGGCTCGAAGGCGAGAAGTACTTCACCTGGACCAGCGAACGCGACGGTTGGATGCACCTCTACCGCGTTTCGCGCGACGGGAAAGAGATCAAATCGATCACCAACGGCGACTTCGACGTTGTCAACATAAGCTGCATCGACCCCGCCGGCGGTTACGTTTATTACATCGCCTCGCCCGGGAACTTCATCGAACGCTACCTTTACCGCAGCCGGCTTGACGGAAGCGGCACCGCCGAGCGCGTCACGCCCGCCGAAACCCCCGGACATCATTCGTATCAGATGTCAGCCGACGCGAAATGGGCGATCCATTCCTACAACAATTCGACGACGCCGAACCGCGTCTCGCTGGTCTATCTTCCCGATCACAAAGAAACCAAACTGCTCGAGGACAATCGCGAGCTGAAGGCAAAGTACGACAAACTCGGTCTCCGGCCGAAGGAGTTTTTCAAGGTCGACATCGGCGACGAAAAGCTCGACGCCTATATGATCAAGCCCGTCGACTTCGACCCCAACAAGAAGTACGCGCTGCTCTTTTACGTTTACGGCGAGCCCGCGGGCTCCACCGTCCAGAACAACTGGGACGGCGGCGAGGGACTTTGGCATCAATATCTGGCGCAGAAAGGCTATGTCGTCGTCAGCGTCGACAACCGCGGAACGCGAACGCCGCGTGGACGCGACTGGCGCAAATCGATCTACGGCCAGATCGGAATTCTGGCGTCGGAGGATCAACACAAGGCGGCGAAAAAGATCCTCGGGATGTTCGATTTTCTCGATCCGGCGCGCGTCGGCATCTGGGGCTGGAGCGGCGGCGGACAAATGACGCTCAACTGTATGTTCCGTTATCCGGAGACATACAAGACCGGAATCGCGGTATCGTTCGTCTCCGATCAGAAACTCTACGACGCGACCTACCAGGAACGATATATGGGGCTGCCCGACGGAAATCCGACGGGATATCGCGACGGTTCGCCGATCAATTGGGCGAAGAATCTTCAGGGAAAGCTGATGATCGCGCATGGAACCGGCGACGACAACGTTCATTATCAGAGCTTTGAAATGCTCGTCAACGAATTGATCAAGAACAACAAGCTGTTCACGATGATGTCGTACCCGATGCGCGCCCACGGCATCAACGAGGGCGAGAACACGACGCTCCACCTGCGCCGGACGATGGAGCAGTTTTGGTTGAAGAATTTGTGAGACCGGAATTCCCGGGCCGTCACCGAAATCCGGGATCAAGGATGTAAGATCGCGTAGCGATCATCTGACTTTGGCCGTGGGTTTCAACCCACGGGAATCGGGGATTATTTCAGCGACGATTGAATCAGCCGTCGCTGACGCGACGCGAAACCAATTTGCCTGACCGTGGGTTGAAACCCACGGCTAAAGTCGGAGCGCCGCGATGCGGCGAAATCCGGGATCAAGGATGCACGTGTAAGAGTCAAGACAAAGATCGCGTAGCGAGCATCTGACTTTAGCCGTGGGTTTCAACCCACGGGAATCCGGGATTTTTGATTGCGTCGCGTCAGCGACGATTGACTCAGCCAAAGATGAAGCGATCGTCAATTGTCGGGATTTGGTGTAGTTCGAGTAATTCCAAATACTCCTGCTCGAACGTCACTTTGCGGTGATGCTCGCGTTGGCGCTTGATGTAATCGACAACCTTTGGCACGATGCTTTTGCTGACCGAAAAGGCCGAATATCCATCTTGCCAGCCAAAGTTCCGCAATTGTGCGAATTCTTCGTGAACCCACTTTGAAGACTCTCCCTTGAGGAACTGTGCAATCTGGCTTGGCGCATAAATCGGGGGAGCCAAAATCAAAGCATGAATATGATCATCAACGCCGCCGACTTGGAGCGCCGAGCATTTATGTTTTCGCGCGATTCCTCCGATGTAAGACCAAACTCGATCTTCTATATCGGAACGAATCCAATTCGTTCGGTTCTTGGTACTGAAAACAATGTGATAGAAAAGAGAAGTGTAAGTGTTTGCCATATGAAGATTTGGTTTGACCGACTTTTGCGGTGCGGTCGAGTCAAGGAAATGTACTCACGGATTGCGAGTTGAGTGTTACGATGAGCGAGATTATACGACGTTTCGGTCGTTGTCCAAAGCGAACTTGAACCAGCCGTCGCTGACGCGACGCGGGAGCGATTTGCACCTGACCGTGGGTTGAAACCCACGGCTAAATTCGGAGCGCCGCGACGCGGCGAAATCCGGGATCAAGGATGCACGTGTAAGAGTCAAGACAAAGATCGCGTAGCGATCATCTGACTTTAGCCGTGGGTTCAACCCACGGGAATCCGGGATTTTTGATTGCGTCGCGTCAGCGACGATTGATTCGGCCGTCGCTGACGCGACGCGAAACCAATTTGCCGGACCGTGGGTTGAAACCCACGGCTAAAGTCACGGCGCCGCGATGCGGCGAAATCCGGGCTCAAAGAGTCAAAATCAAAGATCGCGTAGCGATCATCTGAATTTGGCCGTGGGTTTCAACCCACGGGAATCCGGGATTTTTGATTGCGTCGCGTCAGCGACGATTGAATCAGCCAAAGATGAATCGATTGAGTGAGAACCCGATGACAAATTATCCGAGCATTTTCAACGACGCGATCGGCCCCGTGATGCGCGGGCCGTCCAGTTCGCATTGCGCCGCCTCGCTGAGGATCGCGCGCATCTGCCGCGATCTGATGGGCGGCGACATCCGCGACGTTCTGATCGAATTCGACCCGAACGGCTCGCTCGCGACGACGCATACCGAACAGGGATCGGATATGGGCTTGTTCGGCGGATTTCTCGGTTGGGATGCCGACGACGAGCGGCTCGCCGACGCGGAACGGCACCTTTCCGACGCCGGGATCAACGCCGCATTCGAGATCGCCGACATCGGCGCCTCGCACCCGAACACTTACAAGTTTACGCTCTCGAGTGATTCCGAAACGCATCGGCTGACGGCGATCTCGACCGGCGGCGGGATGATCGAGGTCATCGAGATCGACGGCGCGGCGGTTTCGATGGCCGGCGACTATTTCGAAACACTCGTCTTTTCGAACGACGCGGCGAAGCTGGCCGAGTTCATTCGCCCGCGGTTCGATTTCGATGAATGCGAGATCCGGACCGGCGCGGCGACGTTCGTCGAGATCAAGTCGCAGAGTTTCCTTCAGCCCGAATTGGTCGACGGGCTGCGCGCGCTTGACGACCGCCTGGTCGTCAAGAATCTCAACCCCGTGCTTCCCGTTCTCGCCCGGAAAAACCTGCAGGTGCCGTTTATCACTTGCGCCGAAATGCTCGAATACAATGCTGGGAAAGATCTTGCGCTCTGGGAACTCGCGGTCCGATACGAAGCGGCACGCGGCAACATCCCGGACGAAGAGGTTTTTGAGAAGATGCGCGCGATCGTCCGCATAATGGACGGCGCGATCGCGTCGGGTTTGAAAGGCACGACCTACCGCGACCGGATTCTCGGCAGCCAATCGGTTCAGCTCAGACAACAACTCGAGAACCGGCGGCTGATCGGCGGCGACGCGAACAACATCGTGATAATGTATGTTTCCGCGATGATGGAGATCAAAAGTTCGATGGGCGTGATCGTTGCGGCGCCGACGGCCGGATCGTGCGGGGCGCTGCCCGGCGCGGTTTTCGGAACGGCCCGTTCGCTCGACGCGCCGGAGGACGATATCGTCAAGGCGATGCTCGCCGCCGGACTGATCGGCGTCTTCATCGC
>JBGSWK010000007.1:0-27244 GCA_041752475.1 Pyrinomonadaceae bacterium | reverse complement strand
CTTTCGCTTGGTCGGAAAGCGCGTGACGTCGCCGGCGGCGGCGAGAACGGTCGCGCCGACCGCCCAGCTCTCAAGAAACACATTTTCAAGTGACTGAAACAAAGGGATTTATACAGTTCGTGTTTCTTCGGCGCGCCGTGCGGCGTCAAACCGATTGGACAGCTATTGCGTAATTTGGGATAAATGCACTTCGATTAGATCCAAAAAAGAAGGGGCCGGATCGTTTGAGATCCGGCCCCTGTTGATCCTTTAGAGGATCCCTATTTTAGTGAACCGCCCAACCGGCAACCGCGGCGTCGCCACTCGAACCGTAGAAGCGTTCGATCAGGCCGCCGTCACTCGACTTGAGCACCCAGAAACGGCTTTCGCTCGGATTCACGCTCGGACGCCAGACAGCAATGTCGGTCTTGCCGTCACCGTCATAATCGCCAGGTGTTCGGACATCTCCGGCGATACCGAAGATGATCGGGGAAGCGCCGGTGCCGCCGCCGGTGCGGGTCAGCAGATAGTACTGCCGGGCCCCTGCGGAGGTGCGCGAGACCATAAAGTCGGCCTTGCCGTCGCCGTCATAGTCACCCGGAACGATGATATCAGTGTTGAGTCCCCAGTTGATGTACTCAACGCCGCCGTCCGAAGATCTGAGCAGGACGAACTGTCCCGCCGGAGAACCGCTTGGAGCTGTTCTCTGCAAGCAGAAATCGAACTTTCCGTCGCCGTCGAAATCGCCCGGATTGGCGAAGAAGTCAAACTGCTCGCCAAAGCCAAACGGAACATAGGTGATGTTGCCGCCCGGGTTCGCGTTCGATCCGCGATAGAAGAAGTAGCACTGTCCCGGACTTCCGATCGGCGGACAACGCTGGACCGCAACGTCGGATTTGCCGTCGCCGTCATAGTCTCCGGTGATCGCCGGATCATCGCCGGTGACACCGAAAAGCTCGGTTCGCACGACGCTGTCGGAACTCTGCAGAATGTAAAACGCCGCAACATTCGCTGCGCCCGGACGCCAGACCGCAATGTCGGCCTTCAAGTCGCCGTCGTAATCGGACGGGACTACAAAGTCGGTCAGCGGTTCGCCGAACTGGGTGATATTGGTGGTCGATACCGTCGCGATCGGATTGACGTACCACGTCATGTTTGTTCCCGGTACAAGGCTGTCCGCCTCGCCCGTCGACTTCCTGTCGGCCGTCAATCTAAGCTTCTCGCGAACCGACTCGGCCCGGAAGAAATCGTTGCCGCCCGTAAGTCCGGGCGTCGTATTGCGGACCATCGCAAAATCGGTCTTGCCGTCGCCGTCGAAATCGGCGTTCTTCGGTCCCGTCGGAACCGCTGCGCCGGCAATCGTCAGACTGGCCGCCGAAACAGAACCCGTATCGCCGGCGGCGTTGTCGGCGAACCTCAGGGTCCACGTTCCATTGGGATTCGCCACGCCGCTGAAGGCGGCAGTCAGGTTCGTTTCAGGCGAGGTCGTGATAACCGGTTGCGGACCGGTCGCGGTCGTCCTGTAGTCTCCTGCCGGAATCGCCACCGCAGCGGCCGCAGTATTTGCGGCGGTCCACCAGTTGACGCCCATCGCCGAGTCCTTAAAATTGTACGGTCCCGTCAGATCCGATGAATCCCCGGCGCTCGCACCAGTTTGGCCGGTCCGACCAAATACGACGAACGACGTTCCGTTCGGCGCGATCAACCATACATTAAGGTCACCGACCCACGTATGCGTCGGGCTAAACGACATATTTCCAACTTCCACATTGCTTGGGGCGCCGGTGATGCCCGACACCGTAAAGGTGACGTTAAGCGGCGACGCCGGAAGGTTGTCCGGGATCGGCCCGAGCGTTCCCGTGTTAGCAGGGAATGTGGCCAAAATTGCACCCGGGGTGCTCGTTTTGTCGGACGAACCGCTTGCCGAAGCGCTCGTTATCCCGACCTTGCCCAAAAAAACAAAAATTCCAACCGTCAGAATCAAAACAAAGATCGAGTAAACCAACCTGGATTTTGTCTGACCGAATTGTGTCCGTTCCATTCGAAGTCCTCCTATGAAATTCGTCAACGGCCAAAACGAGTATCCGCCTTGGCCAACAGCGTAACCAAACTCAAGTGCAGTTAGTGAAGTATCCCACGCGATTTAGAAACTCCGTAAAAGTAACATCAATACGGAAGCGAAGTCAAGACTATTAGGCTGGCGCCCCCAACACCGAGTCGGTCGAAACCGATGTTGCAGGGCGAATTGACCGGAATCTTGGCGGTGAATTCACCCGACCCGGCAGCCGAGAAGCCGGACGTATGACTTCAACCGGTTCGCGTTTCATCCGGGATTAGCTATTCTTGTCGGTATGAACGAAGAACGCGATCGTTCGGTTGTCCTCTTTTTTATTGACGGTTTGGGGATCGGAGAACGAAACGATTCAAATCCATTGTTTTTGACGCCCGGCGTCGAACCGCTCGCCCAATTTGTCGATGGCGGCGATCCGATGTCCGACGCGATCGTCCGCCGGACCGATCCCCGTCTCGGCGTGGACGGGCGGCCGCAGTCCGCGTCGGGGCAAACGACGATCCTGACGGGCGTGAACGCGCCGCGGCTCCTTGGCCATCACAAACAAGGCTTCCCGAATGAACGGCTGCGGGAAGTGATCTCGGAACATTCCATCTTCAAGCGGCTAAGGAACTCCGGCGTCGATGACGTCGTCTTCGCAAACGCTTACACGCCGCAGTTCTTCGCCGAGCGTCCGCGCTGGAAATCGGCGACCACGGTCGCCGTCGAATCCGCGGGCGTGCCGTTCAGGAGACTGCCGGATCTCGTCGGCGGGCACGCGGTCTTTCACGATTTCACCAACCGTTCACTGATCGAACGCGGTTTCGACGTCCCTGAGCGATCTCCTTCAGACGCTGCGAGTGTTCTGGCGAATTTGGCGGCAGCTCACAGCTTCACGCTTTACGAGCACTTCATTACCGACAAGATCGGCCACGATCAAGATCTAGGACGAGCGCAACGGCATCTCCCCGAACTCGCGGAACTCGTTCGCGAGACGCTCCGGCGCATTGACCTTGAAAAAACGACGTTCATCTTGACAAGCGACCACGGAAACATAGAAGATTTGTCCGTTCGCAACCATACGCTGAACGATGTTCCAACCATAATCTGGGGTAGAAAACGCGAAGAGATTGCCCACGGCATCAACGAACTTACCGACATTGCGCCGACGATCTTCGAGCTTTTGACCAATGACTAACAAAGAGATCATCGAAAAAAATGACCGAAAAGAGATTTTCGGATGGCTGATGTACGACTGGGCAAACTCGGCGTTCTACACGGTCGTCATCAGCGTTTTGCTCGGCCCGTATCTGACGGCACTCGCGCAGGCCGATGTATGCGAGCGCCTCGGCAACGCCGCGGGCTGCGAGAACGGATCGATCATCGACCTCGGACCGCTTGGCGCCGTGACCGCGACGTCGCTCGTCCCGACCAGCCTCGCGCTGTCGATCCTGGTTCAGGTGTTCTTTCTTCCGATTCTCGGAGCGATTGCCGACTACACTCATCTGAAGAAGCGGCTGATGGCGATCTTCTGTTACGTCGGAGTGGTCGCCAGCAGTCTGCTGTTCTTCATCACCGGCACGTCATATCTTTGGGGATGCCTCCTGATGATGGTCGCGAATATGAGTTTCGCCGCCGCCAATGTTTTCTACAACGCATTTCTTGTCGACATTACGAGCGAGGACAGGCGCGACAAGATCTCGAGCTACGGTTTCGCCGTCGGTTACCTCGGCGGGGTCGTCATCCTGATCCTCAGTTTGCTTTTGATCAATAATGCCGACGGGATCGGTTTGACCAAAGGGACGGCGGTCAGGGTTTCGATGCTTGCGGCGTCTCTCTGGTGGGGAGTGTTCGGACTGATAACGTTCACCTTGCTGCGGACGCGAAACGCGGTGAAACAGTCGGAGGTCGAACGCCCGCTGGTCATCATCGGATTCATTGAGGTGTGGCAGACGCTTAAGGAAATCAAGAACCTCCGCTTCACGCTGATGTTCCTCGTGGCTTACCTTTTCTATAACGACGGAATCCAGACGGTCATACTGAACTCGTCGATCTTTCTTTCGCAGGAGCTGTTCACCGTCGAGGAACGCGCGAACAATCAGGGCTTTCTTCTCGGCATTTTTTTGGTGGCGCAGGTCGCGGCGTTGATCGGCGCGCTGCTGTTTGAAAGGCTTGCGCGGCGCATCGGGGCCAAGGCGACGATCCTTGTCGGACTCGCGATCTGGTGCGGGATCGTCGTTTACGCGTACGGATTTCTCTCGAACACATTTCACGCGTGGATCATGGCCGTCTTCATCGGTCTCGTGCTCGGCAGCGTGCAGGCGCTTTCGCGGTCGCTTTACTCGCAGATGATTCCCGTCGGCCGGGAGTCGTCATTCTTCGGACTTTACGAGATCTCCGAAAAAGGAACGTCGTGGATGGGCAACATGGTCTTCGGGATCGTCGTCGCGAGCACCGGATCTTATCGCCAGGCAATTCTTGCGATCATCATCTTTTTCATTGTCGGCAGCGTGATTCTGCTGTTCACAAACACGACCCGCGCAATTCACGACGCCGGCAACCTGACGCCCGAAGAGGCCGAGAAAGAACTCAGCGTCCAACCGAACGCCGCCTGATTTTGGTCAATTCGCGGCGAATCGTTATAATTGATTCGTGAGTTTGCGAAACTCGCGAATTCAACGTTGGACGAACACAGGTGATAATCGACTCAGCAGACAAAATAGTAACGATCTTCGGCGGTTCCAAATGCGGCGAGGACTCTGAAGAGTACCGCGAGGCAACAGCGCTCGGCGGAATGCTCGCCGAAGCTGGATTTACGATCTGCACCGGCGGCTATCTTGGGATTATGGAGGCGGCCTCGCGCGGCGCCCGCGAAAAAGGCGGAAGAGTGTTCGGGATCGTGATGAACCAGTTCAAATCCGAACCCAATCGATTTCTCACGGACAAGGTTGCAACGGATCATTTTTACGATCGGTTGCAGAACCTGATCACGCGTTCGGTCGGCTTCGTCGCCTTTCGCGGCGGTATGGGAACCGTGACCGAGATCTCGCTCGTCTGGAACAAGCTTCAAACCGGCGTTCTAGAGCAGCGTCCGCTGATACTTGTCGGCGATTGCTGGAAAGAGGTCGTCGGCGCGTGGAAGAAGAGTCTTGTGGTCAGCGACAAGGACGTTTCCCTGCTCGACTTCGCCCCCGATGCCGCGTCCGCATGCCGAATCCTGGTTGACCGGACCCGCTGAATTCGTGCCCTCAGTTGAACATCGAAGTTCGCCGGCGAACGTCGGATCGATCCGACCGGCCACGCTGCCTCGGCAACGCCGTGCTCATTTCGAAAACCAAGCTGGACTTAATGGGAAACGCTCTGAACACGATCCGAAAACCGCAAACTACGCTGAAAGCCCGCGCCGTATCACGCGGTACGGCCGTTGGCCGCGCCGTCTGTCTTTATGGCCGGAAGCGGCAGTTCTACCGGATTCACATCGACGAGGAGCGAGTAGAACGCGAAATCCGAAGATTTCGAGCGTCGCTGCGGCTCGCAAAACGACAACTGAGGCGAATCGCCGTCGACGGCGACACATCGGCGGCAAGCATCTTCGAGACACATCTTTTGATCCTCGACGACCAGTCGTTCATCGAAAATGTCGAAGCCGAGATCAGGCAACGCCTGGTCAATGCCGAATGGGCGGTGAAGACGATCACGGACGGACACATCACGACCCAGAAGGCCATCCCCGACGAGCATCTGCGCGAGAAATATATTGACCTTG
The DNA here is from genome assembly GCA_041752475.1 of Pyrinomonadaceae bacterium. Lineage (GTDB taxonomy): Bacteria > Acidobacteriota > Blastocatellia > Pyrinomonadales > Pyrinomonadaceae > JAFDVJ01. The sequence continues at coordinate 21,449 of JBGSWK010000007.1, read as the reverse complement.
AGGACATCGCGGACCGGATACTCACCGCGCTTGGCGGCGGCAAGGAATCGGCGATGGTCCTGGAACCGGACTCGGTCGTGGTCGCCAAAGAAGTGCGCCCGTCGACGCTCGTTGAACTCTCGGCCAGCAACCCCAAGGCGATCATCACCGAACACGGAGGATGGACGTCGCACACGTTCATCCTCGCGCGCGAACTCGGACTTCCGGCGGTGACAGGCATCAAGGGCGTCATGCGTCGGGTCAAAACCGGGGACGAGGTCATCGTCGACGGCTTTCACGGTTCGCTGATAATCAACCCTGACGCCCAGACCCGCGCGCGGTACGAAGAAAAAGTGAAACACGAGTTGGCGGTCGATGCGCGGTCGGCTGAAATTGCGCCGCCTCCGATCAAGACACTCGATGGCCGCGAGATTCAGATCCGCGCGAATGTCGACATTCCGGACGTTTATGAGCGCGCAAAGCGCTTTGGCGCGCGCGGAATCGGGCTTTATCGTTCAGAATTCCTATTTAATAAATATAAAGGCTTCCCGACCGAAGCGGAGCAGATCAAGGCGTACCGGAAGATCGCGAGCCAAGCCGAAGGCGATGCGGTTAGAATCCGGACCTTTGATCTCGCGACGGACCAACTTCCGGGCGAATCGGGCGGCAAAGAAAAGAATCCGGCGCTCGGACTGCGCGCGATCCGACTGATGCTTTCAAACCGCGGCGAATTCAGAACCCAGTTGCGTGCCTTGCTGCAGGTTTCGAGCGAACATCAGGTTGATATCGTTCTGCCGATGATCTCCGACATCAGCGAGATACTCGAAACGAAGGAATTGCTCGAGCATGAGCGCACCGTGCTGCGCCGGAAGGGCGTTGAATTCGGCAACCCGCGCATCGGCGCGATGATCGAGGTCCCGGCCTCGGTCCTGATCGCCGAAGAGATCGGCCGCGAGGTCGATTTCTTTTGTCTCGGAACCAACGACCTGGTGCAGTATCTTCTCGCGGTGGACCGCGACAACGCCGCCGTCGCGGACTGGTTCCGAACGTTGCATCCGGCCGTGATCCGGTCGATCAAAACGGTTCTGATCGCCGCCGCCAAATGCCGTATCCCGGCGGTCGTCTGCGGCGAAATGGCGGGTTCGCCGGTCTATGTCGCGTTGCTGATCGGACTCGGAGCGACCGAACTCAGCATGAACGTGAATTCGATGGAGAGAGTTCGTCGGACGATCGAAGGGATAGCGTTCGAAGAGGCCCGCGAGATCGTCGGTGAATTGGGTTCGTGCCGCACCTCCGACGAGATCGAGGACCATATTCGGCGGCGATTCACTGAAAAATGGTCGCACCTCTTCACGCCGGATTCCCTTCCGGCCCGCGCCGGCTGACGTCTCCACCTCAGGCGCGGCCGACTCCAAAATGCGTTCGCGCCGGCTGCATCTGGCCGGCCGCGGGGGTCCCGGAACGATTTCCTAGAAACTCGAATCTTTTGCACGTTTATAGGAACGAGGCAGCTGACATGCGTTTTGGCGCTTGCCCGAGACAAACAATGGTCTTACAGTAGACGAACACCAAAAACGTCGCCCTTTGAGCAATTGCTCCGAAAAGAAGTTGCCCCGACTTTTTGTATGATGAAACGTATTCTTGCAATCGGTTCCGCCCTGACGCTGTTGATTCTGCTCGTTCCCGGAGCGGGCGCGGCTCAGACGACGGCCGTTCAGAAGAAAAAGAATTTCGCGTACTCGCAGAATCCGAAGACGAAGTCGACGAAGGAACCGCGCACCGTTGCGGATAACCAACCGCGCTCGACGATTGAACCGCAAAAACCGGAATCCATCATTCAGTCGGATCCAGGCCCCGAAGCGGTGCGCGTCGAAACCACGATCGCCGAGAAGACGCTCAACGTCGTTAGAAACGCCGCACTGAAACGGTCACAAGTGCCGACGGAAACCTATGCGGTCGGACCGGGCGACGTGCTTTTTGTCTCGCTTCAGAACAACTCCAAGGCTTCGACCTATTTCACGGTTCTGAACGACGGGACGATCGATTATCCGCTCGCCGGCGAACTGGTTCCCGTCGCGGGAATGACGACCGACGAGATCGAAGAGCTTCTCCGTTCGAAGATCAAGATCTTCGAAGATCCGCAGGTTGCGGTCAAGGTCCGCGAATACAACAGTCACCGCGTGACGGTTCTCGGCCTCGTTGAAAAGAGCGGCGAGCGTCCGATTCAGCGTGAGGCGGTTCCGCTTTTCGTCATCCGGGCCGATGCCGTCGTGCTGCAAAATGCGGACCGGGTTTCGGTCAAGCGTGGCGACGGCAACATCGAGAGTTACCAACTGACCGATCCGCAATGGGAGAGCGTTCTCGTATTTGCGGGGAACATCATTGAGTTTTCGACCGCCGCGGAAACGGTTCCGGCAGAGCAATCCGGCCAATTCGTATTCGTCAGCGGCGAGGTGATCTCCGGCGGGAAATTCGAGTTTCACACCGGTCTGACATTGATCCAAACGATCTCGCTCGCCGGCGGCACGCGCCGCAGCGGCGTTAAGAAGGTGGTCGTTCGCCGGCGCAACGCGGCCGGGCTCCTTGAATCATCGGATTACAATCTGAAATCGATCAACGACGGCAAGGCGCCGGATCCGATGCTCTCCGCCGGGGACGTCATCGAAGTTCGAAACTGATGCTTGCGTGATTCGATAAACTTTAGTTTTCGTTGTTGAACATTTTTTGTTAACATATTCAAGCCTCGTTATGAAGCAGATCGGGCAGTCGCTTGCCGCACAGGCGAGAGGAAAGTCCGAACACCGAAGGGCAGCGAGCCGGATAACGTCCGGGCGCCGCGACGAAAGAAGCGGTGACGACAAGTGCAACAGAGAACAGACCAGCCCGGGGGAATTTCGGATTGGGGATTTGAGAATGCGGACCTTGTTTCCTTCAATCCCAAATCACAAATCCCGAATCCGAAATTTCCCCGGGTGATGGGTGAAACGGTGCGGTAAGAGCGCACCGGCGCGGTTGGTAACAATCGCGGCCAGGTAAACTCCTCGTGGTGCAAGACCAAATAGGAAGACGTAATTGAGTCGCCCGCTCAGTGTTTCGAAAGAAACGGCGTTTTCGGGTAGGTCGCTTGAGTTTTGCGGTAACGCAAGATCCAGATGAATGATTGCCATCCGTTTCGGCGGATACAAAATTCGGCTTACAGATCTGCTTCAGAAACGAGGCTTTCTCGTACAGATAAATCGGAAAGGAGCTTCTCAACTTATGGTAAATCGGAAAGGTGTTTTTATCGGAGCGTATGTTCCCAACGAACTCAAGGAATCGCTTCGCCGTCGCGCGGCGCTTGAACACCGCACGCTTTCACAGGAGATTACGCGCATCTTGATCGAGGCCGTTCACGGCCAGGGATTGCCGGTTGGAAGCGTCGACCGAAGAGGCGGCACAACGATGCCGCGGCGGCGCGCGACCGATCCGTTGCCGCGACGGCGCGCGGACGATTTGCCGTTCATCGCGTCGGAAAATGAGAAATAGTCAGCTCGTCGGTTTTCGAAACTGGCGCGGACGGATCTCTCCGGCCGCGCTTTTCTTTTTTTGCCCCTACTTTGTTAGAATTAGCGACGATGAGTAACAAGTATTTTTGGCTGACACTTCTCGGAATGGTCGTATGCTTCGCCGGCGGTTTTCTGCTCGCGAACTCGCTCAACCGAAACGAGATCAACGGACTTCAGTCCCAAATCAACCAGACGAAGCCCAATCCGGCCTCGAACAATCCGACCGACCCGACATCGTCACCTGAACCGGAACTTACCGATGCGGAGATACGGCAGAAGATCGCTGAAGCGGACAAGGCTCCGGAGAACATCAGTTTTCAGCGTGATCTCGGTTCGGCGCTCTATCGCTATGGCGGGATGAAACAGGATGCGAGCCTCGTCGGCGAAGCGATCCGCCTCTTGAAGCGCGTCGTCGAAAAGGAACCGAAGGACTACGACTCGATCGTTACCATCGGCAATGCGCTTTTCGACAGCGCCGCTATGAAAAAGGACGCAAGCGGCTACAAACTGGCGCGCGAGTACTATGCAAAAGCGCTTGAAATGCGGCCCAACGATCCCGAGGTTCGCGCCGATTACGGTTCGACGTACTTTCTCGGCGAACCGTCGGAGGTCGACAAAGCTCAGGCGGAACTCCTGAAAGCGCTCTCGAACGATTCGGAGAATGAACGCGCCTTGCAGTTTCTGACACAGGTCTACATCAAATCCGGCAAAAAGGCCGAGGCGCAGAAGACGTTCGACAAACTCAAAACCGTCAATCCGAAAAATCCGATGGTTCCGGCCCTGACGACGCAGATCGCGACCGGCCGCGTCGATTGATCCCGCAATGAAAGAACTTTTTGTTATTCTCGCGGTCATCGCGATCCTGCTGCTTTTGACGGCTTTCCGCTATCGCCGCCAGATTCAGGCCGCGATTCAGGTTTGGCGCATGTTCCGCAAGATGCGCGAGGTTGGAAAGCAGAACGAAGCGGGGCAGCAAATTCCGGACAGATCGAACTCAGGCGACGTCGAACTGGTGATGTGCGCGCGGTGCAACGCCTGGAGGCCGCGTTCAGAGGCCCTGAAGTTCAGCCGCGGGACGTTTTATTGTTCGACGAAATGCGTCAATGAAGCGATGAATGTTCGCTGAACTACTGCGGCACGAAATTCAACATATCGCAGACGACCGACATCGCGGTATCGCGAAGATAGCCTTGAACGGCGGGGACGAATCCGGCGTCGCGAGAGTTGACGAACATACAACGCTACATCCCGGAAAACGGGCTACTCGGCAAGTTCAATCTCGTAAAGCGCGGATTTGCCGGCTCGATTGCTGCTGAAGATTACCCGTGTCCCGTCGTCGGAAAACCGGGGCGTGACATCGTTCGCGAGGTTTCGTGTCAATCGCAAAAGCCCTGTGCCGTCTGAGTTCATTAGATAGATCTCCGAATTTCCGTCGAAATCGCTGAAGAACACGATCCGTTTGCCATCGGGCGAAACCGCGGGCTGACCGTCGCTACGGCGCCTGAAAGTGAGACGTTCCGCGGTTCCGGCCTGGTCAAAACGAATCTTGAAGATCTCAAAATTGCCGGTCGCCCCGTCCTCTTTGTCATTCGCGAAAATGATGCTCGCACCGTCGGGTGACCACGCTGGCGAAACGCTCATTCCGGCGTCATCCGTGTAGATCCGCCGTTGATTGGAGCCGTCCGAGTTCATCACGTAAAGATCATACGTGCCATAGTTACCGTTGCGGTTGCTGGCAAAGACGATTTGCGTTCCATCGGGTGAAAATGCCGGGGCCGCGTCCCGCGCCGCGTTCTTCGTCAGATTCGTCAGACCGCTTCCGTCCAGGTTGATCAGACAAATCTCCGTGTCGGCGCCAATCTTATTTTGAAACGCGATCCGCGTTCCGTCGGGCGAGAGAACGGGTGCCAGATCGGTGTTTGCGGTCCTCAGCAAAACGCGGCTCTGTTTCGTTTCGAAATCGAAGATCCTCAATTCGCCGCCCTTGTTCTCCGTTTCGGCCTGATAGACGACCTGCTTGCCGTCGGACGACAGCGATGGGAATTGAAGATTGCTTTTCTCGTCGCCCAACACAAGACGCGGACGAAAGACTTCCGCGCTCGTTACGTAAATATCGTCGTTTCCGCTGCGGTCAGAGGAAAATGCGATGTTCGTTCCGTCCGGCGACCAGCAGCCGGGTTCGACCGTCTCGTCTGCGTCCCAATCGGTAAGGCGCCGGATTCCGCCTCCGTCCGCATTCATCAGATAAACATCCGAACTTTCGTTATCACGGTTCGACGGAAAAGCGATCTGCGTCCCGTCGGGTGAAAAGACCGGATGGCTGTCCCAGGCCGGATGATTTGTTAAACGCCGGACGTTGCTCCCGTCAACGTTCATCAAGTAGATCTCGGCGTTGCCGTCGCGCAAACTTGCAAAAGCGATCTGCTTTCCGTCGGGCGAAAAATCAGGGTCGGCGTCGAATGCCGGATTATTCGAAACATTCTCATACTTCCCGGTTTCAAGCGAATAAACGAAGATCTCCGGGTTGTCGTTGGAAATCTTCTGATAAACGATCTTCTTGCTGTCGGGCGACCAATCGAAATTGCCGCCGAAAAAAGGGAGGGGAATCTCGTTTGATCCGTCGGCACTGGCGAGATAAAACGCGGTTCTATCGCCGCGTTTCACGAAAATTATCTTAGAGCCGTCGGGCGACCAAACGCCATAACCCAAATTCCCGAAATCTCTGACCTCCGTCTGACCGGTGCCGTCCGAATTCATCGTCGCGGATCTCGTCAACCGGTCGCTCCCGGTGCTTAGAAAACGGATCCGTCCATCCGACAGCCAGACGGGGTGATTGTCGTCTTTCAGGTCGAAGGTCAGGCGAATCGTGCCCGTTTCGATCTTGCCGCGAGGTTCCCCGCGCCTCCAAAGATAAAGACCCAGCGCTGAAACTATCACAACCGACAAAACGCCAAACAAGATAACGGGCTTTACAATGCTTCTTGTTGTTCTTGGACTTTCGATCAATTTTGCGCTTTTCTCAGCCAGTCCGACTTCGTGCAGAATCGCTTGAAAACGCTGATTACTTTCAAGGAATCCAAATTCGCGATCAAACTTGATCCAGGTTAGATTCGGGTCGCGCTCCGCGACTGCGGTCTCGAGCCATTCGATCGTCTTTTCTTCGTCTCCCAACGCGGCATATACCGAAGCGATGTTGGCGCAGCTGATGTACCTCGCGGTCTTCAGCTTCAGCAATTTGGTCAAAGTTCCCCGAGCCGCCGCATCGTTTCCACGCGCCGCCTGCAGAATTCCGCGGAGGGAAAGCGTCAGGGAATTTTCACTTGAAAGACCGATGGCTTTTTCGCAATGCGATTCGGCGTCATCCAAACGGCCCCCGTCAAGATACGAAAAAGACAGATGGTAATGTGCCGGGTAGAAATCGGGGAAAGATCTCAAAGTATCTTCGTGAAGCCGGATCGACGCTTCGGTTTCCCCGCAGTACCGAAGTGCTTCCGCCAGCCACACCGCATGGATCGGCGACAAAGGGTCCAGTTCCCCGGCCCTTTTCAAAGCGCTTATGGCCTCGCTTACCCTTTCGACGCGGCATAAGTAGACTCCAAGCAGTTCGTAGGCGTTCGAATAATTCGGATCGGCCTCGATCGCGCGGTTAAACGCAACTTCCGCCCCGGACCAATTCCAATCGTAATGCAGGATCGCCAGACCAAATGCGGTGTGAGCTTCGGCCAATTGCGGGTCAATTTCGAGAGCCCGCAACGCCGCGGCCTTTGCCTTTGGAAAATAATCACGCGGCGCGAAGCCGTCAATCAGCGGAAGAACGTTATAAACACCTGCCAGCCCGGCATACGCCAGGGCGTATAACGGGTCGATGTCGATTGCCCTCTGAAATCGTTCGAGAGCCTTCTCGTAACCGATCAGGGTGCATTTGTTCCAGTAGTAACGCCCCTTGAGATACTCCTGATAGGCTTCAACATTTTTCGTGTAACGTTTCTTAAGCCGAAGCTGAGATTCGACGGTCAGTTTCCTGTTCAAGGCGCGGATAACGCGCTCCGCGATCTGGTCCTGTAGGCCGAAGATATCGTCAACTTCGGCATCGAAACTTTCCGCCCAAAGCGAATCGCCGCCGCTGGTATGAAGCATCTGGACGGTCAGTCGCAATTTGTTTTCATAACGCTGGAACCTGCCCTCCAAAATCGCGTCAACCCGCAGCTCCTGTCCGAAGGAAACCGCGGTTTGTTCCGACGAATTGAATTTTAGAATCGAACTCGTCGGGCGGACCCGTATCTGCCCCGCACGGCCGAGTTGAGTGATCAGCGCGTCGGTGATCCCCAAGCCGAAAAAATCGTCGTCGCCGTTTGCGCCGAGCGGCTCGAATGGCAGGACGGCAAGGCTTTGAACTTCGTTTAGCACCGGCTGACCGTCGAACGTCTTTGCATCGTCGCTCCTATTCGGGGAATTCAAAAACCTGACGCGCAGACTTCGGTGAACCAGCAAACTTGTTTCGCCGTCGATTTGTCTGACGTCCGCCCGGAAACGATATCCGAGTTTCGGCAGAGTTTCGATCAGCTGAACCCCATCCGTATTCAAGATCTTGCGCAGGCGCGATATGTTTTTGGCGAGATTGCTTTCTTCGACAAACGAATCTTCCCAAAGAGCCGACATCATTTCGACTTTCGTCAAAAGACGGCCGTTGTGTTCGATCAGGAGCAGAAGCGTGTCGAACACTTTGCCGGTCAGGTGTATTGGTTTCCCGTCACCGAGCAAAATCCTCTCCCGCGAGTCAAGAATGAACTTCCCGAACTCGTAAATGGATCCGCTATTCTCCCCTCCCTTATCCATTGTCAAAAAGAAATCAAGAATTTGTCCGAAAGAATCCAAGACTAATTTCGAGCCCATCGGCGACGATGTCGAGTCCCCAAATTTGCGCTGGAAATTAAGGCAGATTGTAGCGTCAAAACCGGCGCAAAACAAGAAATAGTTATGAATCCCGATACTGAGATAGAAATCGAATTCAACGAAACCGTCGCCTTTAGCCGCAAGAGCGAGCGATTTGAAAGCTTCTGCCCCGAATGCCGCCTGCTCGTTGAAATGGCTTCGGCGCAGGTCGCCGCGGTCCTTCTCAAGACAACCGAACGCGAGATTTATCGGGTTGTCGAAACGGGGAGGATCCATTTTGTTGAAACTGACAGGGTCTTGATCTGTCTGAAGTCTCTGCGGAAGGCGCTGACCGTTCCGGGAAATCCCGCCGGCCCGGTTGCGTGAGCGACGCTGCACCCGTTTGGCCCGCAGTCCTCTGAGGAAGAACTTATGATCATGAAATCGTTTGACATAACCGGATGCGCGACGTTGAATCTGGCGAGGAGCGCCATCGTTCTGATTCTTCTTTTCTGTTGTCCGTGTACGGAGATTCGCGCGCAAACAACGGTGGTTACCTTTCAGGGAAAACTGAAAGACGGCGGCACGCAGCCAACCGGTCAGTACGACTTCACATTTAAGCTCTATGATCTGCTCTCCGGCGGAAACCAAATCGGCGGAGATGTCGTTCGCAATGACGTGCAGGTGACGGAAGGCGTCTTCACCGTCGATATCGATTTCGGCTCATCGCCATTTACGTCGGACATCGCTCGTTTTTTGGAGATTTCCGTTCGGCTCGGCACAAGTGCCGGAGGATACACGGTGCTACTGCCGCGCCAACCGCTGACCAGTTCGCCGTATTCCGTGACAAGCCTGAATGCCGCCAACGCGCTGAACGCCGCACAACTCGGGGGGGTTGTAGCAAACCAGTTTGTCCTGACCGCTGATCCGCGTTTGACGGATGACCGCAACCCACTCGCAAACAGTCCCAATTACGTTCGGAACTCGACAATCCAGCAAGCCTTGAGCAATTTCAATGTGAGCGGTACGGGTATCGCCGATATTTTCGACGCGTCGACACAATACAACCTTGGTGGCAGCCGCATTCTAGGCGCGGGCAGTTCGAACACAACCGGCTCCTTGAACTCGTTCTTCGGTACGGGAACCGGACAGTCAACCACGACCGGGAGCGAAAATTCATTCTTCGGCTACGGCGCCGGATTCTTCAATCAATCTGGGTGCTGTAATTCGTTCTTCGGCCGCAGCGCGGGACAATTCAACAAGGCCGATCTCGGCTTGGTCGCGGAAGATGTTGTGGCCGTCGAACCGCTTTTGACGACCGTCAACGAGAAAGGCGAGATTGAAGGCGTGAAGTACGACCGGGTCGGCGTCGTACTGATCAATGCCGTGCGCGAGCAACAAACTCAGATCGAAGCGCAAGCAAGGCAGATCGGAGAGCAAAAAGCGCTGATCCGGCGACAGCAGGAAAACGCGGACAAACAACAAGCCGAGATCAACGCTTTGAAGTCCTTGGTTTGTTTGCAGAATCCGACCGCGGAAATCTGCGAACCGAAAGAGAAATAGCCCGCCGCTGACTATTTGATCGGGATGACCTGGCGGGGTCTCGAATACTTGAGGAAAAAATTATGAACAAGAGAGTCTTCATCGGAATTTGCGCGCTAATTTTGGCGATGCTCGCGACAGCATCGACCAGCTACGCCTTGCCGACCGTTAACAACAAGAACAATAGCGGCGCGGGCAGTTTGAGGGACGCGATAATTAATGCGAACAACGGCGATACGATCGATTTTTCGCCGGGATTGAGCGGCACAATTGTCTTAGCGAGTCCACCACTGACGCTCTCCAAGAACTTGACCATAATTGGCCCGGGTGCAGGTGTCTTGGGTGTCGACGGCAATGGCGGCGTTGGTATCTTCAGATTGACGGCGGGCACTACGGCGATTTCGGGCCTGCGTATTTCGAACGGTTTTGTTTCCGGGGCAGGGGGCGGCATAAGCGTTGACGGAGGAAACCTAACTCTGAACAATTGCTCGATCTCCGGAAATGACTCCGAGAGCGGCGGCGGCGCGGTCGTCTTCGGGGGCTCATCACTGACTATCATCAATTCGACGGTCAGCGGGAACATTTCGGCCGTCGAGGGGGGCGGCATTTCCAATCGCGGCGGCACACTGACGATGATCAATTCAACCATAAACGGAAATCGGGCTCCTCAGGGCGGAGGCGTTTCGGCCGACGGCGGCATGACAACGATCTTGAACTGTACGATTACTGACAACGGCAATACCTCAGTGGCTTCCGGCGCGGTCGGGGGCTTGCGAGTCGCGGTCGGTTCGGCCGTTAACATCAAGAACACGATCGTCGCGAACAACATTGTCGCCGGAACATCGATCCCCGACGTCGGCGGCAGCGTTAATTCGCAATTCAACAACTTGATCGGCGCTTCAATGGGCAGCTCCGGCTTTAGCACGACAAATGACCTGCTCGACGTGAACCCGCAACTTTCGCCGCTTGCCGCGAACGGCGGCACGACCCGGACGCAGGCTTTGATGACGGGCAGTCCGGCGATCGATGCCGGGAACAATACGGGGGCGCCGGCTACCGACCAGCGCGGCGTGGCGCGTCCGCAAAACACGATTGTTGACATCGGGGCATTCGAATCCGGCGTTTCCGCCTGGACGGGACTGACAACCACGGGCGCAAACGTCAACGCGGATCTTGGCACCGTCACGGTTACATTTTCCGGTGTCTCATCGGCCGGAACAACTGCGCAGGTTCCGATTGACCCGGCCGCCGCAGGTTCCCTGCCCAGCGGTTATTCGCTCGGCGTCGGTTTTCCGGCTTATGAGATCACGACGACCGCCGTCTATACCGCGCCGATCACGGTTTGCGTCCAGGTTCCGAGTGTGACGAACCCGGCGGTCTTCAATGCCCTCGCTTTCTTTCACAGTGAAGGCGGCATCTTGGTTAACCGCACATCAACCCGGGACTTTGCCTCGAAGACAATTTGTGCTTTGGTCAATTCCCTGTCCCCGTTTGTCGTTGCCGAAGATTTGGCGCCAACGGCCGCAAACGTCAGCGTCGGCGGCCGGGTAGTGGATTTCTACGGTAACCCGATCTCGAGAGCAAAGGTTTCCATCACCGGGCAAAACGGGGAGACACGTTGGACCATAACCGGGTCTCTCGGCAGATATCGTTTCGACGAAATCGCGGTCGGCGGAGCGTATGTTGTCAGCGTGTCGCAAAAACGCTATCGGTTCGATTCGCAGATCTTAACCGTTTCGGACGATATCCTAAACGCCGATTTTACAGCGTTGCCGGAATCTGAGAAATACTCTGAACCCGTGGCGGAAATCAAGCTGCTTGGTTCGGTTTTGACCCAGATTGCTCCATCATCGCGGGCACAACGGGAGTAATTATGATCCAACACCTAAGATCGATCTCCGTCGCAAGCCTCTTCATTTCACTTCTTTCTTTGGCTGTCTTTGCCCAATCGGGCGGGACTTTCTCGATCGAGAAGTCGGTAATCGCCGGGGGCGGCGGTCAAGCTTCAGGCGGGGGATTCAGTTTGGACGGAACGCTTGGGCAATCCATCGCCGGAACAAGTTCGACGGGCGGCGGCTTCACGCTCGTAAGCGGTTTTTGGGCGGGCGGGCAGACGGCTCCCACTCTCCGAAATTCGCCGTTCGATTTTGACGGCGACGGAAAGACGGATGTTGCCATTTTCCGACCCTCGTTGGGCCAATGGTGGCTGGACCGCAGTACCGCCGGGTTGATCGTTCATACGTTCGGCAATTCGTCGGACATCATCGCACCCGGCGATTTCACAGGGGACGGCATTGCCGACGTCGCCGTCTATCGGCCTTCGCTCGGCGAGTGGTTCATCCTCAGAAGCGAAGATGCATCATTCTTCAGTTTTCCGTTCGGAGTCAATGGCGATATTCCGGTGCCGGCCGATTACGACGGTGACGCCGTGACGGATGCGGCCGTCTTTCGTCCCTCAAGTTCGACCTGGTACATTCGCCGGTCGACGGGCGGCACGACGATCGAATCGTTCGGGTCGGCCGGCGATAAACCGGTCGCGGCCGATTACGACGGCGACGGCAAGGCCGACGTCGCCATCTTCCGACCGGTTTCAGGTCAATGGTGGCTGAAGCGCTCGGCCCTTGGCGTCATCGCTATGACATTCGGGTCATCGACCGACAAAAACGTGCCGGGTGATTTCACGGGTGACGGAAAAGCGGATATCGCACTCTGGCGACCGGCGACCGGCGAGTGGTTCGTTTTGCGCTCGGAAGATCTGACCTTCTTTTCGTTCCCGTTCGGCACTTTCGGCGACGTGCCGGCACCCGGAGATTACGACGGCGACGGGCAGATCGACGCCGCGGTTTTTCGTCCTTCGAGCACGACCTGGTTTATCAAGCGCTCGACGGCCGGAACGATGATCCGGCAATTCGGAGGGGCGACCGACCGTCCGGTTCCGAACGCGTATGTACCGTGAGGCAACATTGGTACCGGTGTTCGTGAAGTCAAAGTGAAATATAGACGTTGCGCGGCAACGGCTTTTGAAAAGTATTGAGCGGAGTTCTTGGAGAAGTATTATGACGATCAAATTCCCGTGTGTTAATAAAATGGCAGTAACTTTCCCGTCGAATCGCCTTCGAGCAACGCGGTTGCTTCGCGGAGCGGTCTTCCTTGCGTGTTTGGCTTTTGCTTTGCCGGCAACGGCCGGATGGATCCAACAGCAAAAAATCACATCCGCGCCGCGCGGGGTCGGCGCGCAATTCGGGAACGCGGTCGCGATCAACGGCAATACGATGGTCGTCGGGGCGCGCTTTGACGGCACGACGGCGTCTCAGGCAGGCGCCGCATATGTCTTCGTTTTGAATGGCGGCGCTTGGACGCAGCAGGCAGTTTTGCTGGCAAACGACGGGGCAAGCGGCGATAAGTTCGGCTATTCGGTGGCGATCAGCGAAAACACGATCGTCGTCGGGGCGTATAACGACGATTCGCCGTTATCAAACGCAGGTTCCGCTTACGTTTTCGTCCGCAGCGGCGCGGTTTGGTCGTTTCAGCAGAAACTGACGGCCAACGATACCGCGGCCGACGATCAATTCGGAATCTCGGTCGCAGTCGGCGGTCCGACGATCTTTGTCGGCGCCAACTTTTCCGATCAGCCGAGCAACTCAGATGCGGGAGCCGTCTATCGTTTTTCGCAGAGCGGGACCGTTTGGTCGCAGGCTCAGAAACTCATTCCCGTCGGCGGGGTCATTCTCGGGGACCGTTTCGGTGAATCGGTCGCAACCAGCGGAACCAAACTGGTCGTCGGATCGCCCGGGGCCGACGTCCCCTTCACGGCGGCCGGCTCGGTTTACGTCTTCACCGAGGGCGGCGGCGGCGTTTTCACTATGCAGGACAAAATATCGATCCCGGGCGGCGCGAACGGCGATAGCTTTGGGGCATCAGTCGCGATCGAAGGCAACACACTCGTGGGCGGAGCGACCCAGTACACGCCGGTCGTTGGCCAGACGGCCTACGGCGCGGCATATGTCTATGAATTCAACGGCGCCGCCTGGATTTCGCAGGGCAGACTCGTCGCCGACGACGGCGCATCGGGCGACCGCTTCGGCTGGTCGGTCGCAGTCAGCGACAATACGATCGCCGTCGGTGCGCGCGACGACGACACCGTCGCCGGCGGTCCCGATGCGGGTTCGGCGTACGTTTTCGGACGCAGCGGCACGGTCTGGGGCCAGCGGCAGAAACTTACCCCTTCGGACGCCTTCAATGGCGACCGCTTTGGTTCGGGAATCGCCTTGAGTTTCGGCAATCTTGTGGTCGGTGCGGGGGAAAAGGCATTGTCGGGCCCGAACGGCCAGGGCGCGGCTTATTACTTTGTCGTTCAACCATCGCCGGTTAAGTTTGATTTTGACGGTGACGGCATCGCCGACATCTCGATCTTCCGTCCCATCAACGGGCAATGGTGGTATCAGCGAAGTTCCGACAATATCGTGAGGGCTGAGACGTTCGGGACAACGACCGATACGCCCGTACCGGCAGATTTTGACGGCGATAGGAAAACGGACATCGCGGTTTATCGGCCGTCAAGCGGCACTTGGTATGTGTTGCGAAGCTCCAACCTTACCTTTTATGCCGTTCCGTTCGGGATCTCGACTGACAAGGCAGTACCGGCAGATTTTGACGGCGACGGTTTGGCGGACGTTACCGTCTTTCGTCCATCTGAAGGCATCTGGTACATCAGCAAGTCGTCGGGAGGCGTGCAGGTTTCGCAATGGGGGAGCACTGGCGACGTTCCTGTCTGTTCGGATTACGACGGCGACGGAAGAGCCGATGTAGCGATCTTCAGACCTTCAAACGGTCAATGGTGGCTCAACCTATCGACCGCGGGCCAGATCGTTCATACTTTCGGAAACAATGCGGACAAACCGGTTCCGGCGGACTATACGGGCGACGGCAAGGCCGACATCGCCATCTGGCGACCCGCAAATGGCAGCTGGTACGTGCTTAGAAGCGAGGATTCGAGCTATTACTCCGTTCCGTTCGGGAGCAGCGGCGATGTTCCGGCACCGGCCGACTTCGACGGCGACGGCAAGGCGGACTTTGGCATTTTCCGGCCCGACGGATCAAACTGGTTCATTCAGCGTTCGACTCAGGGGATCTTGATCCAGCAGTTCGGCGCAACCGGCGATATCCCGACGCCGTCGGCCTATGTGCCGTGAGTTGCACACACGGCTCTGCGGCCGAGGCACACTCTGAAATATTTTCGCAGCCGATACGCGGACAGATCGGCCTATCTGCGGCAACTCAACCGATCGAACGTACCGGAAAGTCATCGGCCCGACGTTTTTCTGTTTCTTCTTTGTGTCGCGTGTCGTTACGGCGGGGCGATCCGGCCGCTTTGGGCCCGCCACAATGTCCGGAGACCGCGTTCGGAAGGGCTGAAGTTCAGTTGAGGAACGTTATTATTGTTCGTCGAAATGCGTCAATAAAGCGATGAATGTTCGCTGTTCTATTGCGGCACGAAGTTCAACAAGTACCACTGAATTATCTGGTCGCCGAAAAGGAGCGACACGAATCCGCCGATCCCGAGAAATATCCCGAACGGGATCTGCGTCTGCATGTCCTTGTCGCGATCCCTCGCGATCAGTGCGACGCCGATCAAAGCTCCGGAAAATGCACCGATGAACATCGTCAGAAAGGTCAGCCGCCAGCCGAGCAGCGCGCCGACGGCGAACATCATCTTGACATCACCGAACCCCATCGCTTCGACTCCGCGGAGTTTTTCCCAAAGCCAACCGATGAACCACAAAAATCCGCCGCCGACCAACATTCCCAGGACGGCGCCGGCAAGCGACACGAGCCAGATGGGATACTCGCCAAACATCGTCAGAGGCGAATGCTTCAGGTCAGAGAAATAGGCGCTCCCGAACGCGAGCGGGAACGCGATCCGAACCGCGAGAGCGACGAACAACAGGGGAAAATTGATCAAATCCGGCAGGATCATATGCTCGGCGTCGATAAAGACGAGCGAGACCATCGAGGCGGTGAAATAAAGCGCCACCGGTAGGAACGGCGTGAACCCGATCTGCCAGAATACCAAAACGAAAAGCAGCGCCGTGAGCAGTTCGACTGCGGGATAACGCCAGGCGATCGGCTCCTTGCAATTGCGGCACTTCCCGCGGAGCAAAAGCCAGCTCAGGATCGGAAAATTGTCGTACGGCCTGATCGCCGCCTTGCATTTCGGGCAGGCCGAATTCGGAAATACGATCGAAAGCTCTCGCGGGATGCGATGGATGACGACGTTCAGAAAACTGCCGACGATCGCGCCGAAAAGGAAAACAAAAAAGTAGCCGACGAGATCGGGCAGTCCGGTGACCGCTTCAAAGTTAGAGATCTGGAATATCATTTGTTTCGTTGATTGTCAGGAAAAGCAAGACGGACGCGGGAAACGGCGCCAAAACAATGATAAACGTTTCACCCGAATTTCGAAAGCAAAAATTGATCAAGCGGATTTCCGACCGGGGCATGAACGGCGATCCGAAACCTCTGTCCGCGGCATCCGCCTCGGTGGTTCAGGCCGGAGAGCTCGAAGAGGCAAACATCGAAACTGCAAACATCACTCGGCGGTGTCCGGGTCCATTTGCTTGCGCCACCGATCTCCGGGCGCCTTCAAATACTGTCTGACAACATAGTCCCAGGGCGTCACAAGAAGAACGAGAATAATGCCGAAAATACAATCGTTCAGCGTTTCGCCAGTGTCCGGACCGAGTTTGTCGGACGACCAGAGTTGTACTCCGAAAGCGAAGACCCAGATCAACTTCCAGAACAACTCAAAAAATAGTACGGGAAGCATCTTGAGCGGATACCGGACACCCAGAAATGCCAGAAGAGACACCGCCCCGAGCATACCGCGGATGACCGTCCCCATATGCGAGACGTTCTCAGGCGGCCGAACTATTCCCGGCCAGATCATGATCGCCAAACCCACCGCGATAACCAAGTATCCGGCTCTCAACAAGTAGAGCCTCAAGATCGACAATTCGTTCACTGGCCGCCTCCTTTCACTTTCCGCTTGGCTTTACGCCGACGCCACCGAAACTGTTTCAAACGGGCACGACTCGCGGCGACCGAATTTCAGACGCGGGAGGCCTTTGAACACCACTGAGTTTAGCGACGACAAATCCGGCCGACGTTTGGACTTTGAAGTTTGCGGTGGATCTGCTGAAGGTCGGAAAAATTAGGAACCATCGATTTCGCGGAGATTCAAAACCGGACCGCGCCGTCCGCACAAATCGACTTAAGCGGCACTTCTAGGCTGTAACCGGGCGAATTCGATCTCGCGAAAGCAAAACCGCGAGATAAACGGCAGCTGTAGCATCGTATGTAAGGCAGAACATCGGCCACCAGACCGGAACGCCCGGATTTTGTATTAGGTGCCCGTGGACGAAATCAAAGAGTCCGTGGGAAGCGAGAGCGAAAACAACAAACCAGAGAGTCGACTTGAAGCCGGCCACCGAAAGGCCGAGAAAAATCACACCGACAGCCAATTCGATGACCAATGCCTGCGAAGAACCGCCCATAACGGCAAAGAGGTCATAATAAGACGCGATGACGATCATTATCGCCGGATAGAGCGCCCTGTCCCGATCCATGCCGATCAACGATGTCGAGATTCCGACCCCAAGCGCAAGAACGAACCCGATCACGTACTCCATCTGTGTTCCTCCGTAGTCTGATGCGGCCTAACTTTCGGGTCCATTTTGCTGGGGGATAAGCACCAGCCGCACGGACTGATACATCGCGCCGAGCAGCAGCGCAACGATCGCGCCGAAGAAGGGCCAAAAGGCGCCCGACATCGCGATGTTCCACATTTGCAGGATCCACACCGCCGTTAATACTCCAAAGAGCGTGTAGCTTGCGAATCTGCCGCCGCCCGCATCTTTCAATTGACCGGCCGTGAATCCGGCAAGATTCTTGATGATCATTCCCGCATAAGGCAACAACGACAAAGCGGCAATCCCGCTGCACCATCGCCAGGCAGCCAACTGGACGGATCCGGTCGCAAGAAGAAGCAGACCGCATACGCTGAGCGCAAACGGAAGTATCGAATTGAGCAGCAGAAACTACGCCCACCTCGTTGATCCAGAGTTCCGGCCGCGGCTTGTCAGGATGAACGTAGTGGACGGCCGAAGCGAAGCCCAAGACTTGGCCGCCGTCAATCGCGACCGCGAGATGATGACGATCGTCGGCAAGGAATGCCGCGGTCGCCGAGCTATCGAGCGGATCGTCAAACGTCTCCGCCGCGTGGTTCGCGAGACGGTCGGCGTCATCCGCACCGAGGATTTTATCTGAATCGCCACAATTCAAACTGAGCGGGAAAGCCCGCCAACGCTCGGCGTCGGCTGCATTCCATTGTCAGGTCGCGCTCCGGAAGAGGGGCAGGCAAGCAGACGCAATATGTTCGATGTGACGATGGTCCGTGCCACAGCAACCGCCCATCACATTAAGTTGCTTTAGCTGCATAGTCTTCAGCCCAGCGTACTGTTGCCCAAGCTCTGCCGGTACTCCCGCATCGAGCTCGGGAGCCTCGTTCAGCTCGGCATGGCTCATGCGCGAGGCGTTCGCGCGAAGACCGCGGATGCGCTCCAGCCACAGATCACGTCCACTCACAGCCTGTTCGAAGTGGCTGGGATGGGCGCAGTTGATCATGTAGTAAGGAGGATAGCCCGAAGTGGCATCGTCAACTTGCTTGATGGCATCGCCCAAGGACTGGCCCGTCGGGAGCCGCCCGTCGGTCTCGACCGTAAAGGAGATTACGACTGGAATGTTCGCTTGCTTGCCCGCTAGCGCCAAACCGACCGCCTCTTCGGCGTAGTTCATAGTGATCGCGGTCACCAGGTCGGCTGCGGTGCCCGCGAACGTCTCGATCTGTATGCGATGGTAGTCCTCAGCCTCTTTGACGGACATTGCGCGGTCCGATATGTACCCGTCGCCGCGAGGACCGACACACCCGCTGATGACGATCGGCGTCTTGGAGGTTTCGTACTCGCTTCGGACTTCCTCGATCAGGCGCACGGCATTCCTGTTCGCCTCTGCGAGAGCGTCTTTGCTGTAGCCGATGTTCTCGCCCCAGTCGGGGTTGGCCCTCCACGTCGCGGTTTCAAGAACAAGGCCGGTATTGAACCTCTTGGCGAGTTCTGCGTACGTCTGGAAGTACTTCCGGAGGACGCCCTCGCCTTCTTGCGTGCTTAACAGATGGAAGGCGGCGAAATCTGGAAGATCCTGGCCCTCCAGAAATATAAGGGTCGTCTCGATACCGCCGTCGGTCATGAAAAAGTCGCCGCCGAGCTGCGGCAAGCAGCTTCTGTATTTCGCCATGTCTGTCTCCTTTCCTCGGGTAATCGTTGCGATCTCATTCATGATAAGCTCGCGACCGTGAATGCAGCTACCACTTTACGATCCCCGAGTCACTTTAATACCGCCAACAAGTTTCGAACGCCGGAACGCTGCTTCGACTTCATTGATCGCAGTTCTGCTGATGCCCTTATGAAGCATTCCTTTCGAGGCGTCGATCAAGTCGGCCTTGCGGAAAGCCTCAAACGTTTCTTTGTGAAGTACGGTGTAATTTCCGCCGAACAGATTAGCTCATTCTCGAAAACTTCGCAAAATCTCCTTGGAACAGAAGCGTCAGCCGGCCGGCATCGTTGATTTTCTGAGACTTTGCAAGAGGTCACGGCACGCGTATTAACGGATATCAAGCTTAGCCCGCGGGAACGTAAGCCGCTCTCCGATCGGGCGGGAGCCCGGGTCTTAACGGCGGCCTGGGCGTCGCGATGATGCACCCGATCTCGCCCCGCAATCGGCTTTACACGGTCGTCTGTGGAAGACCGCTTCGGTTTCAACGATTCGTTAGGGAATGTCCCCCAAGCAGCCGCATTCCGATTCCCTTTTTCACCAAAGCCATTCGTCCTCCCAACTTTCTTGCGGTAACCAGGTAATCTGATTCGGATCGGTGGCATTGACCTGACCGGAAACCACAAACTGACGAACTTTCGGCTCGATCAGACTGAAGGATTCCGAACCCGCGCCCAATTCGGCGCCGAGGCGGTTATTGTGTCGGTCCATCTGATTTGCCGTCGTCTCCGATATTTCCATTGTTCGGCAAACCAAATCAACGACTTTCGGGCCCACGGTGTATGAAACGACAGCGCTCGCCAGGGAATGCCGGTACGCGTCCAAAGGCCCATTTCGGCCGCCGCGAAGATCTGATTGCCCAACGCACCACCATGTATAACCCAAAACGAATGTCGGGTAGACGGACAATACAGCCATAGATAGAATTGCTGCTACGAAGAATTTCCTGCGTTTCGTCATTATTGCCGACCGTCAATTAAGCGTCCCGTGAGAGCATTGCACAGCCCGGGGAGCGTCAGCTCGGTCCCGAACCCGCTCATGATTCGTATCACCTACACGACACCGAAAGTTCCCCGGTCGAACACGCTCAAAATGGAGAATACTACGGCACGTCAGTTGCCTTTCGCCCAGATTACGCATTAGATAATTTCTTACCCGCGAAAGAAATACACGAAAACGCGACGGACAAAAAATCTTTTAGCGTTTTTCCCCTATGTCGCGCACAAACGGCTTTCTCTTCTGAAACTCGGGATTTGTTCGAGCCTTCGCCAACCGGCGTCAATCAATTCTCTGCCCCGTGAATCATAATACGAAATCGATGCTGTTGGAAGACCCTGCCTGATCCAAATCCAGAAACGGCACCGAGTAGCAAACGCAAAAAAGCCCGATCATTTACGATCGGGCCTTTTAGAAATAAATCCGGCGACTACCTACTTTCCCACACCTGAAAGATGCAGTATCATCGGCTCAAGCAGTCTTAACTTCCGTGTTCGGGATGGGAACGGGTGTGACCCTGCCGACACAATCACCGGAAAACTTAAAAGATCGATTTGAAACTGAATAGATATTGCGAAAACAAGCTGCAATCAAAACTTACTAACAAACAAATTTTATGGTCAAGCCTTGGGACAATTAGTATTGGTCAACTAAATACATTACTGCACTTACATTTCCAACCTATCAACGTGGTGGTCTTCCACGAGTCTCACTGGCAGAACTAATCTTAGGTCTGGCTTCACGCTTAGATGCATTCAGCGTTTATCCATGCTCCACTTAGCTACCGTGCGCTACCGCTGGCGCGATAACACGTACACTAGAGGTGGATCCATCCCGGTCCTCTCGTACTAAGGACAGATTCCTTCAATTCTGCTACGCCCACACCAGATAGGGACCGAACTGTCTCGCGACGTTCTGAACCCAGCTCACGTACCACTTTAATCGGCGAACAGCCGAACCCTTGGGACCTTCTTCAGCCCCAGGATGTGATGAGCCGACATCGAGGTGCCAAACCCTGCCGTCGATGTGAACTCTTGGGCAGGATCAGCCTGTTATCCCCGGCGTACCTTTTATCCGTTGAGCGACGGCACTTCCATAAGCGACCGCCGGATCACTAACTCCTACTTT
>JBGSWK010000006.1:0-142483 GCA_041752475.1 Pyrinomonadaceae bacterium | reverse complement strand
TCAGGCGGCGAAAGGAAAGGGCCGCCTGAAGGCGGAACTCCGAACTTGGGACTCAGAGCGCGGTATTCGAATCGTGGAATTAGCTGGAAAAAAATCTCTTGTCCTCGGAGCCGGAAAGTCCGGCATAGCCTCGGCCCGCTTTTTGGCCGAGCGCGGCGCGACGGTCGCGTTGCACGACCGCAAGCCGGTGGCAGAATGGTCCGACGAGGCGCGCGGACTAAAGGAATCGGCGGGCGTCGGATTGATCGACGGTCAGCTGCCGTCGTGGCTGCTCGACCAGATCGAACTTGTCGTTATCAGCCCGGGCGTTCCGACCAACACGATCCCGGCGCGTTATGTCGAGCGCAAGGACGGTGAGGTCATCGGCGAGGTCGAACTCGCGTACAGATTTTTGAAAGGCAGGATCATCGGGATCACCGGTTCGAACGGCAAAACGACGACGACGACTCTTATCGGCGAACTGCTGAAGAACGCGGGGATCGAAACGCTCGTCGGCGGGAACATCGGTACGCCTTTGCTGGAACTTACTCAAACCGCGACCGACGCGGCCTGGTCAGTGGTCGAGCTTTCGAGTTTCCAGCTTGAAACGATCCGGAATTTTCGGCCGGACATCGCCGTCGCGACCAACGTTACGCCGAATCATATGGACCGCTACGATTTTTTCGGGGATTATGCGGCGGCGAAACATCGGCTCCTTATGAACCAGACGTCCGAAGACGTCGCGATCCTCAACGCCGACAACGAAACGACGGCGAGTTGGGCGAGCGGACTCAAGGCGCACGTTTCGATGTTCTCGGTCAGGCGCGAACTCGACGAAGGTCTGTTCTTGCGCGGCCGCGACCTTGTCTGCCGGGCGAACGGAAAGGAAAAGATCCTGACGACCCGCGACGAGATTTTTGTCCGCGGTCTGCACAATGTCGAGAACGTTCTCGCGGCGTTTGCCGCCGGTCTCGCGGCGGGCGCGTCGCCCGAGTCGATGCGCGAGACGGTCCGCGTTTTCCGCGGAGTCGAGCATCGCATCGAATTCGTCGATGATATCGGCGGCGTCAAATTCTACAACGACTCGAAAGCGACGAGCGTGGATGCAACGCTGAAGGCGCTCGAGGCGCTCAGCGAAGAGCCGGGAAAGACGGTCCTGATCCTTGGAGGACTTGGAAAGAACGCGCCGTACGCGCCGCTCGTGCCGCTGATCGAGAGTATCGTCCGTACGCTGGTCCTGATCGGCGAGGATGCCGAAAACATCGAATCGCAATTGTCGGGAACGGCCGAGATCGTCCGCGCGGAGTCGATGGCCGACGCGGTCCGAAAATCGTTCGGAACCGCGAAAGCCGGGGATTCCGTTTTGCTCGCCCCGGCATGCGCCAGTTTCGATATGTTCCGCAGTTATGAAGAGCGCGGAACGGTTTTTAAGAGCGAGGTCGCGAGACTCGGAGGATGATTTGAAATGGGCCGCGACGATTGTCTTTCTATGTTTGGCGCTGGGCCGGTTCGTTGGTTTCGCGGCCGAAGATGTTCGAGCGCAGACAGCATCGGCAACCCCGAAGGCTCGCGTCAAGTACGACAAACTGCCGGATGACGTGTCGCCCGCGACAGAGGTCCGGAAGGAAGTTTTGAACTCGAAAGGTGAAGTCGTTTGGGTCGGGACGACGACCGTTGAAAAGGCTCTGAACGCGGTCAGAGCGCGCTATCGCAAGGGCGTGCTGGTCGATTCGAAGAACCGCGAGATCCGGTTTTTCCGTTCGCTGTGCCGCGGCGTTTCGGCCGGTCAGGAAGAAGACGATCGCGAACTGGCCGCGAAAGAGAAAGAGCTGAACGAACTGCGCAAAAAGTTTTTGGTATTGATCGTCAATTGCGACCCCCGAAGCGTGATGTAGATTTTTGGAATGGCCAAGAAGCTGAGAATGGACTGGTTCTTGTTTGCGATCGCTGCGTCGTTGGCACTGTTCGGCGCGGTGATGGTCTATTCGGCATCGGCGATGATATCGCTTAAAGAAACCAGCGCGAACGTCGGCGGCGCGACGCAGTTTCAGTATTTTTTCAAGCAGTTCGGATTCACGATCGTCGGACTGGTCGGAATGTGGATCGTGAGCCGGGTCGACTATAAGTTTTACCGCAACGAGGCGGTGATCGCCGCGATCTTGATCGTAACCGCGGTCCTTTTGATTTCGGTCTTTGCCTTTCCGGCGATCAACGGTGCGAAACGGTGGATCCGTTTGCCGGGAATGTCGTTCCAGCCGTCTGAACTTGCGAAGATCGCTCTCCCGATCTTCTTCGCGTGGTTTCTGACGGAGCGCGAAAAGACAGTGGATGAATTGAAATCGACGGTGCTGCCGTGTCTTGCGGTCCTCGGATTTTTCGGCGGGCTCGTCGTGCTCGAGCCGGATCTCGGGACGACGATCGTTCTATGCGCGATCTTCACCGCGGTTTACTTTAGCGCCGGAGCGCGGATCGTGCATCTCGCGAGCGTCGCCGCCGCGCTTTTTACGATCGGTGTCGGAATGCTGGTTTTCGCGCCGTTTCGCGTTCGCCGGCTGATGGCTTTTTTTGATCCGTGCAGTGCCGAAAACGCTGCCGGCGCAGGTTATCAGGTTTGTCAGTCTTTGCTTGCCATAGGATCCGGCGGCATTCTCGGCGAGGGGTTCGCGAAAGGGCAGCAGAAATTGTTCTATCTGCCGTATCCGTATTCGGATTTTATCTTCGCGGTCGTCGGCGAGGAACTCGGTCTGGTCGGAACTTTGGCGGTGGTCGTTGCCTTCGGGTTGCTTTTGTGGCGAGGCGCTCGGGCGTCGATGCTGGCACCGGACCGGTTCGGTAAACTGCTCGGGATCGGCTTGATCACCGGCCTGATCGTTCAGGCGCTGTTCAACATATCGGTCGTGATCTCGATGTTGCCGGCGAAAGGGATTCCGCTGCCGTTCATTTCATACGGCGGAACTTCGATCATCTTCACGCTGGTCGCGGTCGGGATTCTTTTGAACATTTCGCAGTACGCGGGATTTACGTCGGTCGAGCGCCCCGAGCCCGTGAAGCGGAAGAGAAGATAGTTTGGGAAGTTGGGGACGTTTGGGAAGTTTGGGAAGTTCGGGACCTCCTTTCCTAACTTCCCAAACCTCCCAAACTGGTTAACTGAAATGAGGGTACTGATTGCAGCCGGCGGGACCGGCGGACATATTTATCCGGGAATTGCCGTCGCGAACGAGATCGCGCGGCGGGATGAGTCGTCTAAGGTCCTGTTCGTTGGCACGGCCCGCGGACTCGAGACGAAGATCGTTCCCGAAAACGGGTTCCAACTCTCGCTGATCAACAGCGCCGGACTGAAGAACGTCGGATTCGTGGGCAAACTCAAGGGGCTGCTGATCCTGCCGAAGAGTTTTCTCGAGGCAAGGACGATCATTCGCGAGTTTCGCCCCGATGTGGTCGTCGGCGCCGGCGGCTATGTTTCCGGTCCGGTTCTGCTGATGGCGGCGCTGATGCGCATCCCGACATTGGTGATGGATTCGAACGCGCTGCCCGGTTTTACGAATCGCCGACTCGCGCCGTTCATCACCAAGGCAGCGCTGACCTTTGATGAGGCCGTTCCGTATTTCGGCAAGAAAGGCGTCGTCACCGGCAACCCGGTTCGAAGCGACTTTTTCGACGTTGAAGCGAAACCGCGCGGCGAAAAGGTTCACCTGCTGATCTTTGGCGGTTCGCAGGGGGCGCGGGCGATCAACCGTGCCGTGGCGGATGCGCTCGATCGATTGCCGGCCGACCGTCTGGAGATCACGCATCAAACCGGCGAATCGGATCTTGAGAGCACCAGACTGCGATACGAAAGTTCTGCGTTCGCATCGGCGGACGTTCGCGCCTACATCACCAATATGGTCGATGAATTCGCGAAGGCCGACATCGTGATCTGCCGCGCCGGCGCAACTACCTGCGCGGAACTGGCCGCTGCGGGCAAGGCGTCGATAATGATACCGCTGCCGACCGCCGCCGACGATCATCAGCGCAAGAACGCCGAGGCGTTGGTCCGCGCCGGGGCAGCCAAGATGATCCTCCAGGCGGACCTGACGGCTGAATCGCTGTCGGAAACGCTGATCGGGTTGATCGATGATTCGGAGGCGATCGGTTCAATGGAAGCCGCCGCCCGAAAACTGTCGCGGCGCGACGCCGCCGAGGCGGCGGTCGATTTAATGGAAGATATCAGGAGGAAGGGTTAAAAGGGAAAAACGGGAATGGAGTTCCAAGATTTGGATTCCAAAAATGAAAGATCCAGATCCGAAATCCCTAATCGCAAATCCCCAATCAAAACGATGTTTCGTCACGTAAGAAAAATTCACTTTATCGGGATCGGCGGAATCGGCATGTCCGGCATCGCTGAGGTGCTTTGCAATCTGGGCTTCCAGGTTTCGGGATCGGACTTGAGCAAGTCAAAGAATACCGACCGGCTCGAAAAGCTCGGCGCCGTCGTTTTTGAAGGTCATCGGGCCGAAAACGTCGGAGACGCCGAGGTCGTGGTCTATTCGTCGGCGGTCAAGGACGACAACCCGGAGATAGTGCAGGCGCGGCAGAATCAGGTTCCGATCATCCCGCGCGCCGAAATGCTCGCCGAACTGATGACGCTCAAACCGTATTCGATCGCCGTCGCTGGAACACACGGCAAGACATCGACGACGTCGATGGTGGCGACCGTCCTCGGCGAATCCGGGATCGAACCGACAACCGTCGTCGGCGGTGTCGTCGAGATCCTCGGTTCGAACGCCCGTGTCGGTTCGAGCGAGTGGTTCGTTACCGAAGCGGACGAATCAGACCGGTCGTTTCTGATGCTCAATCCGACGGTCGCGGTCGTCACGAACATCGACAAGGAGCATATGGAGTCGTACAAGGGAATGGACGACGTCGTGCAGTGCTTCACCGATTTCGTCAACAAGGTTCCGTTTTACGGCGCGTGCGTGATCTGTCTCGACGACCCGAACGTCCAGCTCATCATCCCGCGGATCAAGCGCCGCCGCGTCACCTACGGAATGACGGCCCAGGCCGATGTTTCGGCGCACGATATCTGGTATCACGACAGTTTCGGTTCGAGTTTTACGGTCTGGCAAGGATCTGTGCCGCTCGGCGAGATCAATTTGCCGGTGCCGGGCAAACACAACATTTACAACGCTTTGGCGGCGACGGCCGTGGCGCTTGAACTTGGCGTTCCGTTTGAGCAGATCGCCTCTGCGTTCGCGAAATTCAAGAACGCTAACCGGCGCTTCCAAATCAAGGGCGAGGGGCGCGGAATTATGGTCGTCGACGATTACGGGCATCATCCGACGGAGATCACGGCGACGCTTTCGGCTGCCAAGGCCGGCGGCAGCGATCGCCGGACGGTCGTCGTTTTTCAGCCGCACCGCTACAGCCGGACACGCGAGCTGATGAACGAATTCGCGCTCTGCTTCAACAATGCCGACATCGTTT
Source organism: Pyrinomonadaceae bacterium (assembly GCA_041752475.1). Lineage (GTDB taxonomy): Bacteria > Acidobacteriota > Blastocatellia > Pyrinomonadales > Pyrinomonadaceae > JAFDVJ01. The sequence continues at coordinate 137,041 of JBGSWK010000006.1, read as the reverse complement.
TCGTGACGGACATTTACGCCGCGAGCGAGCAGCCGATCGAGGGCGTCACGGCCGAGATCCTGACGGAGAACATCAAGCAATACGGACACAAGAACGCGAAATATGTCGGCGACGTCAGCGTCGCCGCCGATGCGGTTCTGCCGTATCTGAAGGAAAATGATCTGGTTATCACTCTTGGAGCCGGGAGCATTACACGGCTTTCGGATGAACTTGTTGAACGATTGACGAATTGACCGAAAAGAGATCGTATGGCAAAACGCACACGAAGAACGACAGTCCGCAGTACGAACAAATCGGCGCCGAAACGGCGGCGGACGACACGGCGCGCGGCTAAATCGAACGGCAACCTCGTAAACTTCTTTGTTCCGCTCTTTTTTATCGCCTGTATCATCGGATGCCTCGGATTTCTGGCGTTTATGGGATATCGGACGGTGACGGCTTCCGAGTTTTTCGAGGTCAAAACGATCGAAGTCAGCGGGGCTTCGCGCGTTCCGAAAGAAACCGTTGAAGGGATCGTCAAAACCCTGACCGAACGAACCGGAGTCTGGAACGCGGACCTGTCGGCGATCCGTGAACGTCTCGAGGCGATGTCTTTCGTGAAGTCGGCGGCGGTATCGCGCGTGCTTCCGGACGGCGTTCGCGTGCAACTTGCTGAACGTGTTCCGAAAGCGGCGGTCCGCATAGACGGCGCGGAATTTTGGGTCGACGACGAAGCGTCCGTCGTCGCACCGGTCGTGAAAGGCGAAGCGCGCCCGCCGCTTTTGACCGGCTGGGACCAGAACCGAAACGAAAAAGCGCAGAAGGACAACGTCGCGCGGGTGAAGCTCTATCAGAAGATGCTCGACGATTGGAAGGCCTTCGAGATCGTCAAGCGGGTCAAGACGGTCAACCTGTCGGACCTCGATGAGCCGCGCGTCACCGTCGAGGACTCGGGCAACGAAGTCTTCATCGAACTCGGCAAGGACGAGTTCGGCAAACACCTGCAGCGCGGCTTGGAGAGCATCGTGAATAAGGGGACGACGTACGAGGGCATCAAGCTCGTCGGTCAAAATATGCGCCTGATCCCGCGTCAGATTGCGGAAAACGGAAAACAGAAATGATCAATCATCAGATAAATGCAGTCGGTTTGGATATTGGCACGAGCAAGGTCCGGTGCGTGATCGGAGAGCCCGCGGAGAATGGCGCGATGAACGTCGTCGGGCTCGGCGAGGCAGAATCGCGCGGCCTGCGACGAGGAATCGTTTCGACGACCGACGCCGTCGCGGATTCCATCAAACGCGCCGTCGAAGACGCCGAGCAGATCAGCGGGCTCGAGATTCAAATGGCGACGGTCAACCTCTCGGGCGAACATTTGCAGGGCGAAAACAAGGGCGGCGTCGTCGCCGTCGCGGGGGCGGGCCGCGAGATCACGGACGAGGACGTCGAGCGGGCGATCGAATCGGCGAGCGCGATGCCGTTGCCCGCCGGCTGGGAAATCATCGACCGCCTGCCGCAGGAATTTATCATCGACGGTCAGGACGGAATAACCGAGCCGGTCGGAATGCGGGGCGCGCGTCTTGAAAGCCGTGTCCACGTGATCATCAGTCCGAGCGCCGGCAAACAGAACATCGAGAAAGCCGTCAACCGCGCCGGGCTCGAAGTCGAGGGAATGATCCTCGAACCGCTGGCCGCCGCGGCGAGTACTTTGACGGATGACGACCGCGAATACGGCTGCGCCCTGATCAACATCGGCGCGGAGTTGACGAGCCTGATGATCTTCAGCCGCGGCGCCGTCCAGCACACGCGCGTTTTTCCGTTCGGCGGAATGCATTTCACCAAGGACATCGCGCTCGGTCTCCGGGTGTCGATTCCGGAAGCCAATGTCATCAAGCGTGACTACGGCTGCGTCGCGCCGTTTCTGTTTCGCGAGAACGAGGGCCAGGAGGTAATCGAGATCAACCCGGTCGGCCGGAGCGAGACACGCGGCCTCTCGAAGGAGATCCTGAGCGACATCATCGCGCCGCGCGCCATCGAACTGCTGCAGCATTTGGCGAACGAGGTAAACCGAACCGGTGCCCAGAACTCGAGCGGTGTGGTGCTGACCGGCGGCGGTGCCCAACTCCGCGGAATGGTCGAGATCGCGGAGCAGATCTTCGACGCGCCGACGCGGATCGGTTTTGTCAATCGGCAACTCTTCGGCGGACTCGCCGCTGAGGTCCAAAATCCGGAATGGGCGACCGCCTGCGGACTGGCGCTTTCATCGATGCGGCGGCAGGTTCGCGAGCATCAGTCAGGTCCGACCACGACGTCGCAGAAAGTCGCCGCCTGGTTTGAAAATTTTAGGGGCAAATTCAGATAAATGTAACGTGAGGACTGGATTTTTTATCACTAATCGTTGTATGCTCTTTGCCCGAAGGCACAATATATTGTTGAGCAGCACAAAAGTCAGCCTCTCAAGATTCATCGCGTGCAGGGCACGTAATTAGTTGCAAGGAACAACCATAATGACCGACGGACTTCAATCGAAAAGCAGCGGAATAAAATTCTTGATCGACGAGCCTCCGATCACCGGAGCACGCATCAAGGTGATCGGTGTCGGCGGCGGCGGCGGCAACGCCGTCAACCGGATGATCGAGGCCGGCGTCAAAGGCGTCGAGTTCATCGTCGCGAATACCGATCTCCAAGCGCTCAACGATTCGAAGGCTCCGCTCAAGATTCAGCTCGGAAGCCGTCTCACGCGCGGACTCGGCGCGGGTTCGGATCCGGAAGTCGGACGCAACGCGGCGCTTGAGGACCACGAAAAGCTGATGGACGTCCTCGAAGGTTCCGACATGATCTTCGTCACGACCGGACTCGGCGGCGGAACCGGAACCGGCGCGGCGCCTGTTGTCGCGTCGCTAGCGATGGAACTCGGAATTTTGACGGTTGCCGTGGTAACGAAGCCGTTCAGCGTCGAAGGTAAGAAGCGCACCGCGCAGGCCGAACGCGGTCTTGCCGAACTTCGCGGCTGCGTCGATACGATCATCACCATCCCGAATTCGAAACTTAAGGACGTCGAAGAGAAGATCTCGATCATGGATGCTTTTCGCCGGGCCGACGACATCTTGCTGCAGGCCGTTCAGGGGATCAGCGACCTGATCACGACGTCGGGGGTCATCAACCTCGATTTCGCGGATGTCCGCGCCGTTATGCGCGGCCGCGGCGTCGCCCTGATGGGCATCGGCGAGGCGCGCGGCGAGGGTGCGGCGGTGGCGGCGATGAAGGCTGCGATTGATTCGCGCCTGCTCGAAGAAAATTCGATCAAAGGTGCGAAAGGCGCGCTCATCAATATCACGAGTTCGACGAACACCCCGCTCAACGAGGTCGAGGCGGCAATCGCTCTGATCGAGGCCGAGGCGCACGACGATGCCGACATAATCTGGGGAACGGTGTTCAACGACGACAACGACGATACGGTGAGGATCACGGTCATCGCGACCGGTTTCGACAGTGTCAATTATGCGTCGATGACTTCGCCGGGAACGTTTGCGGATTCGGCGCCGATCGGCAGTTTTCCCGCCCGCTCCGGTTTCGCGCAGCCGGCCGACGACGAAGATCTGAGCGTGCCGACCTTCATCCGTCGCCAAGCCGATTAGCCGCGTTTCGGCGGATCGTGTTACGATCCCGTGCAGAGAGGACAGGAATTATGCAGAACTATTCACGTTCAAAAGGCGACCAACCGGAAAACCGCGACCGCGGAACGCAGATCGATACTCACGCCGAGATTTTCTATTACAAGAAACAGATCAACGCACGCACGCTGATGGTGATCGTCCTTACCGACGGCGAAGAGATCGAGGGTACGATCGAGTGGTATGACCGCGAGGCCCTTAAGGTCAATCGTACGGACGATCCGAATCTCTTGCTTCTCAAGCAGAACATCAAATATATGTACAAGGCCGAGGATCGGAAGGTCGCGGCGAAGCCGAAGAAATAGGACACGCGGTTTTCTGTTTTAACGACCGCGTTCACTGATGTTATTCTCAATCGTGTGAACTCTCCTTCGAATCGCCCCGAAAACAGTCTGCCGCGGATTGCCGTAACGATGGGCGACGCCGCCGGCATCGGCCCGGAGATCGTGCTCAAGGCGGTTGCGGATCCGTCGATCCGGTCGGTTTGTCGTCCCATCGTCGTCGGCGATGCTCGCGTCCTTCGCGAGACGGCCGCCAAGTTCGATATTCCGTTCGAATTCAGTGTCGGCGATGCCGGCGTCCTCGACCTCGCAAACATCAATTCGCCTTTTGAGGTGGGCAAGGATGCAGCGGTCACCGGCAAGGCATCTGCGGAGTACATCGAAAAAGCAGTCGAACTTTGGCGGGAACGAGCGATAGATGCCGTGGCGACCGCACCGATCAGCAAGGCCGCAATTCATCTCGGCGGTTACGACTTTCCCGGGCACACCGAATTCCTGGCGCATCTGACGGGAACGAATCGGTTCGCGATGTCGTTCTTCGCGGGCAAACTGCGTGTTGTGCTTCTTTCGACGCATCTCTCATTGCGGGACGCGCTGGGGCTTGTTAAGCGAACAAATTTGGTTGGTCTGATCGAATTCGCGAATTCCGAGTTCTCCCGGCTTCTTGGCAAGAAACCGCGGATCGCGGTCGCAGGGCTGAATCCGCATGCGTCGGAGGGCGGTATGTTCGGAACCGAAGAAGAGTTGGAGATCACGCCGGCGATCGCCGAATGCCGCGACGCCGGAATCGATGTTTCGGGGCCCTATTCCCCGGACACGATTTTTCTTCGGGCGCATCGCGGAGAGTTCGACGCGGTCATCGCCTGCTATCACGACCAAGCGACGATCCCGGTCAAGTGCCTGTCGTTCGGCGCGTCTGTAAATGTGACGCTCGGTCTGCCGTTGATCCGCACATCCGTTGACCACGGAACCGCCTACGACATCGCCGGAAGCGGCGTTGCGGACGCTTCGAGTATGATCGCCGCGATCAAATTGGGCGCAGAACTCGCCGAAACTAGAAAAATCGGCAAACTTTGTTAAAATAAGTGCTTGCTCAATCCGACCGGCAAGAAACGATCATGACCGAAGATTCAAATAAAGATAAGTCGCAGATTCTGATCGCCGACGACGACCCGGCAATTCTCCGGTTGGTCAAGGCACTTGTCGAGAAAGAGGGCTATGCGGTGATCACCGCTCGTGACGGCAAAGAGGCATACAAGATTCTGCAAACCGGCGAGAAGTTTGTCGCCGCGATATTCGACGTCGTTATGCCGTACATTCAGGGGACCGAACTGGTTCGGTATATGCAGTCGGAAAAGCGCCATATGAGCATTCCGGTGATAATGATGACGGCTGAGCAGAGCGCGCGCCTCTCATCGGACAGCTTTGCCGCCGGGGCAGTTGCCTTTTTGCCGAAACCGTTCACGAACGCGCAGCTTCAGACGATGCTCCGGATGTTTGTCAAGGAAAAATAAATCGATCGCTTTTTTTGAAAAAGGAGACTGAATCTCATGGCACACCACAAACTGCTTCTGGCAGACGATTCCATAACCGTTCAAAAGGTAGTTAACCTGACGTTTGCCGACGAAGGCATCGACGTCGTCACCGTCGGCGACGGGGACGCGGCGATCGCAAAACTCGCTGAATTCATGCCCGATCTGGTGTTGGCGGACGTCAATATGCCGGGACTGAGCGGCTACGAAGTCTGTGAGCGGATCAAGCAGAACCCTGAAACGGCTAACATTCCGGTGCTTCTTCTTGTCGGTTCGTTCGAAGCCTTCGACGACGACGAAGCGTTGCGTGTCGGCGCCGACGGGCATCTGACCAAACCGTTTCAGTCGATCCGCCTTTTGGTCAACAAGGTGAACGATCTTCTGGGCGGAGGGTCTTCGGAAGAAGCCGAACAGGTTCCGGACGTGGAATCGTCGGTCGAGGAGTCGGACTCGCCCGCCGAAACCGCGGTCGAAGAATCTGATGAGGCAGTCGGCTGGTCGGACGCCGCGGAATCCGAAATGACACCCGACGCATCCACCGAACCAGATCCGGAAGATATTGAGGTATCGGAGGCGTTGGAGGATGAAGAGCCGGTCGCCGACACCAAGGCGCAGACACTCCAGATGGAACGTTCGTCCGCGCCGGTTTTTGATTACGGCGACGCCGGCAGCGACGATGAGATGATCGAATCGAGCAGCGGCGTCGAGTATTCGTCCACAGTTTCAGATGAAGAGGATTTGGGTAAAACGCAGCCGCTGAAAGGCGAAGAACTCAAGGAGTTTGCTTTTGTCGCGGCTGATTCCGATACGTCGTTGCCCGAAGTTCCGGCGGACACAGTCGTTTCCGAGCCCGATGTTCCGAGCGCTTCGATGAGTTTCGACGACGGTAATTTGCTTGATCTGCCGCCGCTCGTCGAAGAAACCGGGATCAGGCCGGCATTCGCGGCGGTCGAAACGGAACCGGCCGCGGTCGAGGTTGTCGAGCCGGCGGTCCCTGAGATCAGCGAAGAACTCGTACGCGACGTGACCGCCCGGGTCGTTGATAAACTGACCGAGCGGATCGCCGCGGCGCTCGGCGCCGACATCGTTAACGAGATAAGTGCCGAGGTTTTGAAAGAGCTCGACCAAACGAAGGAAGTGAGTTAGCAAGAGACTCAATCGAACGTGACGGCCGGCTTTCTTCCGAGATGAGAACCGGCCGTTGTTAATTGTTGGAGAATCATCTCAGTTCGTTGCCGGTCGCGGTCTTGAAGATCGGCACGGGACAGCGAATTACGATTGAACGTTTAACAGAAATGATAGAAATTGCCAAAGCATACGATCCGAAAGAGGCCGAAAGTTCGCACTACGAGCGTTGGGAGAGGAGCGGCTTTTTTGCGCCTGAGATCAATGGTGATCCGAACGCGACGAAGTATTCGATCGTCATTCCGCCGCCGAACGTCACGGGCAGCCTGCATATGGGCCACGCGCTTCAGCACACGCTGATGGATGTTTTGATCCGTCGCAAACGGATGCAAGGTTTCAGGACCCTTTGGCTGCCGGGAACGGACCACGCCGGCATCTCGGTCCAGCGGAAGGTTGTCGAGCAGCTTCGCAAGGATGATAACAAGTCGCCGCTCGAAGTCGGTCGCGAGGAGTTTGTTCGCCGCGCATGGCGCTGGAAAGAGGATTACGGCAACACGATCGTCGAGCAGATGCGGCGCGAAGGCGCATCCGTCGACTGGTCGCGTCATCGGTTTACAATGGACGCGAGCCTGTCGCGTGCCGTCCGAGAGGTTTTTTGCACGCTTTACGAGGAAGGCTGGATCTACCGCGGTCTTCGGATCGTCAACTGGTGCCCGAAGGATAAGACCGTTTTGTCCGATCTTGAGGTCAAGGAAGAATCGCGCAAAGACGGCAAACTCGTCTATCTTCAATATCCTGTCAAGGGCAGCGATCGGCGCGTGACGGTCGCGACGACGCGACCCGAAACGATGCTCGGCGATACCGCCGTCGCGGTCAATCCGAAAGATGAGCGTTACGCGGATCTGGTCGGCCAAATTATCAAACTGCCGCTGACCGGCCGCGAGATTCCGATCATCGCCGACGAATACGTCGATGCGGAATTCGGGACCGGTGCGGTCAAAGTGACGCCCGCGCACGATCCGAACGATTATCAGATCGGCCAGCGCCACGACCTTGAGCAGCTCCTGATAATGAACGACGACGCGACGATGAGCGCCGCGGCGGGCGCTGATTTCGAGGGGCTCGACCGTTTCAAGGCCCGGGAAAAGGTCATCGAACAGTTCGAGGCGCTTGGGTTGTTGGAGAAGATCGATGATTACGAGATCAGTTTGCCGACGTGCGAACGCTGCAAAACGATAGTCGAGCCGATCCTCTCTGAGCAGTGGTTCGTGAAAATGGACGAAATGCGCGACCTCGCGCTCGGCCTGATGCGCACCGAGGGCGTCCCGCATTTTTCGCCGCAGGTTCCGCACGAAAAGGTCTACACGACGTGGCTTGAAAATCTCAAGGACTGGACGATCTCCCGCCAGCTTTGGTGGGGTCATCAGATCCCGGCGTGGTACGACGCCGACGGCGAGGTTTACGTCGCGCGGACACTCGAGGCGGCGTGCGGGCAGGCCGGCACCATTGATCTCACGCAGGACGGCGACGTTCTCGATACTTGGTTCTCCGCCGCGCTGTGGGCGTTTTCGACGTTCGGCTGGAACGGCGAGGTGACCGAAACGGACGATCTCGATACATTCTGTCCGACCGACGTGCTCGTGACGGGCCGCGACATCATCTTTCTGTGGGTTTCACGAATGATGATGACGACCAAGAAATTCGTCGGCAAGACCGCGTTCGAGGACGTCATCGTCACCGGAACCGTGCTCGGGAAAGACGGCAAGCCGATGTCGAAGTCGCGCGGCAACGGCGTCGATCCGATCGATCTGTTCGACAAGTTCGGCGTCGATGCGACGCGCGTCTATCTCGCCTCGATCGCGACCGGCGCCGACATCCGCTGGAACGACGCGCTCATCGAAACCTATCGAAACTTCGCCAACAAGATCTGGAACGCGACGCGCTTCTGCCTGATGAACTCGGAAGGTGCGCGCGTCGATCACTCGTCGCTTGGCTCGGAGTTCCTGCTTCAGCAGGGCACGCCGCCTGAAGGCGGAACTCCGAGCATCGCCGACAAATGGATCGTTTCGCGCCTAAACCGCACGGCGATCGATGTCAACAAGGCGCTCGACAAGTATTTTTTCCACGAGGCGGTGTCGTTGCTTTATCACTTCTTCTGGGACGACTTCTGCGACTGGTACATCGAACTGGTCAAGGACGAGATCAGCGATCACGGCGATGCCGATCCGGGATCGAAGACCGCCGCGCGTACGCGCATCCTGACGATCCTCGAGATCGCGCTCCGGATGCTCCATCCGTTTATGCCGTATCTGACGGAAGAGTTATGGCAAAAACTGCCGGGAACGTCGAACGAACTCCATCACGCCGCGTACGGTTCGGCCGATGCGTCGATAATGCTCGCGAGTTTTCCGCCGGGCGACGCGCGGGCAATAGACGAACGGGCCGAATCCGAGATGCAGTCGGTGATCGATGTTATCTCGAAGGTTCGCAACATCCGCGCCGAAATGCAGATCAAGCCTTCGGACCGGCTTTCGATCCACGTTGCGGCGAGCGCCGATGCGAACCGGGTGTTTGCGGAAAACGAAGCGCAGATCCTGAAGCTCGCGAGGGCCGACAAGCTCGTTCTCGGCGACAAGCTCGATGTGCCGAAGGCATCTGCGAAGGCCGTCACCAACGTCGCCGAGATCGCCGTGCCGCTTGAAGGGCTGATTGACTTTGAAAAAGAGATCGCACGGCTCGAAGGCCAACTGGTGAAACTCGAGACCGAGCAGCAGCGGCTGAACGGACAACTTTCGAACGCGAATTTCGTCGACCGCGCACCGGCCGAAAAGGTGCAGGACATACGGGATCGCGTCGCGGAGATCGGGACGCAGGTTTCGGCCCTGCGTCTGAATCTGGAGGCGTTGAAGTAGTTCGCCGAAAACTCTGAATCAATCGGGATCGAACGACGCAATCGGCGTCGTTTCGCGTGACTTCGTGGTTCAATAAGATCTGATTGCGTTCAACTCGTATTTCGCAGATAATCGACAAAATTTATGAATCTCTTTGAAACCGGCAATGTTTTGGCCAGCATCAGTGAATTCCTGAGCGAAGATATCGGTCGCGGCGATATTACGACGCAATCGACGGTTTCGCCCGACGTTCGCGGCTTCGGACGCTTCCTGGCGAAAGAAGACATAGTTATCTGCGGAATGACGATCGCGGAAGCCGTATTTCTGTCGCTCGATGAAGAAAATTCGGAGATCGAGACGACCTTTACCGAAGGCGACGAGGTCTCGGCCGGAACGGTTTTCGCGACGCTCAAAGGCTACGCCGACGTGCTTTTGACCGGCGAGCGGGTCGCGCTGAACCTTTTGCAGCGAATGTCCGGCATCGCGACGCTCACCCGCCAGTATGTAAAAGCGGTTGACGGGACCGGCGCGCAGATCGTCGATACGCGCAAGACGACGCCGGGACTCCGGATGCTTGAAAAATACGCCGTGACCGTCGGCGGCGGCAAGAACCACCGGCTCGGACTCGATGACGGAGTACTGATCAAGGACAACCACATCGCGCTCGCCGGAGGGGTTACCGAAGCCGTGACGATGGCGAAGATCAGATGCGGCCATCTACACAAGATCGAGGTCGAGATCTCGAACTGGGCTCAACTTCGCGAAGCGGTCGAAGCCGGGGCGGACATCGTGATGCTCGACAATCAAACGCCGGAAGAAGCGGCGAAACTGGTTGAAATGTCGCGCTCGATGAATCCGAACGTCTTGCTCGAAGCCTCGGGCGGGATGGATCTCGACCGCGTCCGCGCATATGCCGAGGCGGGCGTCGATCTGATATCCGTCGGCCGGATCACGCATTCGGCGAGGGCCGTCGACATCTCGTTCAAGATCCAGGGCATTTGATCCCGGGTTCGAACCGGTACCGGAATCACACGGGGCGGCCGCACATCACGCGGCGAAAAACGGGAGGATTATGAAAAAGAAGCTTCTGATCATCGGACTGATCGTTGTCCTGCCGATCCTGGCGATTCTGGTTGTCGGGCGGGTCTTCTATCCGGACAACATCGCCGAAACCTCTCCGGACGGAGGACCGAAACATCTCGTAACACGCTACTACCGCAGTGATCCCGAAACGGTCGAACGGACGATTCGCGAGGTTATCCCGACACTTTCGACGTACGGTTCGACGTGGAAAATCGTCGACCCCGGAACCCGAACCGATGGCCAGGTCGTCGTCAAAGCGGAAGTTCCCGTTGTTTTCTTTACCGACGATCTGCAGGTGACCGTAACTTATTCCGGTGATTCGGCGCGCGTCAACGTGCGTTCGGCGTCGCGCGTCGGCAAAAGCGATTTCGGCGAAAACCGCCGCCATGTCGCGAAGTTGCTGGACGCCCTCGACAAACGCCTTGGCACGAACTAATCGGCGGACGGAGCCGTGAACGCGGCCATTTCTTCGGTTGGCTTGAGGAACGGTGCGAACGCGATCGCCAGGGTCGATATCAACAGCGCGACGGTGCAGGCGACGCCGCCTTCAATCCCATAGCTTCCTCCCGACAGCCATTCCGGACCCGAAACGGCCGCGCGCATCAACGGATCGGGAGCGAGTTTTTCAAGACCCGAGACCGTGATCCCGAGCACTGACCCCTGAATCCAATTCCAAGCCAGATGAATTCCGAACGGAAACCACAGGTTCCTCGTTTTGGCGTAAGCAACGGCGAGCCATACTCCGGCAAGGAAGGTATTGAACCACGATAACGGGTTCGCGCCGGGATTCGCATTGTGCGTCGTCGCGAAAAACACGGACGTGAAGATTATCGCAAAAACAGCGTAACGGGCACGAAAGAAAGTCTGCATCATATAGCCGCGGAAGAAAGATTCCTCGAAAGCCGCGCCGAGAATGAAGACCAGCAGCGTGTTCAGCAGCGTTGCGCCGATGGCAGAACCGGCGCTGACCCGATTGAATTCGAAGGTCAAACCACCCGAAACGGCGACGATCGCCGCCGCCAGGCAAAGCGAGACGGCCCCGAATCCGAGCCCGATGACGAGGTCCCTGAACCAGCCGCCGGTGAACCAGGCGCCGAGTGCGCGGAACGGCAGATCCTCAAACCACTTTCCCCACAGCCAGCCGAAAAACAGCGCCGCCGCCGTCGTTATCGAGAACTGGACCGCATAAACTGCGGTCGTTCCTTCATCAAGTTGAACGCCGAGGGCCGAAAAGATCGGCAGAACAGCAATGATCGCTGCAAAAATGAAAGAGAAACAGGAGATGACAAAGATCGTCGCCCGCCAACCGCTGCGAACGCGGTTCGAATCGTTGAAAACAATGCTGCTGAGTTTCATTGCACCTAAGACTAAACAGTCCGCGCGAAAGTCTCAAGACCGGCGACTCGGTTTTCGCATTATGTTAGAATTTGCTCGATGTCCGAAAAGGAAAAGAAACCCGTCCGGCGCGTCTCTCCGTGGCTTCTCGGATCGATCGTGCTCGTTCTGCTGACGTTCCTTGTCCTGCTTCAGTCATCGAATCTCTGGAAAAATTTGACGGTCGAATCCGCGAACGACACGCTATTGCTTTACGCGCTTTCCTCGCTCAATTTCTTCGCGTTCGTCATCTTCGGCTTTATCTTCCTGCGAAGCATTTTCAAGCTTGCTCGCGAACGGCGGGCCTTTGCGCTCGGCTCCAAGTTCAAGACCCGACTTTGGCTTTACTTCTTTATTATCAGTATCTTGCCGATCGTCGCGATGGCCGGTTTTTCGTATCTTTTTATGAATCGCGCGCTCGAGCGCTGGTTCACGCAGATTCCGGAAGACGTCGTCCGGCGCTCGCAGGAGATCAAGAACAAGGCGATCGCGCTCCAGGCTGAAAAGTTCCGCCAAACTGCCGAAATGCTCGCGGTAACGCTCGATCAGCATCAGATCGGAAGCGGAGAACTGACGCGGATCGCCGAAGCCGGCGGACTGTCCTACGTCGAGGTTTTGTCGCCGGCGGGCAAGTCGCTCGAATCCGCCACACGCGAGAGTCCGAACAACCAACAACTGCTCGCCGTCATCGCGATGGTCCGGAGCGGAAAGACCGACGATCCGACGGCAAGCGATGGCAAAGGTTTCGACGCCGCCGTGGCGACGCTCCGCGACGGTCGCCGGTTGATCGTCGTCTCGAGTCTTTACGAAGAAGAAACGGCGAGCAAGTTCGTCGATCAGTCGCTGCTCGAATTCGACCGTCTCAAGGGCCAGCAGGGAACCGTCCGGCAGATCGGACTTTCGACGCTCGGTTTGCTGACTTTTTTGCTGATCTTCGCATCGAGTTGGGCGGCGGTTTATGTCGCGCGCGGTTTGACCGTGCCGCTGAATGCGCTTGCCGCGGGCGCGGACGAGATCGCTCGTGGAGCCCTTGGATATCAGGTCGAAGTGCTGGCAGAGGACGAACTCGCGATACTGGTGTCATCGTTCAATCAGATGTCGGCGAAACTCGGTGAGAATTCGGCCGAACTCGAGGAACGTCGCCGGTACATCGAAACAGTTTTACAATCGCTTTCAACCGGCGTTATCTCGTTCGACGGGTCAAATCGGGTGACGACGATCAACAACGCCGCGATCCAGATCCTGCGTCTCGAAGACGCCGACTTTACGGGCTTCGAACTTGAACAGCTGTTTAAGGAAGAGAACCGCGTCGTTATCGAACGGCTTCTTTCGCGCGCGAGGCGCATTGGCCAGGCAAGCGAGCAGACCGTGCTCCAACGCGAAAACGTTGCCGGGGGCATCGACAATTCGGCTGGTTTGACAGTCGCGCTCGTGGCGACCACGCTTCCGCAGTCGCTCGGCGACACGAGCGGAGCGGTTCTCGTGATCGAAGATCTGTCGGAGCTGATCACGGCCCAGCGCGCGTCGGCGTGGGCTGAGGTTGCCCGCCGGATGGCGCACGAGATCAAAAATCCGTTGACTCCGATCCAGCTTTCGGCGGAACGCATCGCAAAGCGTTTTGGACAGCTCGCGAATCCTGAACAAGCCGCGGCCTTGGTAAAAGACGGAACCGAAACGATCCTCCGCGAGGTCAGCAGTTTGAAATCGCTGGTCGACGAGTTCTCGCGTTTCGCGCGATTGCCAAACGTTAAGCTCGAAAGCGGAAACGTGAATGAGATCGTGACCCAGGCCGCTACCTTGTTTGAAGACCGCGGTGTTCAGCTCGAACTGAATTTGTCCGACAATCTTCCCGAGGCGCTGATCGACGAAGAACAACTGAGACGCGTTTTCGTGAATCTCATTGAAAACGCCGTCGAAGCCTTTGACGAATCGAAGACCGACCCGAAGGTCGTTTTGAAGACCCATCACGACACCGCGCGCGATCTGATCGTCGCCGAAGTTACGGACAATGGGAACGGGATTCCTCCGGCCGATTTTCAGAGACTGTTTCAGCCTTACTTTTCGACGAAGGGCCGGGGAACGGGTCTCGGCCTGGCGATCGTGCAGCGGATCATTACCGAACATCGCGGAAAGATCAATGCGGTGAACATCTCGCCGAACGGGGCGAAGTTCATAATCGAGATTCCGGCGGGCGCGGGTTAGCTGAAAACGGCCCGCCGAATTCACCGGGACAACGACTATCAGCTATCATCTATTAACTATGACCTGTTCCGAATTGTTCAGGATCATAGGACTGGTGATTCAATGAAACGAACGGCAACATTCATTTTGCTTTTGCTGTCCGCGGCTGCGGCGATCGCGGGGCAGACGGACAAGCGGATCGACGCGATTCGCACGGTTGCGCGGGAAACTGACCGGATGATCACCGAATGTGAAGCCGATGGCGAAACATCGACGACGTTTCTCGCCGAACTTGTCGTCAACAAAAACAACGGTTCCTACCCCGCGGTCGGCATCTATCGATCGACGGCAAAGTTCTATTACACGTTTGGCGACCGCGAGAAAAATCCGTACCCCGACCGCTTGCTTAAGATCGTCGTCGAAACCAAACGGTCCGCAAGGGTCGAACTTGCCGAGTACCTCTTTGACGGCCGCGGACGGTTGATCTTCTATTTTGGCCGTGAAGACGACGTCGATCGCCGAATCTATTTCGATGACGGCAAGATGTTCCGGGCGCTGGAAGGTGAAAAAGTGATTTCGGGGAACGATGCAAAAACGGTCGCGGATAGGGCGTTAGCGGAATCCCGACGGTTGACAGCCATGTTCAGAGAATCGTTAAAGTTTTGAGGTTTACCGAAGGTCGAGGAAGGCTCGGTCGAGTAGAAACAGATGAATTCAGTTCTAATTGTTGACGATGAGCGCGGCATCCGCGACACTCTGCGCGGCGTGCTTGAGGACGAAGGTTTCGAGGTCGAGACCGTCGGCACCGGCGAGGACTGTCTGAAAGCGGTCGAAACGACCCATTTCGCCTCTATTTTGCTCGACATTTGGCTCGGGCCGGGAATCGACGGTCTCGAAACGCTGAAACTCTTGCGCGAGAACGGATGCGACTCGGCGGTCGTGATGATCTCGGGTCACGGCAACATCGAAACGGCCGTCAACGCGACGAAACTCGGCGCGTTCGACTTTATCGAAAAGCCGCTTAGTCTTGAGAAGACCGTGCTGACGGTCCGCAACGCGATCAAGCAGCGCGATCTCGAACGCGTCAACGCGCAGTTTGCGGAGCAGCTTTCCGAAGAATACGCGATGATCGGCGAATCGGTTGCGATGCGCGCGCTCCGCAAACAGATATCGATCGTTGCGCCGACCGACGGGCGCGTTTTGATCTCCGGCGAGTCGGGCACAGGAAAGGAACTTGTCGCGCGCGCGATCCACGCGCAGTCGCGCCGTAAGAACGCACCGTTCGTTGAGATCAATTCGGCGGCGATACCGGAAGAACTGGTCGAATCCGAACTGTTCGGACACGCCAAAGGCGCTTTTTCGGGCGCGACGGCCGCCAAGAAAGGGAAGTTTGAGATCGCCGACGGTGCGACGCTCTTTTTGGACGAGATCGGCGATATGTCGCCGCGTGTTCAGGCCAAGATGCTCCGTGTGCTCGAGGAACAAAGATTTGAGCCGGTCGGCTCGAACACGCCGATCAAAGTTGACGTCCGCGTCATTTCGGCGACGAACAAGCCGCTCGGAGACCTGATCGAAAGCGGCGATTTTCGCGTCGATCTGTTTTATCGCCTGAACGTGATCCCGTTCCAAATTCCGCCGCTGAGAGACCGGATCGAGGATGTTCCGCGTCTTGTCGATCACTTCAACGGCCGGTTCTCGATCGCCTACGGAAAAAAACCGAAGGAATTTACGGCTGCGGCCGTCGAGGCGCTGCAGAACTATTCCTGGTTCGGCAATGTCCGTGAACTGAAAAATACGATCGAGCGGGTCGTCATTATGACGCAGAAGCAGCGGATCGACGCCGAGGATCTGCCACGGTTCAATACATCGGACGAACCGCCGGCGTCGAGCTTCCGATTCCCATCGTTCAAGGACGCGACCGATGCGTATCAACGCGAATTCATTCTCCACAAACTCGCCGAATTCGAGGGCAACGTCTCGAAAGCGGCCGAGTCTATGGGCGTCGACCGAAGCCATCTTTACCGCAGAATGAAAGGCCTCGGCATAAAAGACTGAACTTGGCGTCCGCGCCTATTTGCGGGCTTCCAGAATCAGGTTGAACGCGGTTTCGGCCAATTTATCCCGAATTACGCAATAGCTGTCCAATCGGTTTGACGCCGCACGGCGCGCCGAAGAAACACGAATTCAGTCACTTGAAAATGTGTTTCTTGAGATCTGGGCGGTCGGCGCGACCGTTCTCGCCGCTGCCGGAGACATCACGCGCTTTCTGACCAAGCGAAAGGCGCGCCTACTACTTCGGGATCACGCAGCGGATCAATGGATTTTGGATTTCGGATTTTGGATTTTGGATTGCCGGGGTTCGACGATCCATCCATCCGAATCGCGTAGCGACACCGTGAGTCGCCGGCCGAATCCGAATCGCGTAGCGATTCCTTGAATTTAGCCGTGGGTTTCAACCCACGGACCTCGCATTGCCGGGATTTCGTCGCGTCAGCGACGGCTGGTTCAATCGTCGCTGACGCGACGCGGGCCCTTTTTTGAAGCTTACCGTGGGTTCAAACCCACGGCTAAACTCACCATGCCGCTGACGCGGCCGGCGGCGATGTTTCACCCAGTGTCCGCCGAACGGACCACCATTCCGAAATCCGGGATAAAAATCTCTCAGACATCTATGTCTTCTCTGTGCCTATGTGGTGAAAAAACTCAGAGGAAGAATGTCTGTCAAAGGTGATACGAATCCGCGGCGTATTTTTGAAGAGCAAGCGAAAAGGCTCGGCGGCCCGGCATCCGCAGAATCTCTCAAGAAAACACAATTTTCAATTGCCAGGGATATCACTTAGTCCGTGTTTCTCCGGCGCGCCGTGCGGCAATCTGCCGAATGGACCGCTCTCAAGAAACACTTTTTGAAACAAGCGGCCGGGAAAGGGCTACGGTACCGGGAATTTGCTTGTTTCTTCGGCACGCCGGTCGTCGGAGTCGATTGGATAGCTAATGCGGAATCCGGGTTTAATCCGAATTGCGCATTAGAAACGCGTTTGCCCGCGAAATACGCTCAAAGATTCTATTTTCCGGCACGTTTTCGTGTATTTTGCGTGTTTCGCGGGAACGAAATTCTCTAGCGCTTAATCTCGCAACCACCCGCACTTTTTACCCATCGCGTTGCAGCCGCTACCGCCGCCGAGTCGTCATCGTTGTCAATACCCGCAACCTGCTCATCCGGCTCGATCTTGTCTTCATAAACCCGGCCGGTACGATCCACATCGCGGCCGATCCCGATGATCAGTTCCGCTCCGTCAGCCAACGTCACGCCCTGAGTAGTGGTCGGGGCGCCAAACGTCGGCAGGCCGAACGTGCGTGTGTTTGGGCGTCCGAGAAAGGAGATCAGCAGCGCTTCTCCCGAACTTGCAGTAAATGGGCCGATGAGAATTGCAACCGGGGCATTTGACGATTTTATGTCGAGCGGCGCGGGGCCGATCAGTCCGAGCCCGCCGAACATCGGGGCTCCGGAGCTGGCCCGGCCGCCGATGATCCAGGTATCCGACCGGCGGCCAAATTGCGGCATTTCCATTGAGAAGAGCATTCCTTCGCCGATCAAAGGCGCGAGCGCGTCAAGCATCGGCCAGACGTTCCCGCCGGGATTGCGTCGCAGGTCGATGATCCAGCCGCACGGCTGATTCGCATCTATTTCTCGCAGGAGACCGCGAACACGGTCGACATATGCCTTCTTTTCAGCCCTTTGAAGAAAGAAGATCGACCCCGAACCCGTGCCTTCAAACCGCGGCATCATAATGTACCCGACATTGCTCGCGGTCATTCTGCCTTCCGGAATTGTCGCGTCCAACACGAGCCGTCTGTCACCGGAAAGGTTGGTCGTGTCGACCGGCTCGGATCTCCAGTTCGGAGGGAGAAATTGCGTGTGCTTGTCGCCAACTTCTACGGTAGCTTGGTAAATCGCGTTGTATGTGTCTTCCGAAGTCCGGGCGCCTTCGATCTTCGCAAGACTCTCCTTTCGGATCTTTGTCCAATCAAGTCGATCGCTGTGGATCGAATAACGCTCCAGATACCACAGGGCCTCTTGCAAATAAGCGACGGCCTCACGCGAAGCTCCCGGAACAGGCGGAAGCGGACGAAAACGATCCCAAATGAAATAGGCTGACACGATCACGACGACCGAACCGACGATCACCGCAATTGTCCGCAGCCGGATCAGATGCCTGACAAGCCAGGAGAACTCTCGCGCAATTGCGAACAGAAGAACCGCTGAGCCGAGACCGAAAAAAGCCAAACCGATGACGGTATGCATCCAAGGCCAAATCCCCCGACGATAGAATTCGGCAAAGTACAGATCCATACCAAGCATTCCGAAAGACAGCGCGAACGCAAAACTCGCACCGAACAATAAGAACACGAACACAATCAAACGCCGGCCAGACGAGGGGGATCCCGACGTTTTTTGGCTTGAATTGTTCATCGCTTAAAGGCCTCCGCGTTCCGCCGGTTTTGCCGCAGATTCCGGTCCGTCCTGTTTAATACGCTATGATGACGATCATCGCCTGGCCTCCGGCGTTAACGCATTTCGAACGCCAAATAATCCACTTAGGATATTCATCTGTAACGCGGTCGGGGTTTCACTTTTCGACAAAACCAAATCCTCATTTTCGATTTTCGCGTCGAGTCCGGCAATTTCAAAATAATCTGTAATCGGAAGTTTCTTTGTGCCAAGAATATGATCCTTGAAGAATTCTGTTTGATCCATCCCGCTTAATTCCGACATTCTTTGCTGAAGTTCTCTTAAGTCATATTCTTTACTGCTTCCGCCGTACTTCCTGAACAAATCCTTCATCAGATCATCAAGACTTTTTTGGTTGTCCGTGGCTTGCCGGATGATCATATCTTGAGCAATTCCGACAAACATCCCGCCGCCGTAGATCAGTCCCCAATGATCGTGTTTTTCGTCGCCTTTTGTCATTGATATTCTGCCGACCCCATCGTCGTTTCTATATCGTTGATAGAAAAGACCGTTCAAGACGTCGAGGTAAGATTCATCCGTCAGAAAACCAACGTGGTGCAACGCCTTGAGTGTGTAATAATTCGTAAATCCTTCTTTGAACCATTCGGTTTCATCGTTCGCAGGACTAAACGATTTTCCATTCCAAAGATGAAAGAATTCGTGCGCAAAAATGAACCGCGAAAACAATCGCGACATTTTATTGCCGCCTTTTTCGACCAAAATACTTATGTTGTTTCCGATCACTTCGCCGTCGGTCGCGTTGGAAGAGTTGATGATCACGACGGATTTCACCAATTTGTTATCCGGCGCCGGATTCGGCACGCCGCCCATCAAATTGATGTAATAATCCAAAACCCCTTCAGCCAGATTTTTGAATTCGGCTTTTTGAGAGACTATTTCGTCGCCGCCGAGCGCGAAAACGAGCTCGAAACCGTTTCTTCTAACTGAAATCTCCTCATGGGTTCCGGCAAAGATCAACGAATTTGCAAGCTGAGCCAAATTGCTCACACGAAAGGAGTTTGCTTTGTTCTTTGCGGACCGCCAAGGTGTCGTTACTTTCCAATTGCTCGGAATCTTAAATTCGACATTTATGTCTTTCCAGCTTTCGCCGTTGAGTATCAGAAGAGTTCTGCCCGCATAAAAAACGCCCCAATCTCGCGCAAATGCGACGCCGTCAATTCCCCCCGGCCATTTGTAATTCTCGTGATCAAGCGTTATTTCATAACTCAAAGTCACTTTTCGTTTTTGCAGCAAGTTCAATTTCCATTTCGCGTCAGGCAATTCTTCGACCGAAACCGGATTTCCCTTTCCATCCAAGACCTTCAAATTCCGAACAAACGTCGCCCATCCTTTCGGGAGCTCACCGCCACCCGGATTCATATACAAAACATCGTCTTTCGGAACGAACGAAACCTCCACTTTGGCAAGTTTGGGATTGTCTTTATCAATCGAAATGGTATATGAAATCTCGTCTTTCGGAACGAAATTTTTGCCATACGAACTGCCGGATAGAATTATGAAAATGAAAAGCAAGATAAGAAATTTGGTTGGATTTTTCATTGGATTTTGTCAATTGAAAACGAATCTACAGGAATGACGTTTTAGAAGCCGAAAAAGTTCCGGCTTCAAGGCACAGATCGGACTCGATATTCGAGGCATCAAACGCGGATTCATCCAACCCGAATACGCGATAGCAGAAATGAGTGTCTTGGATTTCAGTGTCTTTGCGGGAGGTGAACAAAATCCCGAAACGCGTTTGAGACTTGGCGTGATTTCGCGCTGATTAGCGGTCCAAGAGCGAATCTTGACCGCAGGCATTGGGATCGAGCGAGACACGTGAAAGTCTCAATCGAAGAGTCCGGCAATGCGGCCTGTTTACCCGCAAACGCCCCGAAGGCGCGAAGTTCGGCCTTGAAAATCGGGACACAATATTTGAGAAGTATCCGCGTTTAACTGAAATGACTCGGATCAGGATCGCGCCCGCAATATACGGCGATGAGGCTATTCAGTTCTACAATCCGAGATCGACCTTGCGGACGAGTTCGGCAAATCGCGGTTCGGACCGGAGATCGTCATAATTCGGCTCGATCACCGAAAACTGCATTTGCGGATCTCGATCGGCATACGCGCGCTCAAGTGACTTAAGCGCTTGGTCGCGCTTGCCGAGAGCCGTGTAGAGAATCGCCAATTCAGACTTTGAAACGTACTCCCTTCCGGTCTCGGCCGGCAGAAAACGGGCGATGCGAGCGCAGCTGTCAGAGTCAGGAGATCAGAGGACGCGGCCGGGAATTATTCGATGCGCGGGAACGATCCGCTTTCGTTGCAAATGATAATGTCGGCTAGCCGGTCGCGGTTCGCCTCGGGTGAGTCATCAATGCGTCGGCCCTGAACGGCGGCCGACGACGGGAGCCAAACAGTCGGCGGGATGGCAACCTGCCCCCGGCCTTTGCGGCAACGCCGAATACCGCCCGGCTGCAACAGGAAACAACTATCAGAGAGCGAAGCCTTCGGAACGATCTGAAAGCGCTACTGCTTAACAGCTTCGCCCGAATCGTCATTTGCGGCAATCAGTCCGCGTTCATAAGCATATATGACAAGGTTCAGCCGATCCTCGACGCCGACCTTTCCATAGATCGAACTGAGATGATGCCGGACCGTCGCCTCGCTGATACTTAATTTCTCGCCGATGTCCCGGTTCCTCAAACCTTCGCCGATCTGCGCTACGACCTCAAGCTCGCGGGCCGTCAGCGATTCCCCGTTCTCAACCGCGAAGCCCTTCTTCGGCTTCGTTCCGTTCCTTTTACCATTTTCCAGGATCTTGCCGAGCAATGCCTGACTCAGCCATGTCTCGCCGCTATACGTGCGCCGGATCGCCTCGATCAGAAGTTCCGGTCCCTGCTCCTTCCGGACAATTCCGAAAGCCCCGAGCTTGAACAGCTGAGCCTGCGCCTCCATGTCGAGACCGTCCGTGATCGCGACGATCCGAAGATTCGGCGCCTTTTGCAGCAGGTCGGAGACCAGTTCGAGCCGATCGCCCTCCGAAAGATAAACGACGGCGACGTCCGAACGCTCGACGCAGCCTAATCGGCCGAAATCGGCCAACGGACTGTGCGTACCGCCAACGGTAAGATCCCGGCCCGACTCGATCAGAAGTTTCAGACTTTCCTGAACAATCGGATATTTCGAGATCAGCAACACACGAATGCGTCTGTCACTCGGATTGGTGGATGTACTTTTCATCGATTACTACTCACTCGAGAAATGAAGCGACTGACAATGAGAATCTGTGCGACTTTACTACGGGGCAGCCTACTGGATAATGAATTCACACACCTTTCGACCACTTATAGATTACACAAAAATGCCCGTGCGTCAAAAAGTTTTCAGTAAATTAATACTCCGTTGCGGAAAATCAAGTCTTGTCTCCCAACCGTGCCGGGCAATTCTTCCCGGACATCGGGCCTGTGGTCACACTCAAACTCCCTTTAGATGCCTATCCGGCGTCGTATTCGCATCGAAGTTACTAAATACGTAGACGGCAACATCGAAATGTTTTGCGTTTCCGGAAAATCCGGACCAACACGGGATCGAAACGGCGCTTCAATTCGCGGCCTCCAGTCGCAGGAAAGGGTCAATTGGCCGCGTATTCCAATTTCCAATACCATCTGAAAGTATAAATAACTACTGGCGTTTTATCCTATATCCTGCGAACTTTATATCAAATAAATGTCGCATAAGAAGTGGATAGCTGTCGGTTGCGCGAAAATTCACGATGTTGTATCTTTTCCCTCACGTACAAATTTGTTGGTGAGGATCGGATCGGCGATAACCGATCTGGGGAAGGCAATTAGTTCCTTGGTTTAAGTTACGCGATGCGGGGATTAGTCGTCTCTGCAGTTTAACTGCGGCGGCTTTTTTGTGTCAGCGCGTAATTTTTCGGGAATACTCGCGTTATCGAGTGTTTTGATACTCGAGTGCATTTCAGACGGTCCCCCGGAATGCATTGTGGGGGCGCGGGTTGGCGGGAAGAAGCTCGCCTTAACGCAAAAAGCAGACGGTCTTTCCGTCTCTTTTGACTCAGGTAATGATTTATGACAAACACCATAATAAAAATACTTCTGGTTGGCGATTACTCGATATTCAGGAGCGCGCTGCGGATGATACTCGAGACCGATAAAAAACTCAGGGTTGTCGCAGAGGCGGCCGGTTTCGATTTGGCTAAAGACATAATTTCCGAAGAATCCCCCGATCTTATTGTGGTTGATTTGCCGGATTTTGGGGGGAAGGAACTGCTGCCTTTTTTCCAGGACGTGAAGATCCCCGTCCTTATGCTTGTCGGAAAACACGACGTCGAGATCTACCGAAAATGCCTCAGATTCGGAATCAGCGGTGTCATTCCGAAAGAAGAAAATGCGGAAACCCTTTTCAAGGCGATCTCGAAGATCCACGACGGCGAGATTTGGTTCGACCGATCGATTATGGGCGATACGATCAAGCAACTCCTGTTTGAAAAGCAGACGATGAACGATTATCCGAAAGCCCATATCACCAATGCCCTGACGGATCGCGAGAAGCAGGTTGTCGACCTTATCTGCAAAGGGATGAAGAACAAGGAGATCGGAGAGCAGCTTTTTATCTCCGAGACCACTGTCCGGCATCACTTGTCGTCGATCTTTAACAAATTGAAGATCACGAGCCGCGTCGAGTTGGTGGTCTACGCGTTCAAAAACAATCTTGTGAAGGCGCCGAATGGAAACGGGTCGCATCTCGGCAACGGGCACGCGACCGCGGTTCCGACGGTCGCCTGACTTTTTGACGGCCCGGCGCGACCGGTCCGGAATTTGAGCGAACTCATAGAATCGATGATCTGAAGAACGCGATGTGAATATGGCTTAGCAAGGGTATCCGGCACGAATGCTGATACGGCCGTTACAACTTAGAACCGCCTGGTTTCAGGTTTCCCTGCGGGGTTTTTATGTCCGATACGTTTTCGCGGTGCATAGCGGTAGAGGTGTGTGAGATGAATTCCGAAACAAAAAAGAAAGAAAAAGAGCTCAGGAAACAACAGAAAAAGAAAAAGAAGAAGAACGCTCTGATCCTCTGTCACGACGGCAAGGAATACTGGACCACTCAAACAGAGTTTTGGCAATGGGTCCGTGAAAGCGTGGTCGTGAAGGTCGGCGATGCCCCGCTGCGTGGAAAGTTCATTCGGAGGAATGAAGAATACAATGTCGTTCTCAGCAATACCGTCCTGAATTTGAAGTGCCCGAATCATTTGCGGGAGGCGCTCAGCTCTCGACATCGGGCATTGCAGTAAAGATCCGAGGTTTCCTGAATTATGAAACAATACGTCAACTCAAATCCTTTTGCACTTCAATGCGCGGTCATCGCGTGTACAGTCGTGTTCTTGACGGCCGTCCCGAGCATATTCGGCCAGACACCGGTGGACGGCGGGACCTCGCAGTCGATCGTGACCGAAAACTACAAGATCGGTCCCGGCGACATGATCGATGTACTCGTGAGCAATAACGAAAAACTCTCGCGTTCGGGACTGAAAGTAAGCAATCGGGGAACTGTCCAGCTGGCAATGATCGACACCGATTTCGATGCCGCGTGTTTGACCGAAAGGCAGCTTGCCGACGCGATCAAGGAAAAGTATCGCAAATTTCTCGTCGACCCGTATGTGAATGTGGCGGTCCGCGAGTCCAACTCGAATCCCGTCGCCGTACTCGGCGCGGTCAACAGCCCGGGACGATTCCAGATGCAGCGGTCGATACGCTTCGTTGAGCTGATGACCTTCGTAAACGGGACCCGCGCGGATGCCGGATCGACAGCGGAGATCTTTCGAAGCACGGGCCGGCCGTATTGCGTCGACAACCGATTGGTGATCCCGTCTGAAGGCGGAGAGGAGCTCATCTCGGTATCAATTGCCAACGCGCTTCAAGGCGGGGAGCAGAACAACCCGGTGATCTTCGCCGGGGACATCGTCCGGGTGCCGGTTGAGGACGCGATGAACGCATATATTCAGGGCAACGTCAGGAGCAGCTCGGCGATCAGTTTGAAGGAGCCGGTCACGCTCACGCAGGCGATCGCGATGGCAGGCGGCCCCTCGGAGGGTGCCCAATTGGAAAAGGTTACGATCCGGCGTCCTATCCCCGGATCGCTAAACCGCGAGGCGTTGTCGGTAAACGTCAAGGACATAACCCGCGGAAAACGCGACGACATCCTGCTTCAGCCGAACGACATCATCGAGGTTCCGGGGCCAAGCGGCGTCAAGAAAGTATTTCAGGACATTATCAAAACGATCGTGCCCACAGTCACAAATTTGCCTCTAAGGGTTATTCGATAACAAATGCGGAACAATAATTCCATTGCCAAAAGAAGTTCAAACGAGGATCCCGATTCCCTGATGTTGCTGGAGTCGGAAGACGGGCTCGCCGGAGACTATTACGGTGCAACCACCGAGCCTTCAGAGCGTCAGCAGATCTTCGCGGTCCTCGCTATCCTCAGAAAGTACTGGCTGATGATCCTCGGAATTACCCTTCTCGGAACAGCGTCGGTGATCGTCTATGAGGCGCAGAAGCCCGATTACTACACTGCCGCGGTGCGGATCCAGGTAAACAACGAGATGAACCCCGCAAGCGGTGGAAACTCGACGGGCTCGATTGTTCTCAGTCCCGGAAGTGATCCCGCTTATTTCACCACGCAACTTCAGGTGCTCGAGGGGCCGGGCCTGCTCCGCCGCGTCGTCAAGACGATCGATCTCGAGAACAACCCGACCTTTCTAAGACCGGCAAAGGGCCAGGAATCGAGCGTCTGGCAGAATGTTCTGAAGATGTTCGGCTTCGCGCGGCCGGCACCGGTCAACACGGCCGTCGCGAACGACGCGCCTTCCGGAAATCGTCTGAACCTGAAAGTTGACTCGGCGGCGGACCTCGACAGCCAGGCTGAATCTTTGGCCCCGTATGTGTCGACGCTCAAGCGCAACCTGGACGTCAATCCGGTCAAGGACAATCGAACCGCGACAAAAGAAACACGGTTGATCGAAGTGGAATTTACTCATTCCGACCCGGCGGTCGCGACCAAGGTCGTGAACACCATCGCCGACACGTATGTTCTCCAGAACCTCGAACAAAAGGTCGAATCGAACGCCTCCGCGGGCGATTTTCTCAGAAAGCGCGTGGCCGAATTGCAGTCCGAGATCCGGACCGGCGAAGAACGGCTGATAAACTACGCCAGAAGCAACCAGATACTGTCTCTGGACGCCGGTCAAAACACGGTCGTTCAACGTCTCTCCGATTTGAACGGAAGACTGAGCACAGCCGAGAATGATCGGATCGTGGCGGAGGCCGCCTACCGCGCCGCCTCGCAGAATCGGTCAAACAACGCGACCGTTGAGAGCAAGGACCCGCGCACGACCGGACTCGAGTCGCAGCTTACCTCGCTGCGTCAGCAGCTGGAACAGTTGAAGGTCGAATACACCGAAGAATGGCCGGAAGTGAAGAAGGTTCAGCGTCAGATCGCGGCGATCGAAAAGGAACTTAGCGTCAGCAAGAAACGCTCCGTCGACACTCAAATGGCGACCCTCGAACAAACGTATCGGGAGGCTGCGTCCCGCGAAAACGAATTGCGCAAGAACTTCGCGATTCAGCGGGCTGCGGTATTGAGCCAAAACGAGGCGGCGATCAACTATCGCATCATCCAGCAAGAGATCGATACCAACAAGACTCTGTTGGACAACCTGCTTCAGCGTTCGAGAGAAACAGAGGTGATCCTGAACGGAACGCCGAACAACGTGCGCGTTCTTGACCGGGCCCTCGTCCCGAACTCCCCGAAGGGTCCGCAGCGAGGCAAGAATGTCGTGATCGCTTTGTTTGCGTCGTTCTTCGCCGGAACGGTCCTGGCCTTTGCGATCCACTGGCTGGACGACACGATCCGCGAAACCGACAACTTTGAATCGATCGTCGGCCTGCCCGTGCTCGGATTGATTCCGTCGGCGCAGTCCGGACTGGCCAAGCGAATGCTGTCCGCGAAGCTCCGCAACAGATTCGGCAAACGCAACGGCAGTCATTCGTACAATCTCGAGGAGTTTCAGAAACCTCTGATGATCGAGGCTTTTCATCAGCTTCGGACATCCCTTTTGCTTTCGACCGCCGGCGGAGCCCCGAGGACCGTCCTTGTGACATCCGGCCAGCCGTTTGAAGGAAAGACCGTCAACTCATTCAATTTGGCAAAGAGTCTCGCTCAACTCGGCAACAAAGTTCTTTTGATCGACGCCGATCTGCGGTGTCCCAAGATCCACATCATCGCGGGCGTCAACAATGGTTCCGGCCTGAGCACTTTGCTCACGGCACGGGGATTGAAAAACGATCTGGTTAAGCAAACCATCCACTCTGACGTTGAACCCAATCTGGACATTCTTCCATCCGGCCCGCAGGTTCCAAACCCGGCGAACCTTTTCGGTTCCGTTGAAATGTCGGATCTTCTCGGACTCCTTGGCGGAATTTACACCCATATCGTGATCGATTCTCCGCCGGTCCTGTATTTTGCCGACAGCGTTATCCTGGCGACGAACGTCGAGGCGGTCGTCCTTGTCGGACGGACCAACTTCAGTTCGCGGGAAGTGCTTTCGCGAGCTAAAAAGAAGATGCAGGACGTTTGCGGAAACGTCGTCGGGATCGTCCTGAACGACGTCCCGCTCAGCAATTTCAAATACTACAACAACAACTATTACCGGCAGTTGGAGCAATCCGAAGCCGATGAGTCTGCCAAGAGCGTGCTTCATCTCAATTCGTAACTGCTTGGTTTCACGGAATCGATCTGACGCCCGACATTAGTAAAAGGCCCTGACCGCAGAGCCGTATTTATCCGTATGAATTTTCGCGATCAATGTTTGCGCGGACTTGGCTCCGCCTACTCGGAGGGAAGATGCCTGGTGATCGGCGAGGTCGCCCAGGCTCACGACGGCAGCCTCGGGATGGCCCACGCGTTTATCGACGCGATCGCCGCCGCCGGCGCCGATGCGGTCAAATTCCAAACTCATATCGCGGCTGAAGAAAGCACGCCGCTGGAGCCGTGGAGAATAAAGTTCAGCCCTCAGGACGACACGCGCTACGAGTACTGGCAGCGTATGGAGTTCACGAAAGAGCAATGGCGCGGGCTGAAAAAACACGCGGACGAGGCCGGAATACTTTTTCTGAGCACGCCGTTCTCCGAACCCGCAGCGGACTTGCTCCGCGAGATCGGAATGAAAGCCTGGAAGATCGCCTCCGGCGAGGTCGGCAATCTACCGTTGCTGAAGTCGGCGATCAGCGCCGGTGACCCGGTCATGATCTCTTCCGGAATGAGCGATTGGAGCGAAATGGACGACGCCGTCGAGCTCATCCGAGCAAACGGCAACCCGCTTGCGGTATTGCAGTGCACGTCAGCCTATCCGTGCCCGCCGGAACGCATCGGACTCAATTTACTGGCGGAGATCAGGCAGCGATATGACCTGCCCGTCGGATTGTCCGACCATTCCGGGAACATCTTTGCGGGCCTGGCGGCGGTGACGCTCGGTGCCGAGGTCCTTGAGGTTCACGTCGCTTTGAGCAAGGAAATGTTCGGTCCGGACGTTCCGGCGTCGGTCACGACGGCCGAACTCCGGCAACTGGTCGACGGCGTCCGGCAGATCGAGCGGATGAACGCGTCACCTGTGAGCAAGGACGCTTTGGGCGCCGACGCTACCGAACTCCGGAAACTTTTCACCAAGAGCATAGTCGCCGGCCTCGACCTGCCAAGCGGAACGATTTTGACCGGCGAGCATCTCAAACTCAAAAAGCCGGGAACGGGACTGGCCGCCGCGCACCTGCCTGAATTGATCGGCAGGAAACTCCGCCGCGACCTGAAAAGGGACGATCTGCTTCGTCTCGAAGACGTTGAAGATCGACTGATCGAAGCGGCATCGGCAATCGGCGACTAAACTCAGCGCGCCGCAAACAAAAGATATGAGAAGAAAAATATGTGTCGTCATTACCGCCAGACCCAGTTACAGCCGGGTCAAGACGGTCCTGAGGGCGATCAATGAACATCCCGACCTCGAACTTCAGCTGGTCGTCGCCGCATCGGCGCTGCTTGACCGCTACGGGACCGCGGTCAATTACATCGAGCGCGACGGTTTTCCGATCGCCGCCCGTGTCTATATGGTTCTCGAAGGGGAGAACCCGGCATCGATGGCCAAGACCACGGGGCTCGGAATGCTCGAGCTCGCGACCGTATTCGATAACTTGAAGCCGGATGTCGTCGTCACGGTCGCCGACCGGTTCGAGACGCTCGCGACCGCCGTTGCCGCGTCCTATATGAACATTCCGGTGGCGCACATTCAGGGCGGCGAAGTTACCGGCTCGATCGACGAAAAAGTGCGGCACGCCGTAACAAAGCTGGCCGACGTTCACCTCGTTTCGACCGCCCGCGCCGGGGAGCGCGTCGAGTTGATGGGCGAGGAGCACCGCAAGGTCTTCGTTACCGGGTGTCCCTCGATCGATCTTGCCGCCGAACTCGGCGACGACCCGTCGCTCAATTTCAATCCGTTCGAACGCTACGGCGGGGTCGGAGCGCTCCACGCCCTGAGCAACGGCTACCTGGTCGTGATGCAGCATCCGGTGACGACCGAACACGAAATGGCCCGCCAGCACGTTCTTGAAACGCTGCAGGCGGTTTACGACATCAATATGCCCGCCCTCTGGTTCTGGCCGAACGTCGACGCCGGATCGGACGGAACGTCGAACGGCATTCGTTCCTTCCGCGAGAAGTACGAGCCGCAGAACATTCATTTCTTCAAGAATATGGAGCCGACCGACTTCCTGCGTCTCTTGTACAGCAGCAAGTGCCTTGTCGGCAATTCGAGCGTCGGGATTCGCGAGTGCTCTTACCTCGGCGTCCCGGTCGTGAATATCGGCACGCGGCAAATGGGTCGCGAGCGCGGGCAGAACGTCCTCGACGTGGGTTATTGCAAAGACGAGATCAGGCAGGCGGTCGAACGGCAGATCTCAAACGGCCGCTATCAGAAGGACTGCCTTTACGGCGACGGAAACGCCGGCGAGAAGATCTCGCACGTACTCGCCCAGGCGCCGCTCGAGATCGAAAAACGGTTGACCTACTAATCGAACTTTGTCACGAATGAAGGTACTCGGCATCATTCCGGCCCGCGGCGGATCGAAAGGCGTTCCCCGAAAGAACATCAGACTTTTGGCCGGGAAGCCGCTCTTGGCGTATTCGGCTGAAAGCGCCCTCGCGGCAAAGCGGCTCGATCACGTGATCCTGAGCACCGACGACGACGAAATCGCGGAGGCGGGCCGCTCGCTCGGCATCGACGTGCCGTTCATCCGCCCGGTCGAACTGTCCGACGACAAGGCGCCGACGTTCCCGGTCGTGGTTCATGCGGTGCGGCATATGGAAGACCTTGGAATGAAGTTCGACGCGGTTTGCCTGCTGCAGCCGACGAACCCGCTGCGAACCGCGCAGGACATCGACGCCTGCGTCGAGCTTTTGGAAACTACCGGCGCCGATTCCGTGATCAGCGTCTTGCGGGTTCCGCATCAGTACAATCCGAAATGGGTCTACTGGCAAAACGCTCTGGGCGAAATGACCTTGAGCACCGGTGAGAGTTCGCCGGTTGCGCGCCGTCAAGACCTGCCGCCCGCATTTCATCGCGACGGAACGATCTACGTCACGCGCCGGAGCGTTTTGGACGAATACGGCCACCTGTACGGCAAGAAAGTACAAGGCTACGAACTCGACCCGGCCCGCTCCGTCAACATCGACACGATCGACGACTGGGAACTTGCCGAGAAAATGCTCGGCGCCGAAATTTTGAACAAAACCGCGAACTAACAG
This sequence comes from Pyrinomonadaceae bacterium, assembly GCA_041752475.1. Lineage (GTDB taxonomy): Bacteria > Acidobacteriota > Blastocatellia > Pyrinomonadales > Pyrinomonadaceae > JAFDVJ01. The sequence continues at coordinate 106,540 of JBGSWK010000006.1, read as the reverse complement.
GCACGATTTGTTGTTTGGCATGAAAAAGGAAACCCCTGAGAAAATTGTCGTAGCCGCGAATTTTACGATCGAGCCGATCGAGAGTCCGCTCACGAGTCTGCTGGACAAAGTGTCCGTTGACGCGGAACTCGAATTTGCTCCGTACAATCAGGTCTTTCAACAGTTGCTGGATCCGGATAGTCTGTTCTGTCGAAATCGGAGCGGCGTAAACGTCATTTTTCTTCGGCTCGAGGATTTGATCGACTCAAGGACCGCCGATCTCGAATTCCTCAAAGGGCAAATAGAAACGATAAGTTCGAATGCTTCCGATCTTGCAATGTGGCTGAATTCGGCCGAGCGATTCAGCGTTCCGCTTTTCGTTTTCCTCTGTCCGCCCTCAGTCCGGATCCAAGCGGACCCCGACCTTGATTCTGATCTCAAGGCTATCGAACTAACGCTCAAGGACACCGTCGCGGACATCGCGAACCTTTACCTTTTTGAGACCGACCATCTGACATCGCGTTACCTGATCGACACGGTGGACAATCCCAAGGGAAACATCCTCGGGCATATTCCCTACACGGCGGAGTTCACCGCGGCCTTGGCCGCCGAAGCCGTGCGTAAGATCGATGCCTTCCGCCGAAAACCCTTCAAAGTCCTGGTCCTCGATTGCGACAACACACTTTGGGACGGGGTTGTCGGCGAGGACGGTGTCGACGGTATCGGCCTTTCCGGCAAGAGATTGTTCCTTCAGGAATTTGCGATCGCGCAAAGCGAATCCGGAATGGTCGTTTGTCTGAACAGCAAGAACAACGAGCCGGATGTTTGGGAGGTCTTTGACAAACGAAACGATATGGTTCTGAAGCGGGAGCATATTGTTTCGTCCCGAATCAACTGGCTGCCCAAGTCGCAGAACCTGAGGTCGATCGCCGAGGAACTCCAGCTTGGACTGGACAGCTTCGTCTTTGTCGATGACGACCCGGCTGTCTGCAGCGAAGTTAAGCGCAACTGCCCGGAGGTGTTCACCGTTCAGCTGCCGCCGGAAATGGACTATTCGCGTTTCTTTGATCATCTTTGGGCATTCGACCGGCTCAAGATCACGAATGAAGACAGGGAACGCACGCGGTCCTATCAGAGCCAGGCGCTTCGCCGCGAGCTACAGTCCAAGGCCGGCGACATGACCGAGTTCCTGAAGAGCCTCGAACTGGTCTGCGAGATCTCGGAGCTGAAAAGCCCGGATATCCCGCGCGTCTCGCAGTTGACCTTGCGAACGAATCAGTTTAACTCCACGACCATCAGACACACGGAGGCCGAGATCGGCCGGCTCGTCTCGGAAGACAAAAAGATATGGACCGTCAGGGTCCGCGACCGCTTCGGGGATTACGGGTTGGTCGGCGTTGTCATTTTCGGAGAACGCGAAGAATCGATAACCGTCGAGTCGTTCATGCTCAGCTGCCGGGTTCTCGGACGTGGTGTCGAACACGAGATACTCAAAGAGTTGGGTAAGAAGGCACTGGCGGCAGATCGGGATTTTGTGTCGATCAACTTCGTACCGACGGCGAAAAACGCGCCGATTTTGAATTTTTTGACCGATGTCGCTGACGACCACAAGACCGTTGCGGATGGCCTGACGGTATATAGACTTCCGGCGAAGGCCGCGCTCGGATGCTCACTGCGCATTAACCCGGTGACTGAAAACTCAGCCCAAAAGGCCGAAGCGGAGAAACCGGTCGAGCCCGCGAAGCAGGTCTCGGATCCGGATCGTTTTCAGGCGTACCTTGAGATCGCTGATGCTTTGTCAAGAAACGGCGCGTTGCCGTCCGACGTCGAGGCGAACGACGTTTCTCGGGACCAATTGCGCAGCGATTTTCGCGCCCCTCAGACCGCCACCGAAAAAGAACTGACTCAAATCTGGGAGCGGGTCCTAAATACGAAGAACATCGGCACGGCGGATAATTTCTTCGAGATTGGAGGCGATTCGATGCTCGCGGTCACGCTCTTCGTCGAAATCGAAGAGAAGTTCGGCCGGTCGCTTCCCTTGTACCATTTGATCGACTCGCCGACCATCGAAAAGCTCGCGCGGAAGATCGAAGCAGAAGCGGATTCGAGCGACCTTAAGTACCTCGTGCCGATTCGCGCCGAAGGCAGCATGCCCCCGTTGTTCTGCTTCCACGCCGCGGGCGGCAACGTCCTGAATTACATCGAGCTCGCCAAAGCTCTGGGCGCCGACCAACCGGTTTACGGCCTCCAGATGAGGGGAGTAACGGACAAGTCCGAAACTGCCCATGATCGCGTTGAGGATATGGCCGAGGAGTATCTCCGAGAGGTCCGCCGGTTTCAGCCAAACGGCCCTTATCGGCTTTGCGGGGCTTCGTTTGGGGGGCTTGTCGCTTACGAGGCGGCGCGACGGCTTCGCGAGGCAGGCGAGGCAGTTTCGGTTCTTGCATTGATCGATACCTACGCGCCCGGTTATCTGACCAACAATAGTCGGAAAAATGGCACCACAAAGCAGCTGAGCGAATTGCTCGGAAAGGTAAAATTCAATCTGTTCTATGTGAGTCAACTTCCTTCGAGGCGCGAAGGGTTCGATCACATTGTTGGCCGGCTGCGGGCCGTAACGCTGCGATTAAAACGAAAGGCCAAGTGGAAAAAGAACGCGATCGCGATTCAATACAACAAGGCCACCGGCAAGGAATTGCCGAAGGATATGCTTCGCAACGTCAAGGCTATCAAAGAGGCCGAAAATAAGTATCGTCCGTTGCCGTACGACGGTAGCATTATCCTGTTCCGGGCCTTGTTTCGCCCGAAGCACATTGAATTCGACCCGTTTCTCGGGTGGAGGGAATTCACCGAAGAGGAAATAATCATCGAAGATGTGAGGGGAAACCACAATACGGTGATGGGCTATCCTTTTGTGGACGAATTCGCGGCAATCTTCAGTCGCCACCTCGATAAGGTCGAAAGTTCGACGGCGATGGCCGCGTCCGCGGCGAGATGAGAGTCCCCTCGGCATTCACTGATTTGAAACTGTCGGCTAATCAAGCGGGCTTATGAAGGCAACCGGTAACAAGCGCAAAAAGGTATCGCATATGAATGGTCTGATCGCCGACCGCAACCCGTCGGGCGAGTCCATCCAACGACTTTTCGAGGCGCATTGCCGGAAGACCCCCGACGCGCCGGCGTTGGTAGCGGGTGAGGATCGCTTAACCTACCGCGAACTGAACGTCCGGGCAAATCGCCTCGCTCATTATTTGCGGTCATTGGGCGTCGGACCGGATGCGCTTGTCGGACTTTGCGTTGAGCGGTCCGCCGATATGGCGGTCGGAATTCTCGCGGTACTCAAAGGAGGCGGAGCCTATGTGCCTCTCGACCCGGCGTATCCGAGGGACAGGATCGAATATATGCTCACCGATTCCGGGACTTCGATCCTTGTCACGGAAAAGAAGTTCGCGGACGGCTTTGGCGATCATCGCGGAGTTATCGTTACACTTGACGGCGACGCGGAAAAGATAGAACGAGAGTCGGACCGCGATCCGGCGCCATCGTTGGGGCCGGACAGTCTCGCGTATGTCATCTATACTTCGGGCTCGACAGGAAAACCGAAGGGAGTGATGATCACTCACGGCAACCTTGTCAACTATGTACGGACACTTCCGAACGCGCTGGGCCTTGCCGACTCGGACGGCTACCTGCACACCGCTTCGATATCGTTTTCGTCTTCCGTCCGGCAGTTGTTGGTTCCGCTTTCGATCGGCGCGTCCGTCGTCGTCGCCACCCTCGATCAGATGCGGGACCCGCTTTCGCTGTTTGAACTGATCCGGCAGGAGGCTGTAACGGTCGTTGACCTCGTGCCCTCTTTTTGGCGCAGCTGCCTGCTCGCGCTGAACAGCACGTCGAAGGAGAACGAGGATCGATTGCTCGACAACAAACTGAGGGTTCTGCTTTCGGCCAGCGAGCCCCTTCCCGTCTCGACTCCCCGTGAACTGGCTTCAAAGTTCGGTTCGGGGGTTCGGTTGATCAATATGTACGGTCAGACCGAGACGTCCGGGATCATCGCCGTCGCGCCGATCGACGCGGCGAGCCTGGGTGAAAGCGGAATCGTTTCGATCGGTCGCGGAATTGAAAATGCGCGAATATATATCGTTGACGACCAGATGCAGATGGTCCCGGACGGCGAGCAAGGTGAGCTGTGCGTCGGCGGGCCCGGCGTCGGACGCGGTTACTTGAACCGGCCGGAACTGACCGCCGACCGATTCACGGCTGATCCGTTCGTCGATGGGGGCCGTCTTTATAGAACCGGCGATCTCGCCCGTTTTCGGCCTTCGGGTGAGCTTGAATATCTCGGCCGCATCGACAATCAGGTGAAGATTCGCGGCTTTCGTGTCGAACTCGGTGAGATCGAGTCCGTAATCGGCTTGTTTCGCGATGTCGCCGAGGCGGTCGTCGCGGCCCGCGGGACGTCGTCGGGAAACAGCCGACTGGCGGCGTATGTGGTCACCCGAAACGGTTCTAAGATGGACGTCGCCGAATTGCGCAACTATCTGCGGACGCAGTTGCCCGACTATATGGTACCCGCTTCGTTCGTCGAGCTCTCGCAGCTTCCGCTAACGCCGAATGGCAAGGTCGACCGGCAGGCGCTCCCCGATCCCGCGATGTCGGCATCAGCCGACCGATCCGATTACGCAGCTCCGCAAACGGAAACCGAGAAAGCGCTCGTCAAGATCTGGAGCGAAGTCCTCGGACTTTCCAACGTCGGGGTTGATGACAGTTTTTTCGACCTCGGCGGAAACTCCCTTCTTGCGATATCGATGTTCGCTTCGATCGAGAGGTCATTCAAAAAGAACATCCCGATCGCCACTCTCTTTGGCGCGGGAACCGTCAGGAAACTGGCCGAGATCGTCGATCAGGAAGGTTGGTCGGCCCCGGAATCGTCGATCGTGCCGATCCGCCCGACGGGCACGACACCGCCATTCTTCTGTGTTCACGCGGGCGGCGGAAACGTGCTTTTTTATCACGACCTGGCGAAACACCTTCCCGAGGATGTGGTTTTCTACGGAATCCGCGCGATGCGCCTCGGTGGCAGGCAGGTCGGCCACGGAACCTTGGAGGAGATGGCCGAGTTCTACATCAGCGAGATTCAAGCCGTGCAGCCGAAAGGACCGTATTTCATCGGCGGCCACTCTCTCGGCGGGATGATCGCGCTCGAGGTGGCGCAACAGCTCGGCAAGCTCGGACAGGAAGTCGCGATACTCGCGATGTTCGACACCTGGGGGCCCGGTTATCCGAAGCTCTTACCCAACGTATCAAGCGTTCGCGGAAAGCTCTACGAACTCGGGCACCGGGCGCAGAAGCACGTTGACCAGATCCGGGAACTCGATTTCCGTAAGAAATTGGGTTACTTCGCGAACATCGCGATCAAGCTCGACGCGCGATTCAAGAGGCAATTCAAGTACGGTTACAAAAAGGTGGTTCGAAAAGTTTACAAGCAGTTGGAGAAGCCGATTCCGCAGGATTACATTCAGATAGAGGATCAGATCCACAAGGCCGCGCGGAAATATTCGCCGAAGGAATTCCCCGGCAAGGTGACATTCTTCAGAGCTGACTTTCAGCCCGAGGGTGTTTTCCCCGATCCGCTCCTCGGCTGGGGCGGAATGTTCCGGGACGGAATGGAAATCCACGATGTTCCCGGAGATCATATTACGATAATGAAAGACCCGAACGTCAGTATTCTGGCCGCGGCGTTCGACGGATGTATCCGGGCGGCCTTTGATTCGCACGCCGCGGGTATCGCGGATGCAGAACCCGCAATTGCGTCACGCCGCCGAAAGGTCCGACCTCGGCGGGCCGTGAAGGCTCGCCTCGGTTAAATGTCGATGAACCTCTCGAACGTCAAATGGGAAAGCACTTCCGGGTCGCCGCCACTGGTCGACGGCGATATTGACCTATGGCGGGCTGACTTAGCGCGGGATCAAGTATCGATCGGTCCGCTTTTCGGATCGCTTTCGGACGACGAAAAGATAAGAGCTGACAGGTTTCACTTTGCGCGGGATCGTGAGCGGTTCGTTGTCGGCCGGGCGACGTTACGCAAGATAATCAGCAGTTATCTCGGGATCCGGCCGGAAATCATCGTATTTTCGTACAATCGGTTCGGAAAGCCGTCTTTGGCGGCGGGGGACGGACGATTGCGGTTTAATGTATCGCACTCGCGTGAAACCGGTTTGATCGCGGTCACAAAGGACCGCGCGGTCGGTGTTGACATCGAGTTCGCCGACCGCAATTTTGACGTAATGAGCGTCGCCAAAGGCGCCTTTTCGGAAGCCGAGGTCTCGCGTCTGCGGTCGCTCCCGGCGGGGTTGCGGACCGCTGCTTTTTATGAGGGCTGGACCCGCAAGGAAGCCTGCCTGAAGGCGATGGGTGATGGGTTGTCAAGTTCGCCGGACCAACTGTCGGCGGTCTCTGCGGTCATCCGGCGGAGCGAGGCATCGTTCGAGTCCGTCGTTGATGGCAAGGCCACCGAATGGTCGCTGATGTCGCTGGGAATAGCCGATGATTACAAGGCCGCGCTTGCGGTCGAAGGAAGAATCCGATCGGTCAGGTATTGGCATCTACCGGACGACGCCGGATCTTTACAGAGACGCGAGGTTGGTTCCCCGAGTGCGGAAGTTCCCCGCGTCCTGTTGCGGACCTAGGACGAAAATCTCGCGGTCGCTCGAAACGTTGAAGAGTCAAGGCCATTCACACTTTATTAGTTCGTTATTTCTATATGAAGCTATACGAAATTGCCAGAAAGAGCGTCGAGCCGATCTTGCCGCCGCTTTACAAACAGGTTCGCGCGAAACTGCTCGGTGAGGTTAGAAATTTCGCGGACAAGCCGCTGATCCTGGATGTCGGCGGCAGGAAGTCGCCCTATACGATCGGAGTTCCGGCCCGCGTGAGCATTATCGATCTCCCCCGAAACACGGAACTGCAATCGGCCCTGAACCTTGGCGTGAGCGAGGCCATTTTTCAACAACTCAAAAGCAAGAGAAGCGACATCGAAAGTGTCATACTTGCGGATATTACAAATTCCGACCTGCCCAGCGAGCATTACGACATCGTAGTTTCTGTTGAAGTTCTCGAACATGTTGAAGATGACGAAACCTTTGTTGCCGAGGTGAGCCGGGTCCTGAAACCCGGCGGCCGATTCATTATGACGACGCCGAACGGTGATTTCGTTGAAAACCGCAACCCCGACCACAAACGGCATTACAAACGTGAAGAGCTGAGAAGTTTGTTGGGTCGGCACTTTGAGGACGTTAGCGTGGAATATGCTATCGCCGGCGGATATTTTCGAAAACTGGGACTCAGGTCGTGGTCCGCGTCGCGTCCGGTATGGACCGCTTCGAGCATCATCGGCAACATCGTAAACTCAGTTCAATCCTCTCGCAAAAACATCGGGAATGAAGCCGTTGGGACCCACCACCTGATCGCCATCGCCGGAAAAGCGATGGCGGGAGATCGAGAGTAATTCAGATAGTAAGACGAGCCGAACCTTTATGTGCGGAATAGCTGGAATTCTTGGTGATAATTGGCGAACCGAAGACCTTCGGGCGATGGTGTTTGCGCACCGGCACCGCGGGCCGGATGGGGAGGGCATTTATGTCGATCCTCAGCGACGGGCTGGCCTTGGCCACAGCCGTCTGAGCATCATCGATCTTTCGGATGCCGGTCGGCAGCCGATGGCGAGCGCCGACGGAAATCTCGTCGTCACCTACAACGGCGAAATTTACAATTATCTGGAATTGCGGCGGGAACTTGAAAGCAGTTACGAATTCCGGACGCATTCCGATACCGAGGTCCTGCTGGCGGCCTATCAGAAATGGGGCGAAGGCTGTCTCGACCGGCTGATCGGGATGTTCGCGTTTGTCATCTGGGACGCGAGGAACAAGTCGGCCTTTGCCGCGCGCGACCGTTTTGGAGTCAAACCTTTTTATTACCACCAAAGGAAAGACGGCACGCTGCTGTTCGCGAGCGAGATCAAGGCGATCCACGCCGCCGGGATTCCGAGGATTCCCAACGAGAAAGCGTGGGCGACCTATCTGACCTACGGACTTTACGATCATTCGACGGAAACTTTCTGGAAGGATATTCATTCTTTGCCCGGCGGCCACTCTTTAAGATGGAATAATGGCCGGATTAGCATTGTTAAGTGGTACGACCTGGCGGACCGGGTCGGCGACGACTACGATCGACGCCCCGAAAGCGAGGTCAGATCCGATTACTTCGAACTGATGAAAGAGAGCGTAAAGCTCCGCTTCAGGTCGGACGTTCCGGTCGGGATCAACCTGAGCGGCGGACTCGATTCATCGGGTCTTCTCGGATTGGTACACGAGGTTCAGGGCAAAGACAACGATGTCAAGGCCTTTACCTTTACGACCGGCGACAGCAACTATGACGAGTTGCCGTGGGTCGAACGGATGCTTTCGAAAACGAATCATCCGCTGATAGTCTGCAGATTGGCGGCCGACGACGTCCCGGCGCTCGCGGCGAGCATACAGTTTCACCAGGACGAACCGTTCGGAGGGCTGCCGACCCTCGCGTACGCGAAATTGTTTGAAAAGGCAAAAGAAAACGGCGTCACCGTTTTGCTCGACGGCAACGGGATGGACGAGCAGTGGGCCGGCTACGATTATTATCTGTCCGCGCTGAACGGTCACCGGCCGGGCCTCGTCCAGGGCACGAAAGAGTCGCCCGTCCGGCCCGACTGCCTGACACCCGAATTTCGCGCCTTGGCCGAACCGCTCGAATTCCCGAACGTTTTTAGCGACAAGCTTCGGAATCTGCAGTATCGCGACACGATCCTGACCAAGATACCGCGGGCGATGCGGTTCAACGACCGGATCTCGATGCGGTCATCGACGGAATTGCGCGAGCCATTTCTCGATCACCGGCTTTTTGAACTCGCGCTCAGACAGCCGGCCGAACGCAAGCTCAACGACGTCGCCCGCAAGGTAATGCTGCGCGAGATCGTCAAGGGATTTGTCGCCGACGGTTTGTCCGAGGCGCGGAAACGACCGATGCAGACCCCGCAGCGCGAGTGGCTTCGTGGGGAACTGGGCGGCTGGGCCGATGAAATGCTGCGGTCCGCGGCAATGGGGCCGAACTGGATCGATCGCGACGCGGTAGGCGCGGCGTGGAACGATTTCCGCGGCGGGTCGGGCGACAACAGCTTTTTCATCTGGCAGTGGATCAGCATCGGCCTGATGACCGGGTCGGCGGCCGCTTCCGATAGATACATCACGCACGGCGTAAGCCCACGGTAAGAGTTTGCCCGGGGAACAACCCGGATTTTTTGATTTATGTCAGACAAAGGCTCAAATTTAGCGATCAGTGATCTGGTCTCGGCGATGGGCGAGGGCACCGGGAAACCGCCGTTTTCCGATCAGCCGCAAGAACCCGACGATTGGACGCTCGTCATCCGGCCGAAGAGCGGCTGGTTCGATCTGCATCTGGGGGATCTCTGGCGCTATCGGGATCTGGTGATGCTATTCGTGCGCCGCGACTTCGTGTCGCTTTACAAGCAGACGATCCTCGGCCCGCTTTGGTTCATCATCCAGCCGCTGCTGACGACCATCACATTCACCATCATTTTCGGCAACATCGCCCAGCTTTCGACGGACGGACTGCCGAAGATGCTCTTTTACATGTCCGGCATCACGGCCTGGAACTATTTCTCGGATTGTTTGACAAAAACGTCGGAGACTTTCAGCTCAAATGCCGGCATTTTCGGTAAAGTCTATTTTCCGAGGCTCGCGGTTCCGGTCTCTATCATAATTTCAAACCTCATCAAATTCGGGATCCAACTTGGCCTGTTTCTTGCTTTTTACATTTATTTCCTGACTCAGGGGAGTGCGGTTCAACCAACGGCCGCGCTCTGGCTGTTCCCGCTATTGCTGCTGATGATGGGGGCTCTCGGACTCGGCGCCGGGATCATCGTCTCCTCGATGACGACCCGCTATCGCGACCTCAGGTTTCTTGTACAGTTCGGCGTTCAGCTTTTGATGTACACCACTCCGGTGATATTTCCGCTGTCGAAAATACCCGATCAGTATCGCTGGATAATACTTGCGAATCCGATGACGCCGATCATCGAAACGTTCCGCTACGCCTTTCTCGGAACGGGAACGTTCAGTTGGGAGATGTTGGCTTACTCGGCGGCGGCGACGGCGGTGATACTCGCGCTGGGAGTCCTGCTGTTCAATCACGTCGAGAAGACGTTTATGGACACGGTTTAGAGTCGACGCGCTGCATTCGGTCCGCGAAAAACCGATACGAAAAAGAAATGTCAGAAACTGTTATTCAAATCGAAAATCTCTCAAAGCAATACCGGCTCGGCGTCATCGGCGGCAAACGCCTTGTCGATGACATCAACCGCCAATGGGCAAAGTTCCGGGGCAAACCCGACCCGCTGTCGAAGGTGGGGAAAGCCAGCAGCCGGAGTGATTTTGAAACCGATGAAATTTGGGCGCTGAACGATGTGTCACTTGAGGTAAGACAGGGCGAAGTGCTTGGTATCATCGGACGAAATGGCGCAGGCAAGAGCACTCTACTGAAGATTCTATCGAGGGTCACTGCACCGACACGCGGCGAAGTGCGTGTGAAGGGACGCATTGCGAGCCTCCTTGAAGTCGGCACAGGCTTCCACCCGGAACTTACGGGTCGCGAAAACGTCTTTCTCAACGGCGCGATCCTGGGGATGACGAAAAGTGAAATTCGCCGGCGGTTTGACGAAATTGTCGAGTTCTCCGGAATTCAACAATTTATTGATACCCCGGTCAAGCGTTACAGCAGCGGAATGTACGTTCGCCTCGCATTTTCCGTGGCGGCGCATTTAGAGCCCGAGATTTTGATCGTGGACGAGGTGCTCGCTGTCGGCGACGCTGCATTTCGATCTAAGTGCCTTGGCAAAATGCAATCGGTAAATCGTGAAGATGGAAGGACAGTGTTGTTTGTCAGCCACGATATGGCTTCCGTCGAAGCGCTTTGCAAGCGAGGGATCGTTTTGGAAGCCGGCGACGTTTCATTTGACGGTGACGTAACTGAGGCAGTTAACCGGTATTTAAGACCACGCGAGGTGCAGGCGGAAGCAAACGAACTTGAAGACCGCCCTCGGGAGGGGATTGGAGGCGCACGAATCCACTCGATCAGATTCGAAGGCGACGACGGTAATGTAAGAACACATTTCCGAATGGGCGAGCCGCTAAATGTCGTTGTCAAGGCCAACTTTGAGAAGACGATGCGGAACCCGATATTTGGTGTCAACCTTTTAACGGATCGGGGCGTGATGGTCGCTGACTGCCGTTCCTCTCATTATCAATACCAGATCGGACAGGTTACCGGAACGGTCGAATACCGAATGAGGATACCGAGTGTGTCGCTTTACCCTCGCACGTACGTGGCCGAGCCGTGGGTGTGCGAGAGTGAAGGGGCACCGGACTTGGATTGGGTCCACGAAGCAGCCACGTTCGCAATAACAGCGAATCCAGATTATTTAGGCGGAGCAACGGTTACCGCAAGTCACGGTGTTACTCACCTTTCAACCGAATGGGCCGCCGAGGTAATTGCTAATTAAGATTCAGATTGGGACTCGCGGCAGCATCGAACCGTACGACGGCTTATCGATTAGCCTGAAGAATCCAAGGCAAAAGAATGAAACTACGGAAAGCGTTAATTACAGGCATCACGGGCCAAGATGGTTCGTACCTCGCCGAGCTCTTGCTGGCAAAGGGTTACGAAGTTCATGGAATGATGCGCCGCAGCAGTTCATTCAATACCGGCCGGATCGACCATTTGTATATTGAGAACGACGAGATGATGGAACGCCGGATGTTCCTCCACTACGGCGACATTACGGACCCGACATCGGTGGCCAATCTCATCGAATCAGTGATGCCGGACGAGATCTACAATCTCGCCGCGCAAAGCCACGTAAAGGTATCGTTTGAAGTGCCGAACTACACCGCCAATGTCGACGGCGTGGGAACGTTGAATCTGCTTGAGGCGATGCGGCAAAAGAAGCTCGAAGCGCGCTTCTACCAGGCTTCGACGAGCGAATTGTTCGGTAAGGTGCAGGAAATACCGCAGCGTGAAGAAACTCCGTTTTACCCGCGAAGCCCCTACGGAGTTGCCAAGCTCTACAGCTACTGGATCGTCAAGAACTACCGCGAGGCGTATGGTCTGCACGCGAGCAACGGAATCCTGTTCAATCACGAATCACCGCGGCGCGGGGAATCGTTCGTGACCCGGAAGATCACTCTTTCGGCCGCGAGAATTCACTACGGATTACAGGAGAAACTCGTTTTGGGAAACCTCAACGCGAAGCGAGACTGGGGCTACGCGCCCGAGTATGTTGACGCGATGTGGCAAATGCTGCAGCAGGAGGAGCCCGATGACTTCGTCATTGCGACGGGCGAAACGCACAGCGTCGGCGAATTCGTCGAGGAGACTTTCGGCATCCTCGGCCTCGACTGGCGGAAATACGTGGTGACTGACTCAAGTTATTTGCGGCCGACCGAGGTGGACCTTTTGGTGGGCGATGCCTCCAAAGCCAAGGCAAAACTGGGTTGGGCGGCCCAAACGAAATTCAAGGATCTGGTCAGATTGATGGTCGACGCTGACCTCAAGCTTGTCGAGAAAGAAGCCGCGCTGAAAAAGCTGGAGTTGAGTATCAGATGATCGCAGAAATGAAGACGGAAACAACTAGTGAGGAACGCTCGATGGTGACGGAAATCAAACACAACGGCGAACTCTTTGCGATTATTCTGAGCAAAGACTTCGACCAGCCGGGAATTCATTTTTTCACGCCCAACAATTTGTCGCAGCAGCTTGCGTATATGCATCACCCGGCGGGCCGGGTCATCGAACCCCATGTCCATAACCCGGTCGCCCGCGAGGTACAGTACACCCTTGAGGTCTTGATGATCAAACGCGGCAAGGTGATCGTCGATTTTTTCGACGATGAACAGAATTATCTTGAAAGCCGGGTGCTTGCGGCGGGCGATCTGATACTGCTTGTCAAGGGTGGCCACGGGTTCGAAGTTCTTGAAGAATTGGAGATGTACGAGATCAAACAAGGCCCTTATGCGGGAGACCTCGACAAGACTCGATTTAAGAGCAGTGTGATGCCCGAGGAACGGCGATTCGATGCCGCGACTACCGGTGACTTTTGAGTCGAAAAAGGGCGAAATTGAGTTTCACCGGATGCAACTGCCGAAAGTTCCGGAGACTAAGACAGGAGAAATACAATGAATACGGATGTTTTCGGAACATACGCCTGCTATTATGATTTGCTTTACGGTGACAAAGACTATTCGGGTGAAGTTGAGTACATTGTCCAATCCTTGAATACCGCATCACCGAACGCGCAAAATGTCCTCGAATTCGGTTCTGGCACGGGCCGGCACGGTCGTCTTTTGGCTGAGCAAGGTTTGGAAGTGCTTGGCATCGAAGGCAGCGAGGAAATGGCCGCGAGGGCAAAAGGTTCACCTTCTGAGTCTCGATCACCGAAAGAAGGGAGTTTTGATTGTGTCCACGGCGATATCCGTTCGGCGGAGATCGATTCGACTTTTGATGCGGTATTGGCGTTGTTTCACGTGGTTAGCTACCAAACGAACAATGCGGACCTGCTGAAGACATTTTGGAATGCGCATCGGCACTTGGAAGCTGGTGGCGTGTTCCTCTTTGATGTCTGGCACGGCCCCGCTGTGCTCACGGAACGCCCTTCCGTTCGGGTCAAACGGGTCGAGGACGATAGCACATTATTGACTCGCATTGCGGAACCGGAACTCGATTCGAATAAGGGCACGGTCACTGTGCATTACACGATGCTGGCGGAGTCGAAAACGGACTGCAAACTCACGCGGTTCAGCGAAGAGCATCATATGCGCTACCTGTTTCCGACCGAAATCGATCTTCTCGCAACGCAGACCGGGTTCATTGTCGAGAGCAGCGAGGAATTTATGACAGGATCGGCGCCTTCGGACAAAACCTGGGGGGTATTTTACGTATTAAGGAAACAGTCGTGAAAACAAGAGAACTGGATTTCATACCGGTCAATGAACCGCTCCTCGACGGCAACGAGAAACAATACCTGATCGAGTGTATCGAGACCGGTTGGATCTCGTCCGACGGGCCGTTCATCAAAAGGCTCGAAGAGGGAATGGCCGAACGCGTGGGCAGGAAGTACGGGATCGCGGTCTGCAATGGGTCGGCGGCGCTTGACGCGGCGGTCGTCGCGCTTGGGATCGGGCCCGGCGACGAGGTCATACTTCCGACCTTCACAATCATTTCCTGTGCCGCGGCAATTGTTCGGGCCGGAGCGGTCCCGGTCGTTGTCGATTCCGATCCGGTGACCTGGAATATGGATCTGAATCAGGTCGCCGATCGCATCACGCCGCGAACCAAAGCGATCATGGTCGTTCATATTTACGGCCTGCCGGTTGATATGGATCCGATCCTGGAACTCGCTGAAAAACATGGTCTCAAGATCATCGAGGACGCGGCGGAGATGCACGGCCAGACATACAAAGGCCGTCCCTGCGGCAGCTTCGGCGATCTCAGCACCTTTAGTTTTTATCCGAATAAACACATCACCACGGGCGAAGGGGGAATGATCCTGACGGACGATGACGGGCTGGCCGAACGCTGCCGGTCGCTTCGGAACCTCTGTTTCCAGAAAAAGCGTTTCGTTCACGAAGAACTCGGATGGAATATGCGGATGTCGAATATGCAGGCTGCGGTCGGCGTTGCCCAGCTTGAGCGGCTCGACGAATTCGTCGAACGAAAGCGAGCCATCGGTTGGCGCTATACCGAACTGCTGAGCGGCCTCCCCGGGATTCAGCTGCCTTTGCCGCGGACAGACTACGCCGAGAATATCTACTGGGTCTACGGGCTTGTTCTCGACGACTCGTTGCCGTTTGACGCCGATGACGCAATGAAACGCCTCGGGGCAATGGGAATCGGCACGCGGCCGTTCTTCTGGCCGATGCACGAACAGCCGGTGTTCCGAAAAATGGGACTTTTTGACGGCGTCCAATGCCCGGTCGCAGAGCGCCTGGCCCGACGGGGTTTCTACGTGCCCAGCGGACTAGGCTTGGTTGAACTTCAAATCACTAAGGTAGCCGGTGGTGTCAGCGAAGTAGCTTCAAAATATGAGCAATAGTGAACTGCCGAGAGCCAAGATTGTCCGGGTATCGAACCCGTCGGAAAACAAATCCCTGGAGTCGAAGTTGCCGGCCAACTTAAGCGGTGAAATCCCGAATGCGTATCTGGCTTCAGGAACCGAGCCAATGAAGGTTGGAATTTTTGTAACCTCGCTCGAGCCGAAGGGCTCGTCACAAGCCAATTTTCAAGGCACGGTTTTGGCTGGCCTCGAACGACTCCGCTCCGATCGCTTTCATTTTGTTGTATTGAGCTATGAGATTCCGAGCGGCTTTCAAGACGACGAGTACTTTACATACGTGCGAATCAAACGCGGCGCGCCGCGGCGTTCCAGAGGGCAGAACATCCGCGGCGCGTTCGGACGGTTTGCGAGGGCGACTTCTCGGGTTCTGGGATTCGGATCCAGCCGAATTGCACGTAATTTTCCCCCGTTGCCGACTTCGGAACCGTTTGTATACAAAAAGTTGAGGGAACATAACATCCGCCTTATCTGGAATGTGAATCAACACGAACTTTCAACATATTTGCCGTACATACGAACGGTCTGGGACATCAATCATCGTATCTATAGCATGTACCCCGAATTTTCGTACACGAGATTCAAGTTTGAAGGCTTGGATCGGAATATGAGCAAATCGCTGGGAAAGGCGTCATACGTTATCACCGGAACCGAGGAAGGAAAACGGGAGATCGAAAATATCTACGGCGTCTATCCTAAAAAGGTGCGGGTAATTCCGTTCCCGACTCCGACGTTTTCGGTGCCGCAGACCGAATCTGATGACGTAAATGGACACGGCCGTCGCAAGCCATATCTCTTTTATCCGGCGCGCTTCTGGCCACACAAAAATCACATCGTGATCGTTGCTGCATTGAAGGTTCTTCGGGACCGTTGGGGCATTGATTTCGATGTTGTCTTCTCGGGCGCCGATGAGGGCAATCTGAGGCACGTGCTTGATTTCGCCGAGAAAATGGATGTCCTTGACCAAGTGGAGCACGTAGGTCTTGTACCGACTGACGATTTGGTACGGCTTTATCGTGAAGCCTTTGCGCTGGTTTTTGCCGGCGCCGTCGGACCCGACAACCTTCCGCCGCTTGAAGCAATGTCTCTTAATTGCCCCGTGATCACTACGGATGTGCCTGGAGCGCGGGAACAGTTCGGTGACTCCGTTTTGTACTTTAATCCGCACGATGAGGTTGAACTTGCGGAAAGAATTAAGGAGCTAATGGAAAGCACGGATCTGAGAGACGAAAAAGTACAACTCGGCAAAGCCAGGGCGGAGAGTTGGACGGCCGACGACTATGTAAGTGAGGTGTTGAAAATCATCAGTGAATTTCAGCTGATATCGCGTTCGTGGGCTCGCAATGACGCAACGTTCTCTTAAATCCTAGCGAGGAGTGGCAGGAAAAACAATCTTTAAGATCATGAAAACACCTCTGGCCGTCTTTACGCCGGCGATCGGAAACCGGTCGGAAACATTCATTCGCCGCCATGTTCAGGATCTATTGCCCGGACATACGGCGGTAATTTCCGCGACAGTTGTCGGTCAAGACGGATGGCGACTGAATGGCGAACTTCCGATCTTAAATTTGGAAGATATCTGGCGAAGTTTCAGTAGTCGTGCCTTGACCCGAATCATTCGAAATACGCGACTTCCGCTGCGAAGCGCGCAGCAGCGAAGGGTGGAACGCTTCTTAAAGCAAAACAATGTTGAAGTTATTCTCGGTGAATATCTGGATAAATCTCTCTGGTTGCTTCCCATCGCGAAAAGACTCGGAATCCGATTCTTCGCTCATGCTCACGGCTATGACGTCTCTTCCAAACTGACGAAGAAGATTTGGCGAGAGGAGTATTTGAAATACAATCATGCTGACGGTGTTATCGCGATGAGCAACGCCTGTGCCGAGCGACTCGCAGAATTGGGTATTGAGCGATCCAGAATCCACGTCATTTACTCCGGAGTGGACGTGCCGGATGGGCCGGTTGCAAAGACTGACAGCGAACCGGTGCGTTGTTTGGCCGTTGGCCGGATGGTGGCGAAAAAGGCGCCGATTATAACGCTCGACGCATTTCGAAGAGCTGTAGAGCGGTTCCCGCAGATGCGCCTTGACTACATTGGCGGCGGCGGGCTTTTGTCTGCCGCAAGACAGTTCGTTAGTGCGTTTGGTTTGGAGGATAAGGTAACGCTGCACGGCAGTCAACCTCATCACGAAGTGAATCGCTTGCTTGCGAGCGCCGACATCTTTCTGCAGCATTCGATGACGGATCCGGACTCGGGTGACGAGGAAGGCCTGCCAGTTGGGATTCTGGAAGCCATGGCCAACTGCGTCCCCGTGGTTTCGACGTACCACGCCGGAATTCCGGA
Source organism: Pyrinomonadaceae bacterium (assembly GCA_041752475.1). GTDB lineage: Bacteria > Acidobacteriota > Blastocatellia > Pyrinomonadales > Pyrinomonadaceae > JAFDVJ01. The sequence goes on along the minus strand of JBGSWK010000006.1, from coordinate 89,000 downwards.
AGCGGTGATCGACGGTTCTACAGGATCTTTGGTCACAGAGGGGGACAGCGCCACGATGGCCGATCGAATTGTCGATCTAGCACTTAGCTTTAGCCGACGCCAAGCGATGGGGCAAGCGGGCCGGAATCGAGTGAAAGACCAATTCACCTGGGAGAGCGAAAGGGAAGCCCTCTTGGAAGTTATGGGGCTCCGGAATCTCGAAGAAGATCACCAAGGGAAATTCCTCGGCACCACGGAAGCGATACCCAGTAAGTATTGAAATTGGCAATCCAATAGTATTGGTCGTTTTTGACGACGATGTCGAACTGACGGGAGTTTTCGGGGTTAGGCGATTAAGCTTTTGGGGTCGTCGCGATCCTTGACCGGGTTGCTCGCGCGTAATTGTGGACCTTCGAGCAGAGCTCGAGGGTTGATTCGCGTTATCAAGAATCCGGCTGATTATTCCGCTTCAACGACTTGACGACATCCGGCCGCCGAAATCATAACTTATGTCAAATTGCTCCAGTGAAGCGAGAATTGTGCAGCATTCAAGTTTAGCTCCCGGCAATGGGATCAGGGATGATCTCGCGCGGTTGGATCGAGACAGTAATTTAGGCAAGGTCTTGATGGTCGTCGGTGATTTCGTGCCGGTGAGCAGCAACAACACTTTCAGGGCGCTGGGTTATGCGGAGGAGCTGCCCGATCTCGGCTGGATGCCGATCGTTCTGACGAAAGATCCCCAGCACACAAGCTGGACCATTGATTCCGATCTCGAGGCCCCTTGCCGGACCGTACAGGTTTCGGGCAGCCGCATTGTCTGGCGGCTTTGGAAGAAGTTTGTAAAGGATACTCCGATCGCGAAGCTCGTACCCGAGAGCCTGGTGGCGGATCGCGTCAGATCCTGGATCCCGTTCGCCGTGGCGAAGGGGGTTGGATTGGTGCTTTGGCATAGAATTCCCGTCATTTTCGGATCCTTCCAACCTTGGTCAGCTTTGGCAACCGCATACTTGATCTCAAAGATGACAAATCGGCCATTGGTCGCGGAGTTTCGTGATCCCGTCCTGAGCGTTGCGGGAACGAGTCCGGATTCGCGTCGTCGACTCGGGTTGGCGCGGCGAATCGCCAGCCACGCCAAGATAGTTATCGCAACGTCGGACGAAATATCCGCGGACATTTCGAAGCTGGCGGAAGGGAAACTCAAAACGCCGCCGGTAGTTCTGCCGCACGGTTTTAGAAAAACTGATCGCCGAACGCCGCTGGTGCCGCCGTTGGGAGAAAAGTTCGTGTTGTCGTTTACGGGCACTCTGTATGATCACGAGTGTCTCGACACCCTTTGCGCCGCGATAGCCGAGCTGGTTCGCGACCGGCCGGAACTCGCCTCACGAGTGCATTTGAAGGTGATCGGGAGAGAAAAGAAACGCTCGTTTGAGTTACTGAAAAGGCGTGCCGCTGTTTATGGAATACAGGAGTTTCTTGAGCTGGTTCCCTGGCAATCTCAAACGAGTCTGCGCGCGATGATCGAAGACAGCCACATTGTTTGGTGCACTGACACTCTGGGGGGCTCGGGAAAGGGCGTGATCATTCCCGGGAAACTTGCCAAATTGTTTGCTTACGGAAGGCCCGTAATGGCTCTCTGCCGTCCCGACGGAGCCACTTGGCGCGCGGTTACCGAAACCGGTGCCGGCGGAAGCTTCGATTACTCGGACCACGAAGGAGTTTGTAAATTCATCACCGGAATTTACGAAACGGCCGCAAACGGAGGCGCGCCGTTCGTTCGAAATGAGATCGCCGTCGATGAGTATTCGTTCAGGAATTTGACGGCCAAACTCGCGGGGTTGATCGACAACGAAACGACCCGGAAAGGATCGCCGAAATGATTCTTTCTTTGATCGCTGAGATTGAGATAAGGAGGTTTGAGTTTCTGATGCTGGCTCACGCTTTGTTGTTGACCAAGGATATTATGCAGTTCGTCGCATCGCCGCACGTTCAAATATCGCATTCGATTTGAAGACCGAATCAGGAGGATACAATGTCTGATCTTGCCCAAACAAAACAACTCAGTCCCGCCCTTCCGTCGAGGATCTTTAACCATTCGGCCGGAGAGTTCGGCGAACGCTTCAACCGGCTTCCGTTTGCGCTCTCGCATAATCTGGGAGGGCATCCGCTGTTTGAGCTGACGAGGCTCGTCGAACTGGCGAAGACTCTGTGGGCGATGGCCGACGGAAAGGTTCTTGTCAACGAAGGCGAAGCATCGTTCGACAAGCGGTGGGACGAGATCCCCCGAAAGGCGGTTTCGATTATCGAGGGCATTCGCCGCATACAGGATTCGGGGACCTGGGTGCTGCTCAAGAGCATTCAGGAGGACCCCGAGTACCGGGAATGCATCGATCAATGCATCGCCGAGCTGTCGGAATCGACCGGTGTCGACCTCAAAAAGGAGATCACGTGGATCGACGGCTACGTCTTTATCGCCTCGCCCGGTGCGGTCACTCCGCACCATATCGATCACGAAAGTAACTTTCTGCTGCAGATTCACGGCGAAAAGAACCTGAACGTTTGCGACCCTGGCGACCGCTCGGTCTTGTTCGAAGAAGAGATCGAGAACTACTATATGGGCGACCTCAGCGCCGCCCATTTGAAACCGGTAAGCCAGGAGAAGGCCTATGTCTTCCCGATGGCGCCGGGCACGGGCGCGCATATTCCCTCGAAAGGTCCGCATTGGGTGCGGAACGGCGACGATTATTCGGTTTCGTTCAGCATCAATTTCTGTATGCGCGAGACTGATGTCCGTTCGAGGATCTACCAGTGCAATCACTATCTCCGGAAGCTCGACTTTCAGCCGACGCCTCCGGGCCGGTCGGCGGTCAAGGATCGGCTCAAGATAATGGCGCTCAGCCGGTTCGGCGGCGGCAAGGTTGCGAACAAATACGAACTCTTAAGACAGACCACGAAGCGTCTCGACAGTGCTTCGCGGGTTTTTGAAAAGGTGCTCAGGCGTCCGGCCGGCGCACGGCAGGCGTCCGCTGAGGCCCTGCGCGAGCCCGAGAACCGGACCTAGGATCGCGGCCGAACAACTCGCCCCCCAGTTATGAATGACGAGAGAAAAAGATTCCCGGCGGAAGTTGATGTAACGCGCCCCGAGCCCAGACCGTTGGTCGCGGTTCATCGGCTTTTTGAAGAAGAGGCCGCAAAGAACCCGGACCGGATCGCGCTCGTGCGCGGGAGCGAATCGGTCACTTACGCGGAGCTCAATCGGCGCGCGAATCAAATCGCGCACCTTTTGATTTCGCTCGGCGTCGGTCCGGAGACCCTGGTCGCTCTTGTAATGGGGCGTTCGACGGATCTTATCGCCTGTATTTTGGGTGTCCTCAAAGCGGGCGGCGCGTACGTCCCGCTCGATTCCAATTACCCGCCGGAAAGGCTGGCGATGATGCTCGAGGACGCGAATCCTCCGGTTCTGCTGACCGAAACTTCCCTGCTCGGCCAAATCGGTGCCGGCGGCGCGCGGACCATTTGCATCGACAAAGCGGAACTCGGTGCCGGAAACGTCCGCAACCCGGACGTTCCGGTCGCGGCCGACAACCTTGCTTATGTGATGTTCACTTCCGGGTCGACCGGCAGACCCAAGGGCGTGATGGTCGAACACCGCTCGATCGTGCGGCTGGTGAAGGACACCGACTTCGCCGACTTCGGCCCCGAACAAGTTTTCCTGCAGTTTGCGCCGATCACGTTCGACGCTTCGACGCTCGAGATATGGGGCCCGCTGCTCAACGGCGGGCGACTTGCCATTATGCCTGAGGGAGTTCCGTCCCTTGCCGAGCTGGGAAGCGCGATCCGCGATTACGGCGTGACGACACTTTGGCTGACAGCGGGTTTGTTTCACCTGATGGTCGACGAGCGGATCGACGATCTCAGGCCTTTGTGGCAGCTCCTCGCCGGCGGCGACGTCCTTTCGGTGGCCCACGTCGAGAAGGTCCTGAACAACCTCGAATGCGATCTCATCAACGGCTACGGCCCGACCGAGAATACGACCTTCACCTGCTGCTACAAGGTGCCGCGCGGAGTTGCGGTCGAGAGATCGATCCCGATCGGCAAACCGATCGCCAACACCCAGGTTTATATTCTTGACGAAGACCTGAAACCGGTTTCCACGGGCGACGTCGGCGAACTTTATATCGGCGGAACGGGTCTGGCGCGAGGCTATCTCGGTCGCAGCGACCTGACCGCGGAGCGTTTTGTCGAGAGCCCGTTTCCGGATATCTCGTCGCCGAGACTTTACCGGTCCGGCGACCTGGCCCGCTTTCTCGCGGACGGAAACGTCGAGTTTCTGGGTCGGGCCGACAGCCAGGTGAAGATCCGCGGGTTCCGGATCGAGCTTGAAGAGATCGAGATCGCACTCACCCGCTGCGACGGAGTCCGGGAAGCGGTCGCGGTCGCCAAAGAGATCTCGACGGCCGACAAACAACTCGTCGCGTTCGTTGTCCTCGATCCCGAGAAAGGTCCGGAAATCTGCGAACTGCGAAAGCGCCTTGAGGCAGTATTGCCCGAGTATATGGTTCCCTCGTTCATCGTTTTGCTCGACGCTTTGCCGCTGACTCCGAACGGAAAAGTCGACCGAGCGGCGCTGATCGAGACGATTGCGTTGGAACGAGAGCGTAATTCGGCCTTTACTGAACCCGAGACCGAAACCGAAGGGAAGATCGCGCGGATCCTCGAAGAAGTCCTTGGCAGCGGTCCGGTCGGAGCGAACGACAACTTTTTCGATCTCGGCGCGAACTCTCTGCAGTTGGCACGCTTCCATAGCCGTCTGCAGTTAGCTCTATTTTCCGATTTGAAGATCGTCTCGCTATTCCAGAATTCGACGGTACGAGCGCTCGCACGGTCTCTCGGTCAGACGGGATCGGAAGTAAACGGGTTCTCGGCAGCATCGCAGGACAGGGCGACGCGGCAGCGCGAAGCTTACGCGCGGCAGAGGCGAATGCGCAATGGAGGAAGTTAGAACCATGGAACAAAACGACGCCCTTGAAGGGATCGCCATCATCGGAATGGCCGGACGATTTCCGGGCGCCGGCGACGTCGAGACTTTCTGGCAGAACATCATCGCGGGAGTAGAGTCGATCAGCCGTTTCACCGACGAGGAACTGGAGTGCTCGTTCGCCCGCCGAACCTCGCTCAAAGACGACCCGAACTATATCAAGGCCAGACCGATTCTCGACGACGTCGATCTTTTCGCCGCCTCGTTTTTCGGTATTACGCCGAAGGAAGCGGAGTTGATGGATCCGCAGCACCGAATTTTCCTCGAGTGCGCGTGGAACGCTTTCGAAGATGCCGGGTACGATCCCGAAAAGTACTCGGGGATCGTCGGCGTTTACGGCGGGCAGAGCCTGAATACCTATTTACTCGCAAATCTGAGCTCGAGCCGGGAATTCGTTACCGAACTCGTCGGGCAGTATCAGGTCGGCGGCTACAACGTTGTCCTCGGCAACGACAAAGATTATCTCGCGACGCGCGTCTCGTACAAGCTCAACCTGAGCGGTCCGAGCATCACGGTTCAGTCGGCCTGCTCGACGTCGCTCGTGGCGGTCGTCCAGGCGTGTCAGAGTCTGCTCACATATCAATGCGATATGGCGCTCGCCGGCGGCGTCTCGATCACCTTCCCGCAAAAGCGAGGGTATCTTTATCAGGACGGCGGGATGGTGTCGCGGGACGGCCATTGCCGCACCTTTGACGCCAGGGCCGAAGGGACGATCTTCGGCAGCGGCGCGGGCGTCGTGACGCTGAAGCGTCTTGAAGACGCCGTCGCCGACGGAGATCACGTCTATGCGGTCATCAAAGGGACCGCCATCAACAACGACGGTTCGGCAAAGGTCGGATACACGGCACCGAGCGTCGACCGCCAGGCCGATGTCGTCGCGACCGCGCAGGCGGTTGCCGGCTTCGATCCCGAAACGATCAGTTATATCGAGACTCACGGTACGGGCACGCCGCTCGGCGACCCGATCGAGGTGACGGCGCTGACGAAGGCGTTTCGCGCGTCGACGGATAAGCAAGGGTTCTGCGGACTCGGCTCGGTGAAGACGAATGTCGGACATCTTGAGATCGCGAGCGGAGTAACCGGTCTGATCAAGACATCGCTGGCGCTCGAGCACCGGCTGATTCCGCCGACCCTTCATTTCGAGCGCCCGAACCCCGAACTGGGTCTTGAAGGCAGTCCGTTTTTCGTGGTCGACAAGCTTACCGAATGGAAGAACGGCAGCGGTCCGCTCCGGGCCGGCGTGAGCTCGTTCGGAGTCGGCGGGACAAACGCCCACGTCGTTCTTGAAGAGGCGCCGAAAGCTTCCTCGACGGAATCGAGAGAGGAGCAGCTGCTCGTGCTTTCCGCCAAGACCGAGACCGCGCTCGAAGCGGCGACGGCGAACCTGACCGAATTTCTGAAGACGAACCGCGACGCCGATCTCGGAGACGTGGCGTACACGCTGAAAGTCGGCCGCCGCGCGTTTCAGCATCGGCGGGCGCTGGCGTGCTCGGGCATCGAAGACGCCCTCGCCGCGCTCGAGTCAAGCGATAACAAGCGGCTCAAGACCGGCCAGAAGAAGGCCGCGCGTCCTCGCCCGATCTTTGTCTTTCCGGGCCAGGGGACGCAACAGGTCAATATGGCGCGGGGTATTTACGAATCGGAGCCCGACTTTCGGGCCGAGGTCGATAGGTGCGCGGAGATCCTGCTTCCGATGATCGGATGCGACATTCGCGACGTGCTCTATCCCGCCGCGGATGACGTCGAGACCGCGACAGTCAGCCTCAATCGGCCGTCGATCACGCAGCCGGCGATATTCGTCATCGAGTACTCGTTGGCGCGTCTGTGGGAAAAATGGGGCGTCAGGCCCGAAGCGATGATCGGCCACAGCGTTGGTGAATACGCGGCCGCCTGCATCGCCGGCGTGCTCTCGCTCGAGGACGCGCTCGGTTTGCTGGCGGAGCGCGGTCGGCTGACAGAGAAACTCCCGGTCGGCTCGATGCTGGCCGTCAGGCTTTCGCCGGAAGATGTCGGACCATACGTCCGACACGGGCTCGCGCTGGCGAGCGTCAACGCCGCCAAACTTTGCGTCCTTTCGGGCACCAAAGAACAGGTCGCCGAGCTTCAAACCGAACTTGAAAAGAACGGGGTCGCCTCGCGGCTGCTTCAAACGTCGCACGCTTTCCACTCGGCGATGGTCGAGCCCATCCTGCCCGAATTCGTCGAAATGGTGGAAAAGATCGGTCTCAACGCGCCGACGATACCGTATGTTTCGTCGCTGACCGGACGCTGGATTACCGAGAGCGAGGTCAAGGACCCGCAATACTGGGCGCGGCATTTTCGCGAGACGGTGCTTTTTGCCGCCGGCGTGAAAGTTCTGGCCGAAGACCCGGACGGGATCTTTCTTGAGGTCGGAGCCGGCCAGACGCTGACACGGCTCGTGCGCCCGATGTGCCGGCCGAAGGGACAGGAAGTCGTCGGCTCGCTCGGCGACGAATGCACGCCCGAGACCGATCGGACCGCGATGCTGACCGCGCTCGGCCAGTTGTGGACCAACGGGGTCGAGATAGATTGGAACCAATATTACGAACACGAACGACGACTGCGGGTAAGTCTGCCGACCTACCCGTTCGAACGAAAACGGTACTGGGTCGAACCCGTATCCGAACCGGCGGCGGCGACCGTCGAAGGAATCGCGTTGCCGGAACCGCCCGCACCGCAAAGTCATAACGAAATTTCAACGGAGGAAATAATGACATCGATCGCACCCCCCATCGAGAAAGCTGACCGGCGGCAGAATGTCGCGCTCACACTCAAAGCTCTTTTTCACGACCTCTCGGGAATAGAAACGGCCGACCTCGACGAGTCGGCGACGTTCCTGGAACTCGGATTCGATTCGCTGTTCCTGACGCAGGCGAGCCAGTCGATCCAAACCAAATTCGGCGTGAAGGTGGCGTTCCGGCAAATGCTCGACGACCTTTCGACGCTCGAGACGCTGTCCGAATACATCGACCGGAATCTGCCGGCCGATTCGCCGCTGGCCGCGTCCGCCGCAGTCGCCGAGACGCGATCCGAGATCGCCGCGCCGACAGCGCCCGAACCTGCAAAGGCGCAGGCCGCCGAGCGTGCGCCGGTGACAATTGGAGAACTCCAGGTGTCAAATAATTCGATCGAGAGAGTCATCCAGCAGCAGCTTGAAGCGATGTCCCGGCTCGCCGCCCAGCAACTCTCGATGTTGCGCGGCAACGTAACGGAAGCCGGAACCGCAACGGCGGCGGAAGTTGTCGCGCCGGCGGCCGAACCGGTTCCGGCCAAGCACGTTATAAAGATCCCGCAGGGCCTGACCCCGGCGGCCGACGAAACGAAGAAGGAAAAGCCCTTCTCTCCGTTCAGAGCCGTTGAGAAAGGCCGCGGCGGAACGCTGACGCCGCGTCAGCAGGTCTCGCTCGACGATCTCGTCGCACGCTACACGGCACGGACCCTTAAATCCAAAGAGATGACCGAACGTTATCGTTCGGTACTGGCTGACCCGAGAGCCGCGGCCGGCTTCCGTTCGCAGTGGAAAGAGCTGGTCTACCCGATCGTCGTCGGCAAGTCCGCGGGTTCGAAGCTGTGGGACGTCGACGGCAATCAGTACATCGATATTCTCAACGGCTTCGGAGTCACGCTCTTTGGGCACGCACCCGAGTTCGTCAGCAAAGCGGTCGAGCAACAGCTTCGCAGCGGTTACGAGATCGGGCCGATGAGCCATCTCGCCGGCGAGGTCGCGAGCCTCATCTGCGAACTAACCGGAAACGAACGGGCGACGTTCTGCAACACCGGGTCGGAAGCGGTTCAGGGAGCCCTCAGGCTGGCGCGAACCGTGACCGGCCGCAATCTCGTGGCGACCTTTGCCGGAGATTATCACGGCGGCTTCGACGAAGTGCTGATCCGCGCCAACAACGCCGACGGATTCCTTCATACGGCCCCGGTCGCTCCGGGCATTCCGCAGGAGAGCGTCGACAATATACTTGTCCTCGATTACGGCTCTCCCGAAGCGCTCGAGATCATTCGCGAACACGCCCACGAACTCGCCGCGGTGCTCGTTGAACCGGTGCAGAGCCGCCACCCCAATCTCCGGCCGGTGGAATTCCTGAAAGCGGTGCGCGAGATCACCGAACTGAGCGGAACGGCTCTGATCTTCGACGAGGTAGTGACCGGATTCCGCAGTCATCCGGGAGGCGCGCAGGCCCTTTTCGGAATCCGCGCGGACCTCGTCACATACGGCAAGGTCCTCGGCGGCGGAATGCCGATCGGCATCATTTCGGGCAAGTCGTCGTTTATGGACGCGCTCGACGGCGGCGGCTGGAGCTTTGGCGACAGATCCGCGCCGGAAGCTGGCGTCACCTTTTACGCCGGCACTTTCTTCCGCCATCCGTTGGCGCTCGCGGCGGCCCATGCTTCGCTGACGCACCTGAAAGAAAAGGGGCCGGCGCTCCAGCAGGACCTCGCCGAGAAGGCCGATCGCCTGGTTTCGAGGATCAACGCCTGTTTCGAAAGGAACTACATCCCGGTCACGATCGAGAACTTCGCTTCGATCTTCTACCTGCATTTTCCGGTCGAAGAACGGTTCGCGAGTCTCTTTTACTTCCTCTTGCGCGAAAAAGGCGTGCATCTGCTCGAAAACTATCCGTGCTTCCTGACCACGGCGCATACCGATGAAGATCTGGAATTCGTCGCGCAGGCCTTTGAAGACTGCGTTGTCGAGATGCAGAAATGCGGATTCTTCGCCGAGCCGGTCACCGAGACGGCCACGCCGACGGCAACGGCCACGGCGGCAGGCGACGACGTCAAGCAGGTTCCGCTCACCGAAGCGCAAAAGGAGATATGGCACGCATCGCAACTCGGCGAGGACGCTGCGCGCGCCTACAACGACTCGGTTTTGGCGCATATCAAAGGCGATCTGAACGTCGAGGCGTTGAGGCGGTCGCTCGATGCGCTCGTCGGCCGGCACGAAGCGCTCCGCACCACGTTCCATTCGTCAGGCGAATACCAACAGATCGCGCCCTCCGGATCGATGACGGTTCCGCTGGTCGATCTTACAGCACTCGGCGAAACGGAAAAGAACGCCGAAATGTCCGAGCTTCTGGCGAGCGAGGCGCGCGAAGCGTTTGACCTTGCGGAAGGCCCGCTCAGCCGCGTGCAGCTCGTAAAGCTCGGCGACGAACATCACGTTCTCGTTTTTGTGGCCCATCATATCGTCTGCGACGGCTGGTCCTTTGCGGTCATTCTCTCGGAACTGTGCGAACTCTATTCGGCTGAGGCCCAGGGGACGCGCCCGGAGATTCCGGAAGCGGCGCAATTCAGCGAATTCGCCCGCTGGGACTCGGAGAAGATGTTCGGTGCGGAAGGCAAGATCGCCGAAAAATACTGGCTCGAACAATTTGCGTCGCCCCCGGCCGCGCTCGATCTGCCGTATGACCGGCCGCGTCCGTCGAACAAGACGTTCAACGCCGCCGTCGAGAGTTTCATTCTCGATGAAACTCTCCTCAAGGACCTGAAACGTCTCGGTGCAAAGAATGGGGCGACGCTTTTCGCCACTTTGCTTGCCGGATTCAATGTTCTGCTCAATCGGCTCTCGGGCCAAAGCGACCTCGTCGTCGCCGTACCCGCGGCCGGCCAATCAATGATCGGAGAAGACCGTCTGGTCGGGCATTGCGCAAACCTTCTCCCGGTGCGCAGCGAAGTGAGGTCCGATGAATCGTTTGCGGATTACATCAAGCGGGTCAAGAAAACCGTGCTCGACGCTTATGAGCACCAGAACTACACCTATGGGTTATTGGTTCAGCGGCTGGCCCTGCCACGCGATCCGAGCCGTTCGCCCCTGCTGTCGGCGATGTTCAACATCGACCGGTCGGGGTTCAAGGGCCTTGATCTTGGCGGGCTCGAGCTTGAGATCACGACCAATCGAAAAGCATATGCGACGTTCGATATCTACTTCAATATGCTCGAAACCGACAACGGAGTAGTTATCGACTGCGAATACAACACCGACCTCTTCGACGCCGCGACCATCGGGCGCTGGCTCGGGCATTACAGCGCGCTGCTTGCGGGCGCGGTCGCCGATTCCGCCCTCGCCGTGGCCCATTTGCCGCTGCTCGCCGGCAACGAACGCAACCGTCAGCTGGACGAGTGGAACGCGACGGCGCGGGAGTATCCGCGCGACCGGTGCGTTCACCAGCTTGTTGAGGAACAGGCCGGACGGACCCCGGACGCCGTGGCGGTCGAGATCGAAGGCGAAACGCTGACATACGGCGAGTTGGACAAGAAGGCGAACCGGCTCGCGAATTACCTGTTGAGTAACGGCGTCGGCCATGGGTCGCTCGTCGGGATCTGCGTCGAGCGTTCGCTCGATATGATGATCGGGCTCCTCGGAATTATGAAGTCCGGAGCGGCTTACGTTCCCGTCGATCCGGCGTACCCGGCGGAACGGGTGAATGCGATTCTCGAAGACTCCGGCGTCACGACCATCGTCACCCAGGCGCACCTTGCCTTCGATCTTCGCGAGCGCGTATCGCAGGTTATCTGCATCGACATCGAGTGGGACACAGTCGCCGAATGCGGCGCTGAAAGACCCGTGACCGAAACGGCCCCCGACAGTCTGGCTTACGTGATCTATACTTCGGGTTCGACCGGCAAGCCCAAGGGCGTGCAGATCGAACACCGCGCGTTCGTCAATCTGCTCTGCTCGATGAAGGACGAGCCCGGGATGGGCGCATCGGACATTCTGGTCGCCGTCACGACGCTTTCGTTCGACATCGCCGGGCTGGAACTTTTCCTGCCGCTGATAACGGGCGCCCGGGTCGTCATCGCGAGCCGCGAGGTCGCCTCCGACGGCGATGCGCTGAAGTGTTTGATCGCGACCAGCGGCGCGACGATGATGCAGGCCACGCCGGCGACCTGGAGGCTTTTGCTCGAAGCCGGCTGGCAGGGCGGCGATTCATTCAAGATCCTTTGCGGCGGCGAGGCGCTTCCGCGAGATCTGGCGAACGAACTGGTCGGCCGCTGCGGCTCATTGTGGAATATGTACGGACCGACGGAGACCACCATCTGGTCGTCGGTCTGCCGGATCGAATCGACGAGCGGGCCCGTTTTTCTGGGAAATCCGATCGCGAACACGCAATTCTACGTTCTCGACGCTAATCTCGAGCAGTTGCCTATCGGCGTCGCGGGCGAATTGCACATCGGCGGCGACGGTCTCGCGCGCGGCTATTTCAATCAGCCCGTGTTGACCGCCGGCAAATTCATCTCGGATCCGTTCGCCGGAGCGGCGTCCGCGAGGCTCTACAAGACGGGCGACCTGGTGCGGCGTCTTGAGGACGGAAATCTCGAGTTTCTCGGGCGCATCGACGATCAGGTCAAGGTCCGGGGCTACCGGATCGAGCTTGGCGAGATCGAATCGGCGCTCGCCGATTACCCGGCCGTCGAGAATGCGGTCGTCGCGGCACGCGAGGACAATCCCGGAAACAAGCGGCTGGTGGCCTACGTCGTTCCGTCGGCCGATGGAACCGTGCAGGCCGAAGAACTCGGCGATCAGGACTCCTACTGGGAAAAACAGTGGGATATGCTTTACAGCGAGGCGATCGCGGAAGAGAAAGATTGGACGCACGTCAACGAAGACCCGACGCTCAAGGTCGTCCGCTGGACTGAAGACGTCGTCGACGCCGAGGCGGAGATGACCGAGTGGGTCAGCCCGGTGATCGAACGCCTCTCGGCTTTGCGCGCTGAAAGCGTGCTTGAGATCGGCTGCGGCACGGGCCTCTTGCTCTTCGGATTGGCGCCGCACTTTTCGCGTTACGTCGGCACGGATTATTCCGATGTCGTGCTCGACAACCTGCGCCGGCGGCTCGAAGGAACTTCTATCGATTCGCAGGCGGTTGAACTTCTGCACCGCCGGGCCGACGAATTCGACGGGTTCGAGGAGCGATCCTTTGATCTCGTCGTCATCCACTCGGTCGTGCAGTACTTCCCGAATATGGAGTATCTCCAGCGGGTGATCGAGGGCGCCGTGAAATTGGTCAAACCCGGCGGAAACATCTTCATCGGCGACGTCCAGAACTTCGCGCTGCTCGAGACCTACCACACGGAATCGATCCTGTCGCGGGCGGACGAGTCGCTGTCGGTGCGCGAGCTGAAACAAAAGATCCGCAAGCGCATCGAGCTCGAAAGCGAGCTGACCATCGATCCCGGCTTCTTTGTGACGCTTGAAGACCACCTGCCCGAGATCGGGTACGTCGACGTTCAGCTCCGCCGGGGCCGTATCGACAACGAACCGACGAAGTATCACTATGACGTGGTTCTGCACGTCGGGGAAAGCCCCGAACTGCACGACAGTCATCAATGGGTTTCGTGGGAAGGCGCGGAACTGAGCCCCGACCGACTCCGTCTTATGCTCGAGCACAAGAGTCCCGACATACTGTGTCTCGCGGACGTACCGAACGCCCGGATCAAGTCGCAGGTCGAAACTCAACGGCTGATATCGAACGGAACCCGGTTGGAAACGGTCGAAAGCCTGAGGGCGGCACTCCGGTCGGTCGAAACCGGCGTTCATCCCGAAGACATCTGGAGCCTCGGCGATCCGCTTGGCTACGGTGTCGAGGTAAGATGGTCCGAGAACGGTTCGACCGGGCACTTTGACGTCGTCCTCCGCAAAAAGGATTCTGCAGGAGGGGTGGTTCCCCACCGCCACGCGCTGACGCTGAAAGACATCGGCGAGTACGGAAACAATCCGGCGAACAAGCTTTCGATACAGAATCTCGCCGCGGATCTGAGGAAATACCTGACGGGCAGGCTGCCCGACTATATGGTTCCGTCCGCGTTCGTGATGATGGAGGACCTGCCGCTGACTCCGAACGGCAAGATCGATCGCAAGGCTCTGCCCGCACCCGACGCCGCGACGTTTACCCAGGACCGGGTCTACGATCCGCCGACGAACGAGCAGGAAGCGACCCTCGCCGAGATCTGGGCGAAGGTTTTGCGGCTCGATAAAGTCGGAATCAACGATGACGTTTTCGAACTCGGCGGCGATTCGCTGCTGATCTTCCAGATCGTCACGAGAGCCACTCAATCGGGTCTTCAGATCAAACCGAAACAGATTTTCGAGCATCGCACCGTTGCCGGAATCGTAAACGCCCTCGGCAAAGAGGGAAAGACCATTGAAAGAGTTGCGGCTCCGTCAATTTCTCGCGCCTCGCGCGAGTCGGCCCGCGTCAGCAGATCGACCCTTAACAATTGAAACTCATGGTGACTAACTTAAAACGACAAGGTATGGCTTTTACATATCCCGATCAAAAGACTGAATGGCCCCGGGAAGTTTTCCGGGAGAAGAAGGACGACGTGTTCGTGATGCCGACCTCGGTGGCTCAACACCGGTTTTGGCTGCTCGATCAACTAGAGCCGGGCAACACGTCGCTCAATATGCCCCTCGCTCTGAAGTTGGCCGGCAAACTCGACGCCGATGCGTTGGAAGAAGCGCTCAACGAGATCGTTTCGAGACACGAGGTGCTGCGGACCACTTTCGTCAGGAAAGACGGCAAGCCGGTGCAGGTCATCGCGCCCGAGCAGTCGCTGCCTTTGGAGGTCGTTGACGTCAGCGACCGCGCCAACCCCGTTGAAGAGGCGGACCGGCTAATGGTCGACGAGGCGCACATTACTTTCGATCTTGAGCGCGGACCGTTGTTCAAAGCCAAGCTGATCAAGCTCGGAGCAGAGGAGCATATCCTTCTGCTCACGCTTCATCACATTATTTGCGACGGCTGGTCGAACGGTGTGCTGGTGCGCGAGATCGGCGAGATCTATGACGCGTTCAGGCACGGGCGTCCCTCTCCGTGCGACGAACTGCCGATTCAATACGCGGATTTCGCGGTATGGCAGCAGGACTGGCTGAGCAGCGACGGGTTTGAGGATCAACTCGATTACTGGAAACAGCAACTCGGAAACGAGCTGCCGGGGCTTGAGATACCGACCGACTTCCCGCGGAACAAGAACCGGACATCGTTCGGTGCGATCGAGTCGCTGCTTCTGCCGAAACCGTTGACGCGCGCGATCAAAGCGCTCGGCCAGCGCGAGGACGTCACGCCGTTTATGATCTTCCTCGCGGCCTTCAACGTCCTGCTTTATCGTTACTGCGGTCAGGACGATGTTGTCATCGGCTCGCCGACCGCGAATAGGATCCAAAGCGAAACCGAAGGACTGATCGGCGCGTTCGCCAATACGCTTTTGCTGAAATCCGATCTTTCGGGCGATCCGTCTTTCAGGGAACTGCTCCGGCGAGTAAAGGACGTCTCGCTCGGCGCATTCGGCAATCAGTCGGTGCCGTTCGAGAAACTCGTGGAGTCGATCCGGCCGGCGCCCGGTCGCAACCGCGGCCAGCTCTTTCAGGTGCTGTTCATCTTCCAGACCGCGTTTATGAAGCCCGTCGAGTTTGAAGATCTGTCAATTACCCCGATGCGTTCCGTCAGTCCCGGATCGATATTCGAATTGTCGCTCGGCGTGGTTGAAAGAGACGAGGGGACGCGGCTCCAGATGGAGTACAACACGGATCTTTTCAAGGCGGGCACGGTGAAATGCATGCTCGAGGATCTCCGGAGCATCTTTCAGGCGGCGGTGCTCGACAGCGATCGGAACATCTCCGGCCTGCTCGAATGGACCACGCCGCTGCGCTCGCGCGAAGCGGAACAGGTGAGCGCCCCGCAAGTTCTCGAAGCAACGCCGACAAACGCCGCTGCGCCCGATTCCGTGACGAACGACCAGATCGAGGAGGTTCTCCGCAGTATCTGGAAAGATGTTCTGCACCTTGAGTCGGTCGGCCTTCAAGACGACTTTTTTGAGCTTGGCGGCCATTCGCTCTTGGCGGCGCAACTCTTCGACGAGATCACGAAAAGACTCGGAGCAAACCTGACGCTGGCGACATTGTTCAAAGCGAGCACGATCGAACAGCTTGCAAAGTTGATCCGCGCCGAGCGGCCACGGGACAAATGGACCTCGTTGGTGCCGATCAATGCGAACGGCTCGAAGGCCCCGTTCTTTCTGATGCACGCGGCGGGCGGGAATGTGCTCTTTTACAAAGAACTTGCCGATCGTCTGGGACCCGATCAGCCGGTTTACGGGATGCAGGCCGTCGGGCTCGACGGGCACCAGTCCGCATACGACCGGGTCGAGGATATGGCTGCCCATTATATCAAGGAGATTCGGGGCATCCAACCGCACGGGCCTTATCATTTGGGCGGATCTTCAGTGGGTGGTTTGATCGCTTACGAGGTCGGGGCTCAGCTAAGAAGAAGCGGCGAAGAGGTCAATTTGATCGCTCTGTTCGACACCTACGCGCCCGGATATCCGATTCCGATACCCGGACGCTCAAAAATCGGTGTTAAGTTTTTGGGACTCGCCGACCGGATTCAGCATCACGTCGATACCTTGCGGCTGTTGGAGTCCGGCAAGCGCGGGCCATACCTTGTCGCGAAGGCAACCAAGGTGAGGAACGCGGTCCGCCGATCTTACATAAAGACGAAACGAAAGCTGGCCCGCGGGATTTTGAGCAGCCTCGGCCGCCAGTTGCCCGATGCCCTCGTAGTTACCCAAAATGCGATCGCGGTCGCGGCACGAACCTATCGTCCGTTGCCGTATCACGGCGACCTGCTTCTGTTCCGCGCGACCAAGCAGATCAGAGGGATGCATCGGGACGATACGTTGGGCTGGTCGAATTACGCGGAGGGTAAACTGGAGATCCACGAAGTTAACGGGAGTCACGGAACGATCGTCGCCGAGCCGCGTGTTCGTTTTGTGGTCCCCGAGCTTCAGCGCATATTGAGCGAGTCGGAGACCGTCGGCACGAAGTCAGGGGCGATTGAATACTAAGGATGGAATCGATCGAGCATACAGACTCTTGCGGGGATGATCAGGCCGACTCGGCAGGCTTTCAGCTCGGGTACGTGCCCGCGCTTGACGGTCTGAGGGGAATCTCGATCATCGCCGTAATGGCTTTTAACGGCCATATGCTTTGGATGCAGGGCGGTTTTGTCGGGGTCGATATCTTCTTCGTCCTGAGCGGCTTCCTGATCACTTCATTGCTCGTTCAGGGTTACCGTCGCACGTCCCGGATGGGATTCAAGAACTTTTACTTCCGGCGGGCGCTGCGCCTTCTTCCGGCGCTGGTTCTGCTGATGCTTTTCTGCGTCGCCTACGCTTTGATCCTCCAACCGGCGGACAAGGCCGCGATCACTTTGAAGGGCGTACTTTACACGTTGTTTTATGTTGCGAATTGGGTTCAGGTTCCGCCGAACGAGCCCGGGATCGGGGCTCTGAGTCACGCCTGGTCATTATCGGTTGAGGAACAGTTTTACATTGTCTGGCCGCTTGTGCTTCTGATTTTGCTCAAACTCAGGAACAAGGTCGCGGTACTGGCGATCCTGTCGGCGCTGATCGGGGTCTCCATCTTGAGCAGCGTCTGGATGTGGCACCAGAATGTGCCGTATCTCCGGATGTACTTTGGATCGGACACGAGGGCGCACGAGCTCTTGATCGGGTGCGTCGCCGCCCTTTTGTTGTCGTGGGGCACATTCAAGCGCACGACGGGTCTCCGGAGGGGGTTCCATGTCCTATCGGCGATCAGTCTCGCGGGCATTGTGCTCTCGTTCTTCCTGGCGCGGCATTACGGAGCCTTCGTGTACAACGGCGGCTTTGCGTTGATCTCCGTCGGCACAGCGGTACTGATCCTCGATCTGCTGCTGTTCCCGTCCGCATTGTCGAGAGTGTTCGAGTTCGCGCCGTTGGTCTGGATCGGAAAGATCTCTTACGGACTTTATTTGTGGCATTTCCCGATCTTCGAAGCCTCGCGGAAAGTGTTCGAGGGTCGAATGAACCCGATTCTGTTCGAGGTCATAGGCGTTGCCGCAACAATGCTGGTCGCGACGGCTTCGTATTATTTGCTGGAGCAGCCCTTTTTGAGGCTCAGGGGGCGCTTCGATTCAACCGGTGGCGATGCAATTGGAGACGCCCGAAACTAATCAACTGAGATTTGTAACTTTACAGATGAAGGCAACGGGAACAAGCGTAAGCAACGATTTCGACGATGCGGGGACGAACCCGGAAAATCAATCCGATTTCTACTCCGAAATGACGGTTTCATCCGACCAGGACTTCCAAGCATTCTTGGACAAGATCAAGGAGCTGGGCGGCGAGAAGCTCGTAACGAGCATCCATACCGAGCCGATACTTCGGATGATCTTCGATGCCCGGGAATTCGCGCTCCAGCGCCCTCAAATGAGCGTGCTGAATAGATTTGCATCTAAAGACGCGTCAGGTTTTCGCGAGGGGGTCTACAAGCCGCTGTTCGAGGGAACCGTTTACGATACGATTGACTTCTGGGAAGACAAGTACATTTACGATGGGAATACTCTCTCGAATTCCTATTCGTTGCCGATGGAGTCGAATTCCGTTGACGCCATCATTACGACAAAGATCCTTCTTGAGCACATTTCTGAACCCGCGGAAACGATAAAGGAATTCGCACGCGTACTCAAATCCGGCGGAGAAGCGTTTGTAATTGCACCATTCGCAATGGCAATCCATCAGCAGCCGCATGATTATTTTCGATTCACGGAATACGGTCTGCGTCATCTTTTCAGAAAGGCTGAACTGGAAGTTGTCTACATTCGACCGACGCTGAGCGGTTTTATGACGACGGTTGACGCGTTTATGCTCTTCAACTTTTTCGGAATTTTCCCAAGAGCGGTTGGCGGACGGCTCCGAAAATACTCAAAACGATGGCTTGTCCCGTTTGCGATGTGGTTGGATACCCGTATACCGGACTCAGGTCGATTTTGCAGACACTATATTTGCCGGGTACGAAAGACGAGTGCCTAGAGGTCTACCGACCCCAAAAGTCCGAACTGAATATGAAACGTCTGAAGATATTAATGGTGGTGCCGTATAAGGCTCGTGATCTCGAAGGCCACGCGCTTGTCGGATACCATCTTGAACGAAAATATGGCCATCAGGTTATCTACTCCAACGGATACGGCCTTGAACAAAAAATACTGGTGCACGCGCCTGATGTGTTGGTTTTGGATCATCTGGCATGGAATTTCAAGGTCGAGCAGGCAAAGTTGGCGAAAAGCCTCGGAATGAAAGTCGTAGTACTTCCAACCGAAGGTCTGTTTCAGGATGAGGAAGGAGCGGTCCGCCGATCCGGTAAACTTCATAATGCCAGTCATTTGCCGGACAAGTACCTGACTTGGGGTGATTTCCCGCGAAGGGCTTTGCTGAAAGAGAAGTTGATGACCGAAGAGCAGGCAATCAGCGTCGGTTGTCCACGCTTTGATTTTTATCGTCCTCCGTATCTTTCTCTCATTCGTCAACGTTCCGAGTTCGTTCACGAAATTGGCTTTCAGAATACCGAAGCACCGTTGATACTTTGGGCAACAAATACGGCGTACGCCTCAAGGAATGCCAAACTGATGCTCGAACGGCAAACCAGGAAAGCAAAGAAGCCGATGTCAGAGGTTCGGGATCACATCCAGGATCACAGGATCCAGTTCGAGAAACATTCGGAACTAGTCGAAACATTGGCAAAACGGAATCCTCACTGGAATTTTGTAATCAAAGTGCATCCGGCAGAATGGATCAATCCATATCTTAAGCTGAGCGAAAGAAATCCCAACGTTAAAGTCGCGTTTGACGCGCCGATAAGAGAGTTCCTGTACCACGCAGATATTCTTCTGCAACGCAATTGTACCAGCGCGACCGAAGCCTGGATGTTTGGCAAACCCGTAATTAATCTGGAGGTTGGAGAATACCGCCGTCCGGTTCGGCCGGAGTATGCGCTTGGCAATCATCAGGTTTTCAACGTTGATGAGACGGAAGATGCAATCGCTCAGTATCTGGACGGATTGCCAATTAGCACGGAACAACAGACCGTTCGAGATGCCTTCATTCAGGATTTTTACTTCAGAATCGATGGAAAATCCGGATTGAGATCCGCGGCGGCGATAAACGAAGTGGTTTCGCCAGAAAGTTACTCGGATGTCGAGATCGAGAAAAAGGAGAGAATTTCGGCTCAAAAGCGAATTGAGTTTGAAAAGTCCGTCGACGCAAGACTTTCCAATAGGTTTAAGGATTTTCTTGGAATCGATCGGGAGACCTCGATGCGCGTTTGGAGGTCCTGGTTCAGACGAGAGGCAGCAGACAATGCGGGGATCTTTGTCGCGGAGCCAGAGATCACATCGGACATGGCCGAAGCATTGTATCGCCGGTTTGACGGGTTGACCGGCGCTGTTACGACCGCGGGGAAATGAAGACCCGAATCCGGTTTGCTGATGCCCGACGAAATTGGAATCGGATTCGGATAATTGCACAAAACAAATGCTTGAAACAATAAAGCAGAAAATAAAGCACAACGAGTTCTTTTGGCGGTACGGGCGGAATTTTGAACCGACCGTGGCTTACAGGTTAAATTCAGTTGAACTTTCGAAAGAAGAAACGGCAGTCGTTGGTCAACTCAAGGCGGACGGTTTTGCCAAAACTACCGTGTTTGACCTTTTTGATGATCTGTCTTGCTATGAAGAACTTCAACAGGCAACCGAGAATCTGGAGTCGCTTAGGGCTGACGATATTATCCGGGCCCGAGAGGAAGCAGTCAGTCCGGATCCGCGTGTCGGAAAGAGTTTCAAGTTGAGTTTGCTCGGCCCAAAACCGGTTTTTGAGTTCGCTGGCCCATTTGCCCGCTTTGCCTTTCAGGATCGTATCTTAAGAATCGCCAACGCTTACCTTGGCATGTATGTCAAATTGAAGTATTTCAACGTTTGGCTTAACTTTGCTGTCGACCATCCTCCGAAATCATCGCAGCTTTGGCATCGCGACCGGGACGATATCCATATTTTGAAAGTCTTCGTGTACCTCTCGGATGTAAATGACGGGGCCGGTCCATTGACGTACGCACGCGGGACACATCGAAATGGCAAACTGAGCATTTCGCCCGAAAGCTTTATGGAGGGAGGAGTTGCCCGGAGCACCGACGAACAGATGAACAAGGTATTGCCGGCCGAGCGCTGCGAGCGGGCGACCGGACGAAAAGGGACAATTGTGTTTGCCGATACACGCGGATATCACAAGGGTGGTTTGGCAAGAACGGAAGATCGTCTCCTATACACCTTTATGTTCACATCACCGTCCGCGGAAATTGTGAATTTGATGACACGATCGAGCGACGATCCGGAGCCGTATTCGAAGCAGATGCGGTGGCTTTTGCCCGATTAACTACCCGGCACTCTGGTTTACTGGTTAAATTAAATGATTGAAATAGAACACCTGAGGACAACAAGATCTTCTCATGGGGAAATGAAACGCCCCGAGTCTGTACAGGGCGCGAAGCAAAGGTCAAGGGTCTTGCTCTTGACTTCATCGCTTTTGACGGACCGGATGTTCATGTTCACAAACCTCTTTGAAGTTCTCCGACGTCGAGTGGACATTGACGTCTGGTCGCAGTCTTTCAACAATCCGCGGCACTTCAGTACGTGGAAATCCCTTTCTGTCGAGGTCAAAAAGTTTCCGAAGGTCGATCCCTTCCCTGAGTTTCCTCACAATTATTTGAGAAGACTCAACGAATTCGCGTGGGATTTTTCCCGGAAGCCACCGAGCCGAATCAGCCTAATGCGGCATCGGGGAAAACGCCTCGCGATCGAACTGCGATTCTTAAGTCTGTTCGCTCGATTCTTGGCTTTCTTTGGACTTGAACAAAAATTGGAGAATCGTGTTGAATCTCTGATGCTGTCTTACGATCGCAGTTCAGAGGCGGAAAGCCTCATGAGCGCCGAGCGCCCGGTGGCGGTATTGGTGACCGGACCATTCCAATTCAAGCAGCCTGCGATTGCCGCAGCCGCAAAGAAATTGGGCATCCCGACGATTGCGTTCATTCCGTCATGGGATAACCTCTCAACCAAGAATCGAATGGTCCTCAATTACGACGGTTATCTTGTCTGGAATGAAAAGAGCAGAAATGAGCTGGACTACTTTTACCCCGAGACAAAGGGAAAACCCGTATACGTCGTCGGGGCGCCCCAGTTTGATGCTTTCTTCAACCAGAGCTTGTTTCAGTCTCGCGAGGAATTCTGCCTTCAGCAAGGACTCAATCCAGGTTTGCCGATTATTGTTTACGCGGTTGGCTCGCCGAATTTTCTGGTCGAACATCACGGCGCCCTACATCTTGCAAATCGAATTTCGAATGGTGACTTGGGCGATGTTCAAATGCTCGTAAGGCCTCATCCACTGCATAACGAGGGTGAAATGGAAACCCTTTTCGATGAGTTTGGGCCGCGGATCATCGTTCAGAAGACTGCGCAGGCAGGCGACAGACAGATAGGACGTACTCAAGACAAGAACCAGATCATTGATTGGATAAACACCTTTCGACACGCGGACGTCGTTGTTAATCTAAGTTCAACGGTGAGCATCGATGCCGCAATATTCGACCGGCCCGTCGTGAATTTGGATTTTGATCCGCAACCTGGCCAGTCCGACCAGCAGTTGATCAAGGATATCAACCACCTGTGGACGCATTTCAAGCCCATTGCGGAATCCGGAGGAGTATACCTGGTTAATGATTTCGATGAGATGGTCGAGGCAATCTCAACCTACCTGGAGAATCCGGAGCTGCATCGTGAAAAGCGACGATGGATCGCCGAATACGTTTGCGGATTCCTCGACGGAAGAAGCGGCGAGAGAATGGCCGAGGCCATTATCGATTTTGCAACTCGGCTTAAGGACAAAACTTAGATATGTGCGGCATCGCTGGAGTTTACAACCAAAAGTCTGGTAGCGCTACGCTGGGGGCCGCAGGGGAAATGGGTCTTTTGATGACCCATCGGGGACCGGATAATTTCGGGTTGGCGAAGCGCGACCGGATCGCGATGGCGCATAATCGACTGAGTCTGCTGGATCTTTCGGAAGCGGCGAATCAGCCGTTCGAAAAGGACGGTTATCTGCTCGCTTACAACGGCGAAATTTACAATTTCAAACAAATCCGGGAACGGCTCGAACGCGAGCACGGCGTCGAATTCAGGACCACGTCGGACACCGAGGTATTGCTTTATTCTCTGATCTACGACGGTATCGACGAGTGTTTGAAGCAGATCAACGGGATGTTCGCCTTTGCGTTCTACGACGGCGACCGGGACCGGCTTTATTTGGCGCGCGACCGGATGGGCATCAAACCGCTCTACTACTGCCAAAAGAACGGAGCGATCTATTGGGCGTCCGAGATAAAGTCGATCGCGAAAACGCTCGGCCTCGTCCCGGACCCGATAAGAACGCTCCATTCGGCGAACAATACCGCCGAAAAATCGGTCGAACACACGCTGTTCAAGGGCCTGTTTTCCGTCAATCCGGGCTGCTACCTGACCGTCGATGCCGACGGCGAGCCGCGGAAGGTGACCTATTACGACGTCGTCGAGGACTTTGACCCGCTGCTTTACCGCGAACTCAACGGTCAATCATCCGAAAAGGTCGTTTCCCGCTTCGACAAGCTGTTCAACGAGAGCGTCGAGAGAATGCTGATCGCCGACGCGCCGCTCGGGGCGTTCGTCAGCGGCGGCATCGATTCGAGCCTGATTTCGGCGGTCGCGGCCGAATGCAATGCGGACATAAAGCTGTTTACCGCCAACATAATCGGGAAATACTCGGAGTTCTCGGATGTCGAGATCCTTTCGAAACATCTCGGCAAGCAGGTTTTCGACTACCGGTTCGAACCGGAGATGATGCTCCGCGACTGGGTAGACGTGACCTACTATTACGATTGCCCGATCGTGATTCACGTGAATTCGATACCGTTTTCCAACGTCGCCCGGTTGGCCAGGGATTCCGGCGTCAAGGCCGTTCTGACGGGCGAAGGCGCGGACGAGCTCTTTCTCGGATACCCGAGGCTGCTGACCAAACGGTATGAATCCCTTGCATCGTTCCCTGTCCGGGCCGCAAAGTCGCTCTATGGGATCTCGCCAAAGCTCAAAGAGGTCTTGTTTCCGGAAAATGCGGGCAATCCGTTGTCTTTTATCAACAAGTTGGTCCAGGGATTCGAACTTCAGGAGATGGAGGAGCGCGCCGAGGAACGGCTCGGGTTTCTCGATCCGAAAGATCGTCGTGAACAACTGCTGACCCTGAAGATGATCAGGGAGCATCTGGTCACGTTGCTTCACCGTAACGACAGGATGGGGATGATGTCTTCGATCGAGGCGAGATTTCCGTTCCTCGACGAACCGATAGTGAAGTTCGCGATAAACCTGCCGACAAAATTCAAGATCGGCCGTTCGGGAAGGTTCCATAATTACAAGCATCCATTTCTGGTCGACAAGTGGATCGTCCGGAAGACGGCCGAAAAATATCTTCCGAAAGAGCTTTTCAACAAACGGAAGAACGGGTTCCCGATGTTTGGACATAAGTTCGTGAAGATCAAGGATGGATTCTTTGAAAATGGCTGGGTGGCCGACAGTCTCGGGTTGAAGAGAAACGCGCAGGAGTTCTTCATCAAGACCCAAGACCCCTATTTTGTAGCCAAACTCGCTTCAGTCGATATCTTCGGACGGCTTTTCTCGCTCGGGCAGTCGCTCGAAGAGGTGAAAAGCCATGTCCTCGAAAACGCTGAGATCATCGGGTCCTGACCGGAGCTTGTTTCGGCTCGACCGAATGCCGATGAACCGGCCATATTTTGATTATGACGTTGTTAGAGCAAATGCCCGCAAACGATCCGTACTGTCCGACGAACGATAACGGTTCGTCCGCGCGGCGGATCGTCACGCTGGTCCCGCGCGGCGAGGTGATCCGCAATTTTGTCCATACCGGCGCGTTGGATCAGGTCGCCGATCACGCGGACGTGACACTTCTGACTGTTTTGACGAATCCCGAGATCGACGACACTTTACGGGAACGGTACGGCGAGATTTATCCGCTCGAGGAGTATGACGAGCGCTGGCTGGTCAGATTTCAACGGGAGATCATCGACATCTCGCACAACCGTTGGCTTTGGTCCAGAGCGGCCCGGGAGCGGTCCCGGTTGCGCGACTCGGAAGCCGTGACCGTCGGCCAGAAATCCAAAAGGGCGGCCAAGAAATTGATCGGCTACCCGTTTGCCACCCGAACCGGCCTGAGTCTTTTGGAGAGGGCGGAGAGGACCTCGAGCCGTTGGCTGCGCACGACCCGGCGCTACGAGAGCCTGTTCAAGAAGTTGAAGCCGTCGCTCGTATTCAACGGTTCGCATATTCACAGCCGGAACGCGATCCAGGCAGTTCAGGCGGCACAGTGGCTCGGAATTCCGACGGCGACCTTCATCTTCAGCTGGGACAATCTGACATCGCAGGGCCGCATTACGATGCCTTACGACTATTTTCTGGTTTGGAGCGAACCGCTCAAGCGTCAACTGCTGGAAATGTACGATTGGGTAAATGAGGATCACGTCTTTGTCACCGGGACGCCGCAGTTCGACTTTCATTTTCGACCCGAGTTTTATCTGGACAGGGACGAATACTGCCGGCAGATCGGGGCGGATCCGGAGCGTCCGATAGTTTTTTATGCGACGGGAATGGCCAACCATATGCCGGGCGAACCGGAGATCGTCGAGCACATCGCCGACATGCTTGAAACGATGGAGGCGAAACCCCAACTGATGGTGCGGGTGTATCCGAAGGACCAAACCGGCCGCTTCGACGAACTCAAGAAACGGCGGCCCGATATCTTGTTTCCCGAGGTCGCCTGGGAAGCGGCGTGGCTGACGCCCAAGGCCGAGGATTCGTATGCGCTGGTGAATGCGCTGCGGCATTGCGCGCTTGGGATCAACGTAGCTTCGACCGTTTCGCTCGAGCTTTGCATGTTCGACAAACCGGTGATCAACGTCGGTTACAACCCCGAAAGCGTCGGCGCCGATGTGCTTTCATACGCGGATTATTACGAATTCGATCATTTCAAGCCGGTCGTCGAAAGCGGCGCCGTCGAGGTCGCGCGGAGCCGGGAGGAAATGGCGTCCCTGATCGCCTCCGCGCTGGCGGAGCCCGGCGCGAGGTCCGCCGAAAGATCGAAGCTGGTGGAGGATATGTTCGGCTCGACGCTTGACGGTAATTCGGGCAAACGCGTCGCGCAAGTGCTTCTGCAGCTTGCCGGTTCCGCACGATAACCAGAGACAATGAGTGTGAATCCCCCAAAAATATCAGTCGTCACGCCGACCTTTATGCGTCCGGATGAGGTCAAGGGACTCCTCGAGAACATCTCCCGCCAATCGCTGCCGGTACTCGAAGTGATCCTGGTCGACGGGGCGCCGGACGGGGAAGACGCGACGAAGAACGTCGTCGAAGCGATCACGGGAGACTTCTCGTTCCCGATTGTGTACGTTCGTCACGGCGGCGGAACAGCGATCCAAAGGAATGTCGGCGTCGATCGGGCAAAAGGAGACTTCGTGGCATTGGTCGATGACGATGTCAGGCTCGAAAGCGACTTTCTTGAAGTGGTCGTCGAAAAATTTGCCGCCGACCCGGAATCCGGAATCGGCGGAATCGTCGGCTACCGGACCAATGAGTACTTCAAGGCGGACGAATCCGAACGCTGGCGATGGTACAAAAGGCTAAAGCTGCTAAAGGTGTTCGAACCCGGTCGCTATGATTTTCAGACCGGTTACCCGATCAACACGAGTCTGCAGGAACCGTTTTCGGGAACGAGGCCGGTGGATTTTATGACGACGGCCTGTGCGGTTTGGCGGAGAGAAGTGTTCGATTCGGGACTGCGTTTTCATACGTTTTTCCGGGACTATGGCGTTCTCGAGGACGCGCATTTTTCGCTCCGTGCAGGCCGGAGCTGGCAGTTGCTCCAATCAGGCGATGCGCACTGCATCGAACTGCGGTCGCCGGGCGGCCGCGTCGACCGGCGACAGATCGGATACAAGTGCGTCGTCAACTATTATTTCGTATTCCGCGACATCGCGGGTCCGCTCTCGCCGGCGCACAAGTTCAGATTCTGGAGATATCAGGCATTCGAGTTCTTTCGAATTTCGATGTCGGCGATCCGCCGGCGAAACTGGGGCGACGTCCTCGATCTCCGCGGCAGGATAGATGGAATTTTCAGGATCGCCATTGGGCTGGACTCGGGACAAGGATGATGCGTTTAGCGGTTATTTCGCACAAGCTTTGCTGGCCTTCCGTTGATTCGTCGACGGGTTATGTGACCGACGGCGGATTTCCGCTGCAAATGGAGGCGATCGCGGAGTTGTTCGAGAGCACGGAACTAGTCGTCCCGTGCGAACCGGCCGCCGGCTCAGGAGGGACTTCGCCGGTGCGGGGCCGGAATCTGCGCGTTGAACCCTTGACGGTTCCGAGGGGCACCGGTATCAGACGGAAGATCGATATGCTGCGTTGGGTCGCGGTGAACGGACCGACGATCTGGCGGGCGGTGCGGAACGCGGACGCCGTCCACACGCCGATACCGGGAGACGTCGGAACGATCGGAATGATATTCGCTCTCGTGCTGCGAAAGCGACTTTTCGTCCGGCACTGCGGAAATTGGCTCTCTCCGCGAACCGTCGCCGAAAGGGCTTGGAAACGGTCTATGGAGCGGTTCGCCGGTGGCCGAAACCTTATGCTCGCCACCGGCGGCGCAGCGGAACCGCCGTCAAGACGAAACCCGAAAGTCCAGTGGATATTCTCAACCTCGCTGCGCGGCGAGCAGATCCTGAACAACGTCCCGCGTAAGCTTCCGCGCGACGGAAAGCTCAGGCTGATAATCGCGTGTCGGCAAGAGGAGCGAAAAGGAACCGATGTTGTTATCGACGCGTTGCCGTTGATCGCTGAAACAAATGCGGGAGTAACGCTGGACGTTGTCGGCGGCGGGTCACTGCTTGAGAGCCTCAGGGAACGGGCCGATAAATTAGGGGTCGGAGGACGGGTCGTGTTTCACGGTAAGGTCGAGCAGGCGGAGGTCGTCAGGCTCCTGAAGACGGCGCACCTGTTCTGTTATCCGACATCGGCCTCCGAGGGTTTTCCGAAGGTCGTCCTCGAAGCGCTTGCGAGCGGTCTGCCGGTCATCACGACCCGGGTTTCGGTCCTTCCCCGGTTGCTTGAGTCCGGCTGCGGGAAGCTCTTGAACGAGGGAACGCCGGCCGCGCTGGCGGAGGCGATCAACGAGATCTCCGGAGACCGGAAACTTTACGCGCAAATGTCGAAAAACGCTATTGCAACCGCCGGGCAATACTCTCTCGAAAAATGGCGAGACTTCATCGGCGATGCTCTTCGTGAGTCGTGGAATGTCGACAGCCTTGAACGCAACGGCCGCAATCTCGTTTATCGGGAGAGTTTATGAAGGTTTGCTTTGTTGCCGGTACGCTCGGTCGCGGCGGCGCCGAGCGGCAGTTGCTCTTTATGCTGCGGGCCCTAAGAGATGAGGGAATCGATTCGAAGCTGCTTTGCCTGACATCGGGCGAGGCGTTCGAGGCCGAAGTGCGGGAACTGGGGATCGACGTCGAGTGGGTCGGTTCATCGTCAAATCGGATAGTGAGGTTGATCAGGATAATTCAGGCGGTCAGAGCTTACGGCGCGGATATCGTCCAAAGCGCTCATTTTTATACGAACCTTTACGTCGCGGTGGCCGGTCGAGTCCTCAACACTCCGGACATCGGAGCCATCAGAAATGATTTGAGCAGCGAGTTGGGCGCCGATTCCGTCTTCGGAAAATGGCAATTTCGATTGCCGCGCTGGCTTATCGCAAACTCGGAGCAGGCGAGAGGAAAGGCCGTAGCGATGGATCAGAAGGGACGCACGATCGAAGTCGTCCGAAATGTGGTCGAATTGCCGGCTGAGCCCGCCGAACGGTCCGCGGTCGAAGGTTCCGCAACACGAATCCTATTTGTAGGCCGACTGGTTCGGCAGAAGCGTCCCGAGGTCTTCATCGAACTTGCCCGGCGACTCGTCGACGGACTTCGCGACTTCGATTTGAGCTTCGATATCGTCGGGGAAGGACCGCTACGCGCCGAGCTTGAGAAATTGAGGGATGATTCGGGCGCCGCAGGCGCTAAGATCCGTTTTCTCGGGGAACAGGCCGAAATGTCGGGAATATATCGTCAATCTGATATTTTAGTATTAACATCGGGCTTTGAAGGCACCCCAAACGTTGTTTTGGAAGCGATGGCGCACGGAATGCCCGTCGTCGCGACGCGAGTAGGAGGCGTGCCGGAGATCTTAAGCGATGAGTCGGGAATAGTTGTCGATCCGTCGGACTTCGACGGCCTTTTCGGAGGGATCAAACGTTTGATCCAAGATCGGCCGCGCAGGATAACGATGGGCAAGAATGGGCAGTCCCACGTTTCCGGGCATCATTCGCTTCGATATCTGCGCCGGAGACTGCCCGAGATCTATCGGCAAATGTCATTAATTAGAACGGATGATTGAAGCGACCCAAATTCGGAGCATTCGCCGACTCGAGATCTTGCAAAAGAAACTATCGAGAAACTTCCGGCTGCTGGTATTGATCAGCCTCGCGCATCTGCCGCTCGGCGTTTTGATCTACGCCGCGGGACCGTTTGCGATCCTCCATCCGGCCGCGGTTCTAATTGTCGGCCTGTACTGGGCCGTAAAAGCGGAGTATCGGCTCGAGCGCGTGGCGCTTGCCATCGGGTATCTCGTTGGCGCCGAGGTGCTTTGGAGAATGGCCGGGGTGCCGGTCTTCTGGGAATTTGGGAAATACGGGTCCGCCGCGATTGCGATGGTCGCGCTCGTGAGAAGAAAACAGTTCAATATCCCGAAGCTGCCGCTGGCCTATTTTATGGTCCTGATTCCGAGTTGCGTGGTTACGTTTACACAACGAGATCTCAGCGCGGTACAGGCAATTCTCAGTACACAGATGTCGGGGCCGTTCCTTTTATTTGTCGCGAGCTGGTTTTTCTCTAAGAGCACAGTCAATTCTCACCAACTTCGCCTGATTCTATATGCGATCGTTGTTCCGCTTCTGAGTGTCGCGTTTGCCACTCTTTTTTTCACGGTCACGAACGAGAACATTCAGTTCACATCAGAGTCGAACTTTGCAACCAGCGGCGGATTTGGGCCGAATCAGGTATCTTCGCTGCTCGGCTTGGGAGCGTTCCTAGCGTTGGCGTGCATATTGATATTCCAGAATTCGGCAAGATATCGTGTCTACCTGATGATGTTGGCGATCTTCTTTTCCGCCCAAAGCGTGATGACATTTTCGCGCGGCGGAATTTATAACGCGATCGGGGCAATCACTGTCGTTGCGCTCGTTGAGTTTCAGCGGCCGAATGTGGCAGTCAGGCGGCTTGCGCCGATCATCGGACTCGTCGCCACGTTTTTGGTTTTCGTTTTTCCGGTAATGAACAACTTCACGGGGGGGCAACTCGGGGAACGGTTTGAGGACACAGGTACAACCCAACGAACCGAAATTGCCGAATCAGATCTCCAGCTCTTTTGGGAAAGCCCGGTGTTTGGGGTAGGGGTCGGCGAATCATATGCTTTGCGAGAGCGTTTCTTGGAGCATAAAGCGATGAGCCATACTGAGTTCTCGCGTCTGTTCTCCGAACACGGGGCGTTCGGGGTTGCGGCTCTGCTGTTGCTAGCGGCGATGGTGGTCTCGAATTTCCTGAGACAACAAACGCTAATGGGGCGTGCCTTTGTCGCAGGGGCGGCGGTATGGTGCTGCTTGTTTATGACAAACACCGGAATGAGAATGGCCGCGCCCTCTTTTATGTGGGGATTGACGTTTCTGACAATCGGTAATCAAGGGCCCGCCCCGCGAAAGCGTCGTCTGGATGCGCTTGCGGCGAGACGATCAAAGGTCGCGCCGGAGACCTCCGGTCCGGGCGAATAATAGTTACGCCAACAATGAACAACGCTAAACCCTCATTGTGTATCGCCGGGAACTTGATCGGCCGGAATCGGGGCCATGTGACGACTCAGGGACTGATTCTGGCCGACCGTCTCGTCGAAGAGGGATTCGGCGTTCTCGCGGTTTCGTCTAAATTGAACCGGTTGCGGCGCCTCCTCGATATTGTCTGGACGATCGCACGCAATTGCCGAAAAACGGACGTGCTCATCGTCGAGGTTTATAGCGGCCTCGGCTTTTTCCTTGCCGATGTTGCCAGTTTCCTGGGGAAACTCCTTGGCATCCCTTCAATTTTGGTGCTTCATGGCGGGAATTTGCCGGACTTTGCGGAAAAGTATCCGCGCTGGGTCAAACGGGTACTACGGCGTGCTTATACCCTGGTGGCGCCGTCGTCGTTTATGGCCGAAAGAATGTCGCAATACGGTTTCGAGGTCCGGGTTATTCCAAACGTAATTGATTTGGAAAATTACGGGCGCCGCTTGCGAAGAGCAATCTCGCCGAAACTGATCTGGATGCGCAGTTTCCACCCGATCTACAATCCGCAGATGGCTCTCGACGCCTTTGCCGCCGTCAGGCGAGAACTTCCCGACGCGACGCTTGTGATGGCCGGCGTCGACAAGGGGCTCGAGGCTGCCGTCAAGGATTCGGCACGACGGATGGGGATCGGGGACGCAGTCAGATTTCCGGGGTTTCTCGATGAAAGCGCAAAGATCAAAGAGTTTTCCGGGGCCGATATTTATTTGAATACCAACCGGATCGACAATATGCCGGTGAGCGTCGTCGAAGCCTGTGCGATGGGTCTTCCGGTCATCGCGACCGATGTCGGCGGGCTTTCTCATCTGATCACGCACGGCGAGACCGGATTGCTCGTAAGCGACGGCGATGCGGCTGAGATGGCGGATGCGGTCCTCGCGCTCGTAGGTGGCCCGGATCTGGTCGAACGGCTGTCCGCAAACGGACGCCTTCTCGCAGAACGATCTGCCTGGGCCACGGTACGACAATCATGGGAAGAGTTGTTTGATCAGATCGTAGCGAGGAAAAGCGAACCCGCGCAGCCGTCCTCCTCGCTCGTGGAATTGTAGGACCGATGAGCATTGCCCTAAACATCTATCACCGATTGCCGACGGCCTCGCGCAGCGCGGTCGCCAGTTTGCGCGGCTACTATCTGAATTGGTGGCGGTATGATCGGCGAACGGAAAGGCTCGTCGAGGAAATTCTGGAACGTGATACGTGGAGCACCGGGCAATGGGACCAATGGAAAGCGGAGAGACTGGGTTACGTGCTCGAACGAGCTGCGACCCGCGTACCGTATTACCGCAGTTACTGGTCCGAGAGACGGAGGTCGGGAGACCGGGCATCGTGGTCGTATCTCGAAAATTGGCCGGTTCTCGAGAAGGAAACCCTGCGTGCCAACGCGACGGAATTTGTCGCGGACGATCTCAAAATTTCGAGGATGTTCCACGATCATACCAGCGGGACAACCGGAACCTCGCTCGACCTCTGGTTAACGAAGGACACCGTCAAACATTGGTATGCTTTGCTGGAAGCGCGCTCGAGACGATGGTATGGAGTTACGCGTCACGACAGGTGGGCGATCCTCGGAGGCCAGTTGGTGGTGCCGGTGAATCAAAAGAAACCTCCTTTTTGGGTTTGGAATGCCGGGCTGAATCAACTCTATCTGTCGTCGTACCACCTCGCTCCAGATCTGATCCCGGCTTATTTGGATGCGCTCGTCAAGTATGGGGTCCGGTACATTCTCGGCTATCCGTCGGCGATCTGCGCACTGGCGCAGGAAGCTTTGAAGCTCAAACGCAAGGACGTTGCGATGGACGTCGCGATCACGAATGCCGAACCGTTGTACGAATATCAGCGGCAAACAATTTCCGAGGCGTTCGGATGCCCCGTCCGCGAAACGTACGGGATGGCGGAGATCGTCGCCGCGGCGAGCGAATGCGAGCACGGATCGCTGCATCAATGGCCCGACACGGGCATTATCGAGACCGGATCGGCGAATGAAGACGATCCGGCGGATCTGATCTGCACGGGACTGGTCAACGCCGATATGCCGCTTGTCCGTTACCGTGTCGGGGACAGCGGCAAGCTCTCGAATGAAAAGTGCACTTGCGGGAGAACACTCCCCCTGATCGAAAAGATCGAGGGCCGGAGCGACGATCTTTTGTATACCGCCGACGGCCGGCGCATCGGCCGACTGGACCCGATCTTCAAGGGCGGTCTGCCGGTGCGCGAAGCCCAGATAATCCAGGAATCGCTCACCGGTTTGAAGGTTCTCTATGTTCCGGACGGGAATTTTCATCGCGACGCGTTGAACGACCTAACCGAAAGGATCCGGGATCGGATGGGAGATATCGCCGTGGATTATGAAGAAGTGAGTGAAATCCCCCGGACAAACCGCGGAAAGTTTCGCGCGGTCATCTGCAAACTCTCGGCCGAACAGCGCCTGGACGTGGGAGTGGCGTCCGAAGAATCGGAGACCTGACGTCGATATGAGCCGCAAGAAGAAAGACACCAAGACCGAGCGACCGTTTGTATCGGTGATCATGCCGGTGAGGAACGAAGCCGCGTTCATCGAACGAAGCCTGACAGCGGTCCTCCGGCAAACCTACCCGAAAGATCGGCTCGAAATCGTGATCGCCGACGGAATGTCGACGGACGCGACCCGCGAGATCATCGAAGATCTTGCGCGAGGCACCGAGATCCCGATCTTTGTCGTCGACAATCCGAAGCAGATCGCGCCGACCGGATTGAATCGCGCGCTCGAAAAGGCCTGCGGCGAGATCATCGTTCGCGTCGACGGTCACTGCGAGATCGAACCCGAATACGTCGAAAACTGCGCCTCGCTGCTCGAGTCGGGCAAGGCCGACGGCGTCGGCGGTCCGATCGAAACGATCGGCGAAAGCATCCGGGCCCGCGCGATCGCGATCGCGATGAGTTCGAGTTTCGGAGTCGGCGGTTCGGCGTTTCGGACGATCGACGACCGCGAAATGTACACCGACACCGTCGCCTTCCCGGGATACACGAGGGCGATCATCGACAAAGCCGGTCCGTTCAACGAGGAACTCGTTCGAAACCAAGACGACGAGTACAATTTCAGGATCCGAAAGTTGGGCGGAAGGATCCTGTTGTCGCCGGACATCCGGTCACGTTATTACAGCCGGAGCACGTTCAAACGCCTGTGGCGGCAGTATTACCAGTACGGGTACTGGAAGGTGCGCGTGATGCAGCTTCATCCCCGTCAAATGAGCGTGCGGCAATTCGTTCCGGCACTGTTTGTCGTTTCTCTGGTCCTGTCGACGCTTCTGGCGACGTTTTCCATTTTTGGCCGAGCCGCGCTTTTCTTGATAGTCTCCAGCTACCTGCTCGCCAACTTAAGCGCCGCCGCCGTCACGGCAAGAACCAAACTACGGCTGATTCCGCTGTTGTCTTTGAGTTTTGCTATTTTGCATCTTTCGTATGGGCTTGGATTTTTAGTGGGACTGATCGCGCACTGGAATCACTGGTCCTCGACTCCGGCCGATTGAGCTTTCGGCATCGGCCAAGCGGATTGCAGACGAGTGATCCGGCGTTTCGAGCAACTCAAACGTGTGCGATGACGCAATCAATAAACGTCAAGTTGGCTCCGTGTGGCACAAATGTGTATGTTTGAACAGTTTTTTAGTCGACAAAGCGACTGCTAAAATGGTCGCTAAATCCTACATCCGCTCGCGGTTATATACTGTATGCTACTAGAACGGCTAATTGGCGGTGGCATCGCGTCTGGATAATCTTACGTATTCGGCATATTTTTCACTATGACGCTTGAATTGAACGGGATCGACAACCAGGGTGACTTCCTCATGGGCAGAGCATTGAATCGGAATACCGTTCGCGGGACGGTTCGGAAATACAGGGCCGTTGTGGGGCACCTTAGCTGTGACCTCAATGGCGAGGCCGTGATCCTTAATATGAAGAACGGCAAGTATTATGGGGTCAATTCAGTTGGCGCTTCGATCTGGGCTGCGATCCAGTCTCCGGTGAGTTTCGGGGATCTTCAATCCGCCATTATGGCCGAGTATGAAGTTGACGAAGCGACGTGCCGTCAGGCAATTAGGTCTTTTCTGGACAAAATGGCGAAGGAAGATCTGATTGAAGTTGTCGATGAATAGATTTCGCAAATTTTTTGCTTTGCCGTTCCAGGATAAGAAACTTTTGATTCAGTCTCTTTTTCTGGTGGCTGCAATTCGAATGAGTCTGTGGGTCTTTCCGTTCAGATGGGTCAACAAATGGGCGTCGCGTCTTGAACTTCCCGAAAATGACGGTGAACGGCTCGATTGGATTGCCATTAACGGGATCGTACATTCGGTTCGCACCAGCAGCGGATACGTCCCTTCTGCGACGTGTCTGACTCAGGCGTTGGCGACACAGGCGCTGTTAAGAATCAAAGGGCAGGGTTCGCGCGTCAGGATAGGTGTCGACAAAGATGAGAGCGCCGGACTGATGGCGCACGCGTGGGTTGAGGTCAGCGGCCGGATAATCATTGGAGAGGAACGCGGACACGCGCGTTTTCTGGTTTTGAAGCCGTCTGATCAGGCGATTTTATGAGCGCAATTTCAGTCATCTACAACCTGAATGATCGTCCTGTCGGACAGGCCGAAATGCAAGCTGTGCTTGATGCGCTGAAACACCGCGGTGATGAGGGTTCGGATATTTGGATCGACGGCGCGGTCGGGCTGGGGCACCGAATGAGGTGGACGACGCCTGAATCGCTCATCGAAAAATTGCCTTGGAAGAGTTCCGAAAGTTCGTCGGTGATCACGTGCGACGCGAGGATCGATAATCGGGACCAACTGATCGCGCAATTGTCCTTTTCCGATAAACCCGTTGACGAGGTAACGGACAGCGAGATAATTCTGAGGGCCTACGAAAAGTGGGGTGAAGACTGTCTGCCAAAGTTGGTGGGCGATTTCGTCTTCGCTATCTGGGACGCTCGGGAGAAAAAACTCTTTTGCGCGCGCGATCCGCTTGGGATCAAACATTTTTACTATTACCACAAACCGGGCGTCTTCTTTGCTTTGGCCTCCGAGATAAAGGCGTTGCTGAAAATCGCGAATGTGCCCCGCGAGTTGAACGAAGACGGTCTCGCGGATTATCTGACAATAAACACGGAAGATAAGGAGCTGACGCTTTACAAGGATATTTTGCGGCTGCCGGCGACGCACGCGCTCCGCCTAAATCAAAACGGATTACGCATTTGGGAGTATTGGCAACCGGAAGAGAAGGAGATCAAACTCGGAAGCGCCCGGGAGTACCAGGACGCCTTTCGCGAAAAACTGACCGAAGCCGTCGAGTGTCGTCTGCGCAGCGCCTATCCGATCGGTTCGACACTTTCCGGCGGTCTCGATTCTTCGGCGGTCGTCTGCCTCGCCAGCCGTTATTTGAATGAAACCGGAAAGCCGCCTCTGCATACGTTTTCGGGGGTCTTTCCGACTGTTTCCAAATTGGATCCGCGAATCGACGAAATGCAGTATATGCAATCCGTCATTAACAAAGCCGGGTGCCAGCCGCATTTCGTAAACGCCGATGATGTCAGCCCGTTGCGCAATATCGAGAAGATCATCTGGCACGCGGATCATCCGGCGGGTTACATAAATATGTATATGGCCTCCGAGATTTATGAGGTCGCCCAACGCGAGAATGTCAGAGTCCTGCTTGGCGGACACGATGGCGATTGCACGGTTTCGTACGGCTATGAAGATTTTGAACTGCTTGCCCGCCGGGGTCGCTATGTTCGAATGCTGCGAGAGGCGATCGCGCTGAATAAGAATATGCCGTCCTCCAGACACAGATTTAAGAATTTGGCATGGCATCGGGGACTCAAGCCAACGATCTCGCCGGCGCTTATCAAAATGTGGCGGATCTTGCGGCGGAGAAACCTGCAGGATTCCGGCGACACGCCGATGATCTTTCCTCTCCATTTAGATTCGGTAAATCAGGATTTCAGGGACCGGTCCGAATTGAAGGAGAGAATCGTTCGGTATCAGAAGTCAGCTTATCCGGACGGAATTTCGGGAATGCAGCACCATTGGCGCGTTCTTACAAATGGACTCGCATCGATCTTGCACGAACTCAATGAAAATCTATCGGCGGCATTCGGGATCGAGCAGCGACACCCGTTCTATGATCGGAGATTGATCGAATTCTGCGTAAATCTGCCTCCGGGACAGAGACTTTATCGAGGTTGGACACGATCGATCTTTCGTTTCGCGATGCAGGATATTCTTCCGCCCGATGTGCAGTGGAGAACCAATAAGGCGAATTTGGGCGCGCATGTCAAAATCAACCTGTTCAAATATGAATCGGCGGCGTTGGAGAGAATATCGCGACAGTCTGTTGAGAAGCTCCAACGATACATCAATCTTGAAAAACTCCAAGCGGCTTTCAGTTCTTGCAGTACCGAACCGAACAAGAAGGACGCCGAAGTTATGCTGGTCGTAACGAGCGCCTATTTGCTGAATTGGCTGGAGCAGACGGGCTTTGCCGACAATTAGGGATCCCCGGATCCGTTGCGGTTTATTGATTTTGAGTTTTAACAATTTTGACAGCCAAAAAGCGAGGCACGTCCTTTCTAACAACGGCTGTTGGATCCAAGCACTTGCAAAGATCAGTGTCTTGAAGAAACTTACTAAAGGAGGGGAAAAATGGATAAAACCCAAAGTAAGAAGAATTGGGTCGAACCTGATCTAAGGGTTTACGGTGATGTTGCCTCAATCACACGAGGCGGCGATCAATGCGTTTTGAAATATCCCGGTTTCGGGGATGATTTCGTTCAGAACGTCGACGACAACGGGTCGTCCTTACCGTGCCCTACGCGATAGTTAGTTCCCATTTTTTGGGATCTAAGAATGCGGATTGGAATCATCGTTCTATTGGTCTTTTAACTAAAGAACTTAGAACGGTGATTCCGATTTTGTTCTCGTACTTATGCTAAGTAATGATGCCTACCTCTATTCGGCTTACGGGCTCAATATCAAATCCTCTGTCAGACTGCCTGGTTTTGTTGAGATTGAAACCCCGTATGGCTCAAAAATAGACGTCGAGATCTTCCACAACAAACTTACCGAACGGTTTTTGGAAGGATATTTCGGCACCGCCGATCCCCTCAGTGCGCCCGACTGTGAAGTGCGGGTCACGGAGACGGCGATGTTCTTCAGTTACCCCAAAACCGGCGACATTTTGGTCGCGGACGGGAACAAGGTGATCCTTGACCTGCGTCCCGGTGCTCAGGAAGAGGACGTGATCCCGTATTTGACGGGTTATGTCTTGGCTGTATTGCTACACCAGCGTAACTGCCTTGTCCTGCATGCCAGCGTAGTAACGATAAATGGAATCGGAGTGGCGTTCTTAGGCGCAAAGGGTTATGGAAAATCGACGATTGCGGCAAGCCTGGAAGTCTTGGGGAACAGGTTGATCAGTGATGATCTGCTCCCGATCATCTTCGAAGATGACGGGATTTTCACGGTGCCGGGCTATCCTCAGATCAAGTTGTTCGAAGATTCGGTAACTGCGGTTGGCGCGGTCCCGTCTCAGTTGCCGGCCGTTCATCGAAAGACCGCCAAGTACTCATTTTCCTGCAGCGAGTTTTCCGGCGCGTCAATTCCGTTGTCGGCGATTTACGTGCTCGATCTTGACGATGAGATCAGCATTCAGAGCATCAGCCTCTCGCAGGCGTTTATCGAGGCGACCAAACATACCCACGTGAGTTATTATTTGAAGGAGTCGGACAGCTTGGGATGGCACTTTGAGAAGTGCCAACGGTTGGTTCACTCGGTTCCCTTTTTCCGTTTGAATCGTCCCCATGATTTTGAGAGGATCCACGCGGTCAATGAATTGCTTTCAAAACACATCGGAACGGTTGCGGGCAATCGTCCTCTTTCTCAAGATTAGGGGCTAAGCCGGAGAGGAATCGATTTAAGCCCACTCAGTTTCTCCTTCGGCAAGAATTCTCATTTCAGTTTTGATGCGAGAAGGTCTTTTTTCTCGGAGTGATTAACCAGCTATCGGAAATCGTAATCTAACAATCAGCAATATCGGGAATTTGCCCGAATACGGCCGTCTCTGGAAGCGCAACTGGGTTCTGATCTGGCGCGCGGTTCCCAAATTAACGTTTTTTTGGGGAGTTCTCACAGTTGCCCAGGGGTTGCTGCCGGTCGCGATCGTCTATCTGACGAAAATGACGATCGATGGTTTCGTCTTTGCCAAGAATCACTACGGGGACGCATCCAGTCTCAATACGGCGGTCTTATTTTTCATTTTAACCGGTGTGGCGCTGCTGCTGGCCGAAGTTTTCCGGTATTTGAGCGATTGGGTACGGGCGGCCCAGGCCGAACATTTTTCCGATCATCTGAAACAACTGATGCACCTCAAGTCGGCCGAGGTCGATGTCGAGGTTTATGATTCGCCCGAGTACCACGACCTGCTGGAGCAAGCGCGGGGCGAATCCCAATCGAAGCCCTTGTCGCTGCTGGAGAACTTTGGCTCGATCATTCAAAATTCGATAACCCTTATCTCGTTTGCCGCGATACTGATCTCGTACGGTTGGGAGATCTCTTTGCTCCTCCTCGCCGGGACCGTCCCCGGATTGTATATTACTTTGAAGTACAACCGGGTCTTTCACAGCTGGTGGGTTTCGACTGCCTCGGATCGCCGATGGCTGCTTTATTTCGATGGGATGCTGACCCACGGCGACGCCGCCGCGGAGATGCGTTTGTTCGACCTGGGTCGGACCTTTCGGGATAAATTTCAGAAACTGCGCTCAACTTTGCGTGGCGAAAAATTGATACAGCTCAGGCGGCAGTCATCGGGCAAAATAGTCGGCAACACCCTGACGCTGGCGACTGCGGGCTTGGCGATCAGCTGGATCGCTTTCGGCGTTTACAACAACACCGCAACGCTCGGGGATCTGGCCGTCTTTTACCAGGTGTTCAGCCGCGGACAGTCGATCTTGGGCTCGCTGTTCGGCGCAGTCGGACAAACGATCGGCAACACTCTTTATCTGAAGAACCTTTTTACGTTTCTTGATCTCCCTTCAAAGGTCGTCTCGCCCGCCAGTCCGGTCCCGTTCCCCGACAGGATCGAGTATGGCATCGAGTTCAAGGGCGTAAGCTTTTCGTATCCGGGCGAAGACCGAACTGTCATCCGTGACTTCGACCTTTTCATACCGGCGGGAAAAAAGGCGGCGATCGTCGGCATCAACGGTGCCGGGAAAAGCACTTTGATCAAACTTATTTGTCGTTTCTACGATCCCCGGGAAGGGTCGATCGAGATCGACAGGGTCGATATACGCAACTTTGACCTCACCGAATTGAGACGGAACATATCCGTCCTGTTTCAATTCCCGATGAGGTTTCAGGAGAGCTCGGCGGAGAACATCGCGTTCGGGGACACGAGCGCGGATCCGAGTCTCGAGAACATCGAGATCGCAGCCAAAAGGGCCGGCGCACACGAGTTTATTTCGAAATTGCCCGGCGGCTACGCCGCGCTGCTCGGGAAGTGGTTTGTCAACGGATGCGAACTGAGCGGCGGCGAGTGGCAGAAGGTCGCGCTGGCGAGGGCGTACTTCCGTCAGGCGCAGATCTTCGTTTTGGACGAGCCAACAAGCTTTATGGACTCTTGGGGCGAGGCCGAGTGGTTCGACCGTTTCGAGGGGTTGTCGGCCGACCGGACCGGCCTCATCATAACTCACCGCTTCACGATCGCGATGAGGGCCGACATCATTCACGTTATGGAGGCCGGCCGGATCGTTGAATCCGGCTCGCACAGGCATCTTCTCGAAACCGACGGTTATTATGCCGAAAGCTGGAAAGCGCAGATGCAGACCGCCCGCGATCGGGAAATCGACAATGAACAACCGCAATTCGTCTGAGACCGTTTTATTATGTCTGAGAAAGAAAGCCGACCCTCACGGGAAAAAGAAATTCAACTGATCTTGGGCTGCGCCCAAACGGTGATACCTTCCGAAACGGTCGATCAGCTTTCCGCGCTTCTGACCGAGCAACTGGATTGGGAGTATGTCATAGCGATCTCAAGCAGAAACGGCCTCCTGCCGTTGCTGAGCCGGAATTTGCTTCAGGACTTCCCCGACGCGATACCGGCTGAGATACGAGAGCGTCTTTCGACCTTTTACCAGTCCCACGCGCAGGAAAACCTTTTTCTTTCTTTCAAGCTGGCAGAAATCGTCAAGCTCCTCGAGAATAACGAAATTCCGGTGTTTTCGTTCAAAGGCCCGACCCTCGCCATTCAGGCATATGGCGATCCCGCCCTACGGCATTATGTGGATCTGGATCTTCTCGTGCAGCCACGTCATTTCGACCGGGCAATTGAATTGTTCGTGCGCTCGGGCTACAAGTCTGCCACCCCAAGCGGCCCTTTAAGACGAAAGCTGCTTTTTTTCACGCGGAAGAAAGACGTGAATCTGTTTAGTCTCGACGATCGCGTGCAGGTCGAACTTCACTGGAAACTTTCAGGGAGCCATTTTTCCCTGCCGTTTGAACTTGATAGGTTATGGAACCGGATGGAATTCCTAAACCTGGGCGGGACAGAGATACGGGTTCTTGCGTTCAATGATCTTTTTGTTTATCTCTGCCTGCACGGCGCACGGCATGGATGGGAGCGGATCGCGTGGATCAGCGATTTGCGTGAACTTATCCTCAGACGCGAAGCGGCCATCGGGACAATTGACTGGAATGACGTCGGTCACCACGCAAGGGAGTATGGCTGTGAAAAGGTAGTTGCACTGGGGCTGTTTTTGGTGCATGACCTTTTTGGGTCACGATCTGATGATCCCGGGCCTGGCAGGATCGATGCCGACGACATTCATCGAAAGATCGCCGAAAAGGTTTATTCGAAGGCGTTTTCTGCGGACGTAAGCTCTAGCGAGATTAGCGACTGGTATCTGCTTCACTTAAGTCTCAAAGAGCGGCGAATCGACAGATTGAAGGTGAAAATCGTCTATCTTATCTGGTACTTGAGACTAATATTTACTCCAAACGCCGTTGATAAGACCATATTTCACTTGCCGAAAATCCTTTATCCTTTTTATTTTGTCATGCGGCCACTTCGGCTTTTGGTGAACTACTTTC
Organism: Pyrinomonadaceae bacterium; assembly: GCA_041752475.1. Taxonomy (GTDB): domain Bacteria; phylum Acidobacteriota; class Blastocatellia; order Pyrinomonadales; family Pyrinomonadaceae; genus JAFDVJ01. The sequence goes on along the minus strand of JBGSWK010000006.1, from coordinate 46,982 downwards.
GTTCCTAGAGAATCAAGCAACGCTTCTTTTTGAGCGGCCGAAAAGTCGGTTATCGGGCGACTGGATAGAAGTTCCTCGCATTGACTGCGAGATAGGTGACCCTAACATCGACATCATTGCGATAGGATCTGTCCTTATGGGCTTTGAAGACGGAGAATTACCTGTTGATGAGAACAATACTGATTTGTCATGACGGCGCAAGAATATCTCAAGAAGGGTTGTCGAGATGGCTGGCCTCCTTTTCGGATCTGGTTGGTGTAGTAGTGCTGCAGGAACGAAAAAAAAGGATTTACAAGCGTATTCGACGAGAGATGAAGCGGGTCGGAGTTTTTAGATTCGTCGACGTTATTTGTTTCCGGATTTATTACAAGTTGTTTCATTCAAGGAGCGACAGTGTTTGGGAAGACGAAAGACTTCAAGACTTATTCAGCCGGTACCCTGAAATACCGGACGAAGTTCCGGTATTGCTGACTCATAGTCCAAACTCAAAAGAATCCGAGGCTTTCATCAAGGAATTGAACGCGGACATTATGATAGCGCGTTGTAAGACGCTGCTGAGTAAACGCGTGTTCTCGCTTCCATCGAGAGGAACATTTGTAATGCATCCCGGAATCTGCCCCGAATACAGGAACGCACACGGATGCTTCTGGGCTCTGGCGAATAACGATACGGCCAAAGTCGGAATGACGCTGCTAAAAATCGATTCCGATGTCGATACGGGGCCGGTCTACGGTTATTTTACCTACGATTTTGACGAATTGTCCGAATCCCACATAGTAATCCAACAGAGGGTGGTGTTGGAGAACCTCAGCGAATTGAGTGAGAAGCTATCAGAGATTTACAACGGTAACGCGGTTCCGATAGATACATCGGGCAGAAAGTCGGCTACTTGGGGGCAACCCTGGCTAACGGCTCATATCAGATCCGGGCTTAGCGCGAGGAGAAGAAAGAATTGAAAGCTGTCACTTTGCTGTACCACGATGCCGTTGAAAACGGTGACTTCGACCGGAGCGGCTTTCCCGGGCAGGCCGCCTCGATCTACAAATTGGATGCAGTCGAAATGGAACGGCATTTTGCAACGGTCGCAAATGCGAGAACCGATAAGCCGGAAAGCATCTATTCCTTTCTCGGTGATGATGATCGATCTCGGGTTCCCTTATTCCTAACTTTCGATGACGGGGGAATAAGCGCCTCGACCATCATTGAGACGATTCTGGCAAAATTCGGCTGGATTGGTCATTTCTTCGTAACCGCGGGCCACATCGATAAATCTACATTCGTCAGTTCCAAACAAATTCGACAATTGGCTGAAAAGGGGCATGTGATCGGAAGTCATTCGTGGTCGCATCCGGCTCGAATGTCCAGTTGCAGTTGGACGGAACTTGAGAGCGAATGGAAACAGAGCATTGCGAAGCTGAGCGATACTATCGGCGAACAAGTCACCGTTGCTTCCGTGCCTGGCGGTTATTTTTCAAGTGAGGTGGCCAAAGCGGCCTCTGCCTGCGGTATTCGTGCCCTTTTTACCTCCGAGCCGGTCAAAAAAGCATATTATGTGGATGAGTGCTTGGTTCTGGGCCGCTTCGGATTGCAACGAGGAATGTCGCCAAGTGTTTCGGGTGCGTTGGCATCGAATCACACTTCTTTCCGCCAGATCGAACAGTACTTACATTGGAACACCAAGAAGTTGGCTAAATCCATCGGTGGGCGACACTATTTGGCAATTCGAAAGCGGGTTCTGAAGCGAAGAGAAGAAGCCTGAGAACCATGGGAAACCTTCAGGCTCAATCTCATCTCGCCTAAACAAAAGTCACCAAATTCCTTCAGTTTGGAATCGGGATCTTTCTGAACCGGGCAACCTCGTCAAACGGTCACCATAGGTTCGCCCGCCCGAAGTGTGTGATGAAAGGCGTTTGCGCGAGAAGCTTACCAAACGGCAAACGATTACGACTCAAAAATGAGTCATTCACCACGACATGTAGGTGCAATTGCGCTAGTTCGGAACCACGACCATCGCACAGAACTCGGGACAAGTCGTTGGCGGGGTGTAACCGTGGCCAACTGGAGGCGCAACCGTCGCCGCGGCTCCGGTCAACGGCACCGAAATTGTCGGTGAGTTCGAATTGTATGTTCCGGTCAACACAATCGGCCCAAAATAGTTGAACGCATTTCGAATCACGTAACTCTGACCGTTGCTAAGGCCCGAATTACTAAGGTTGACATTAATCGAAGTAGAAGCACTCGTTGCGTAGATGATAATGTTGGCTCTGCCGGGTTGGTACGAATTGGGGCGCACGATGACCGTGGAAGGCAGCCCCGTCGACGTTTCGACGCTATTGGCGTCGAATCCGGTTTCAGTCCGCCACACGTCGAATTTACGGTTTTCGCCACCATTAGGATCGTTGATGTTGTAAATATAACGACCGGCGCCTCCGTAGTATGTATTGTTGTTCCAATTGTACTGCGAGTTCTGGTAAACAAGTGTGTAGCGCAATGTCGGATTTACTCCGTAGAATTTATTGCCCGATACCATAAGATTTGGGGTATCAATGACTTCCAACAGTCGACCGCCGCCACCGAAGAAGTAGTTGTTGGTGATAACACCGTCGGCCGCCCCGGATCCGTAACCGAGCTTGATTCCCGAACCGGAAGTGTTTAACGGACTAACGAAATGACTGTCCTTAATCGAGATAAACGGTATACGCTGACTGTCCGTTCCGATCAGCAAGTTCGTGCTTCTGCGCTCAGGATAGAACTTGGCCATCGGAGCGCCTGAATTTGCCCAAATGCTCCCCTGCACGTCGCCGCCCACGTACGAAGCGGTAACTCCGAACATTTGGGTATTCAAATTGAAATTGTTGAAAATGATGTCTTCGTAAACACGAGAGTATCCGGATCCGTTTTCCAAATAGAGGCCGTGCGCATAGCCCTCCACGGACCCGTTAACCGATCTATACAGCCCATTGTTGTAGACAATATTTCCGTACAGTTCGGTATTGGACGACGCATTTGATGTCAAGATTCCATTCTCTACATCGTGAACAACCATATTGATAAATTTGTTGCCTGCTGCCACGTTTTGTATTCCAATTCCGCGGATATTCTCACAGGTCGTATCCCTGTCACGAAAAGGAATGCTGTTCGTGATCTCGAAATCTCGGTAGGTGGTGCCATTCCCTTCAACCCAGAGATTCGTCCCTTTGACATACAAGGTTGTACCCGCCGGATGAGGAATCGGGGGCGAAGACCCGGTGGCACCGCCTCGATTGGCTTGGGTCACGTTGTTGCCATTGATTCCATAGACGGCAATCAACTCGCCTTCTGCGAGAACGCCAACGCCCGTGTCCGCTCCGGCGGGATACGATAAAACGCTGCCGTCGGCAACTGTGAAACTTGTTTGTGTAGCACTGATGGCGGATACAAGAGTTGTAGTTGAAAACCCGTCAATTACGGCCCATTCGCTAGGAGCGCTTCGGACTACAGCGCCGTTCAATCTAGACCGATATTTGCCGCGATAAGTCCCGCCTCTTAAACATAGTATCTTACCTCCTGTTACGAGTGTGGTTTTGCTCAGCGCGGATCGCAAATCCCATGGACTTGAGCTGGTACCGCTGCCCGATGGAGTACCGGTAGGAGAAGCGTAGTAATCGCAGGTGAACGAGGGAGCCGACGAGACATTGAGGGTGACCGTCGCGATGTTTGAGGTCAGAAGACCGTCGTTTGCACGGTATGTGAATGTTGCCGGACCGCTGAAACCCGTCGCCGGCGAGAAGGCAAAAGAACCGTTTGGAGTAAGAGTCAGCGTTCCTTGAGACGCGGTCGGACCTGCGACGAGGACCGCTGTCAACGAATTCCCGTCGGCGTCGGTATCGTTTGAGAGAACCCCCGGAGCCGGCGTGTTCAGTGTTCCCGCCGTCAAAGCATAAGTATCGTTCACGGCGACCGGAGGCCGATTGGGCTGCGGAGTTGACGAAACGCCGCTTTGCATCGGCACGGGAAAGTCGGTACCAAGACCGAACTGAAAAGACTCAAACACATTCGTACCACTGTTGATTCGATACCAAACGCTGTTTGAAGGACGGTAAACCGCGAAATCGGCGATTCCGTCGCCATCATAATCCGCCGGCACGGGAAGATCGGTTGAAAGGCCAAACGAACGGTTCGAAACGCTGTTGTCGGAGCTTCTGAGAACGTACCAATACCCCGTCGAAGGGCGCCAGACGGCGAGGTCAAATTTTCGGTCGCCGTCGAAATCGCCGGCCAACGGAACATCACCGCCCGTGCCGAAAGCAGAAATAACCGCTGATTCATCGAGGCTGTTGATGCGATACCACTTCCCGTTCGACGGGCGAAACACCGAGTAATCTGCCTTTCCGTCGTCATCGTAATCGCCCGCTATCGGAATATCGCCGAGTGCGCCCCATTGTCTGACAACGAATTGGCCATTGCCGCTATTCAGACGATACCAAGTGCCGTCGATCGGCCGAAACACGGCAATGTCGGAGCGGCCGTCTCCGTCGAAATCCGCGGGAACCGGAACGTCGCTTGGCACGCCAAAGTTGACAGCGTCGACTGTAGCCGTTGAGCTTTTCAGGCGATACCAGACCCCGCCGCGAAAGACGCCGAGGTCGGTTTTTCCGTCGCCATCGTAGTCAGACGCGACAAGTTGATCCGTGCCGAGCCCAAAATTCGTGGTCGAGACGATGCCATCGGCGCTCCTGCGAAACCACCAATCGCCGCTCGAAGGCCGAAAAACGCTTGGATCGGCCTTTCGATCGCCGTCGAAATCGAATCTCGTAGACAAACCCGTGGTCTGTCCGATGACGGCAACACTCAGTTGAACGAAGATCACCGGACAAAAAGTTAGAACAACAAACGCAAATCGAGAAAGCATAGGCCGAACGAATAAATTTTTTGACATTGTTCCTCGTATCAAAGTTACGCCTTTGACTGGAATGCTCGAATTCTCATCGCCGAAACGAAATCCGGGTACGAACGAATGCCAAAATTAGAGTTTTTTTGGCTTTGGCACCGACACAGCGCGATACGGAACTTGTACTTTCGCATCGTCGATTAGGCTAATGAATTCTTTGGCGTTTCTCAAGATCGGGTTGGGGTTCTATCTTGAAAAAAAACTGTAGCACAAATGGACTAGTTTGTGCACCAAAGCCAGTTGGACAATTCTCTGGCATTACTTATATAGATGGATAATCTTTAGGACTTTCCAGAAATCGGAATGCTGGTCCGTTTGTGCCCTTCGAGTTTGTATAACCCGCCGAAGTATAAGCGTAATAAACCTTTAGCCGACGCTGATTTAGGCCGGCTAGCGGCCGACGCACCGAAATGCAGTTTGAGATAGTTGGAGCAATGTGTGACAAAACTCTGGGCGTTTAATGCCAAAGAGTATTGTCTGTATGCCCGATTCGCTCTATCGGCAAACCATCCATAATTGGGTCAGCCCGAAAAACTGAAGTTTCGAGGACAGACTTGCCGGCTGTTCCTCGGTGAGCGTTGCGTCCAGGTTTTTGAAACGCCACCGGGAATTTTTTTCTGAAAAGTCAGGTGATTCTGTCTTTACTTGAAGTCCATAAGACAATTTTTGGCCCGTGTAACGAACGAATATGCAAAACACTTTTGTAAGCGAAAAACCGCACCCGGCTCCCGTAGCGATGAATGTTCCGTTTTTCCGCCCCCAGGTTGAAGAAGACGAGATAAACGAAGTGATCGAAACCCTGCGCAGCGGTTGGCTGACAACCGGGCCAAAGGTCAAGGCGTTCGAGCAGGAGTTCGCCAAGGCGGTGAACGCGAAGTTCGCGGTCGCCGTAAACTCCTGTACGGCGGCGCTGCACCTGGCGGTCGAGGCGATGGGTCTGCGTGAGGACGAAGCCGTCCTGATCCCGACGATGACCTTTGCGGCCACGGCCGAGATCATTCTCTATCAGAAGGCCATACCGGTGCTTGTCGATTGCGATCCCGTCACCGGAAATATGGACCTTGAGGATGCTGAGCGAAAGATCGAAAGGCTAAAGAGCCGACGCTTGCCGTATCTTCGCGGCCGCGATCTCAAGGTGGTCGGGATGATCCCGGTTCACGTTGGCGGATTGATGATGAATATGCGGGAGGTCAAGGATTTCGCGCGAAAACACGATCTCTGGGTCATCGAAGACGCGGCGCACGCTTTTCCGGCCGCCTGGCGCCCCGACGCGGAAAGCCGATGGGAATACTGCGGCGACGATACGGCGGCGGTGACGTGCTATTCGTTCTACGCCAACAAGACGATTACGACCGGCGAGGGCGGGATGGCCGTGACGAACGACCAAGAGCTCGCCGACCGGATCCGGCTGATGTCGCTACACGGTCTGTCGCACGACGCTTGGGGCCGGTTTGCGAACGGAGGAAGCTGGGATTACAAGATCGTTCGGCCGGGGTACAAGTACAACCTGACGGACATCGCCGCGGCGATGGGCCGCCACCAGTTGGCGCGCGCCGAGGATATGAGGGCGCGGCGCGAAGCCGTTGCCGAGTATTACCTCGAAGCGCTTTCGGACATAGACTCCATCTCGCTTCCGCCGACCGATGAAAACAGGATCCATTCGTGGCACCTGTTCCCGATCCGTTTGAAACTTGACGAGCTTTCGATCGATCGCAACGAGTTCATCGACGAACTCAAGCGCAATGGCGTCGGTTGCTCGGTACACTGGCGGCCGCTTCATATGCATCCGCTCTACCAGACCCGCCTCGGCTGGAACGACGAACTGTTCCCGGCGGCCACCCGGATGTGGGGCGAGATTATCAGTTTGCCCATCTTCTCGTCGATGACCGTTGAAGAGATGGAGCACGTGGTTGAAACGGTCAAAGACCTCTGTGCCGCAAATGCGGTAAGCAGGATTTCCAAAGCAGCATAATGACGAAAACATCCCCCTTTAAGTCAATTCCTCGAGCGATTGAGGTTCCCCTCGCGATGTTCGGGTTGGCGGTAACCGGTCCCTTGCTTCTAGTTGTCGCCGTTCTGATCCGACTCTCTTCAAAAGGACCTGTCCTTTTTCGGCAACAGCGGGTCGGGTTGAACGGAAATGCCTTCACGCTCTTGAAGTTCAGAACGATGGCGGTGGCAAGGCCCGGACCGATGATCACATGGGCGGATGACGGCCGCGTAACGCCGATAGGAAAGAAACTGCGGCGTTACAAGATCGACGAGCTTCCGGAACTCTGGAACGTTCTCCGCGGCGATATGTCCTTTGTCGGCCCCCGGCCCGAGGTGCCCGAATTTGTCGATCTTGCCGATCCGCTGTGGCAGGTGATCCTGACGCACCGGCCCGGCATAACCGATCCGGTGACGCTTCGGTTGCGCAATGAGGAGCAGTTGCTTGCCAAGGTCGTCGATAAGGAACGCTATTATCGGGAGGTCGTGCAGCCGTTCAAGCTTCGCGGATACGTCAAGTTCGTCGGAGACAAGTCTTGGAAGACCGATATCCGAATCATCTTGCGAACCTTGAAGGCGGTCGCGCTGCCGAGTTCGGTTAAGTCACCTACGCGGGACGAAATGCGCACCGTCCGCGGATTTAGCGCTTGGTTCGAAAATGAATCTTGATCGGGATAATGATATCAATCCCGGCGGTTCCGGATCGATAAGTAAACGCAGGCGATCGATCCCGGCATATCTTGAAATTCTCGCCTTTTACGGAATTCTTATCACGGTCGCGTTGGCCTCGATTCCATACGGCTCCGTTTCTCCCTCGCAAAAACTACCGATCGTAACGTTGATCTGCATTTTCGCCGGCTTTCGCGTGATCGAAAACGCCTTCAGCGGCTCGTTCCGGGTCTCCGGACCGGGCTTGCTTTTGCCCCTTTTCGGGGTTATCTGCCTCGCCTTGGCTCAAACGGTCCATTGGCCCGAAACGGCGTCTCCCCTGAGCTTCGATCCGTATGAAACAAAGGCGTTTCTTCTGGTGTTCGGCGGATTGATCGTCGCGGGGGAGGTCTTGTTCCGGTACGCGGGCGACCCGGCCCGTCGGCGGCACCTGATCGGGCTTGTGATTCTTGTCGGGGTCGCGAGCGCCCTTTTCGGTTTGCTGCGTCCCGTTTATTTCGACGGCATTTTCGTATCCCTGGCGGCTTACACGGAAGCAAGCCAGGGTTACGCCCAGTTCATCAACCGCAACCATTTCGCCCTTTTGATGGAAATGACTTTGGGCTTGTTGTTGGGATTCCTGATCAAGGGAGCGCTTTCCGAGAAATTGAAACTACTCGGTTGGATTCTATCGGGGATCGTGATCGTTGCTTTGATCACCGCAAATTCGCGCGGCGGCCTGATGAGCCTTGCCGCGCTTTGCGTCTTTGCGGCGCTCGTTCATTTGATCACGCGCGACTGGCGGTCGGGCAGCCAACGGGAGCATTCAGCCCCGGCTCGCAGGGGCCTGGGAGTGACCGTGCGCAGGACCCTCGCGGGTTTCGGCATTTGCGTGGTCGTTCTCGCTTCGGTCGTTTTTACGATCGTCTTCGTGGGCGGAGACAAGGTCGTGACGCGGGTGGAAAAAATCAGAGACGAGGTGGAGCCCGCCGAGGGCCGAGTGAATCGAGCCGCCATCTGGACGTCGACCATCGAACTTATCAAAAAGAACCCGATCTCAGGTGTGGGTTTTGGCGGATACGCGACGGCGATCACCGGATTTGACCCGTCGGCCGGCCAGTTTTCGCTGCAGCAGGCTCATAACGAGTATCTGGAGATTCTCGCAAATGGCGGAATCGTCGGGTTTGCGCTTTTTGCGGCATTCGGCGTGATCGTCGCAATGAGGATTTCGCGGAACCTGAGGTCGGGAGACCGCCTGACCCGGTCGGGTTCATTCGGCGCGGCGATCGGGATCTTCGGAGTTCTTATCCACAGTTTCGTGGATTTTGGACTTCACACGATGGTCAACGCGCTCATTTTCGTCGTGCTCATCGTGCTCGCGACCGTCGATGATCCGTCGCGACGTTTGAGCCGGCCGCCCGGATTCGGCGAATCAAGCGGGTCGCGGCTAAACTGATAGGAAACGACGCCCGGGCAAGCGATCCCGGACGAACGATAGGATTCCGGGAACTGACACGATGAAATCTTTCAAAACCAAGGCACGAACGCTTCGGGTCTATGCCCTGCCGCTGGTCTATTTTTGCATCGTGACGTTCATCGGAGTCTCGGCCGCCAGGCAGGGGCTTTCAAGCTATTATGCAGACGCGGCGGTTCTCTCGGAGTCCGAAAAGCTCGCCGCGGCGGCGATCTCGTATCAACCGGACAACCCATATGCCTACAGATCCCTCGGGATGGTCCTTCTTCAAAACAAGGATTATCGGGGCGCGGCCGAAGCTTTCGAGAGTGCCGTCAAACTGCGCGGTAACGACTTTTTCCTTTGGATCCGCCTCGGCCTCTGCCGCGAAAAGTCGGGGCAGTTCGAGGCCGCCGAGGCCGCGTACGAAAGAGCGATCGCCCTCGCCCCGAATTATGTCCAGCCGAAGAACAACCTTGGGAAAATGCTCCTCGACAACCGCCGGTTCGACGAAGCGTTTCGCTTTCTGAGCGAGGCCGCCGCGAACGACAACGAGCTTTACCCAGAAGTGCTGGATTTTGCGTTTGCCGCGTTTCCCAACGATCCGGACGCGATCGAGAGCGCCGTGCGGCCGGCCTCGGCGGAGGCCAAAAAGATCGTCGCGCGGTATTTCATCCGGCACGATCTGATGACGGTCAATATCAGGTCGTTTCTGTTGAGCGGTGAACTCGACGCGAAGGACAAGGACGACTTCATCCGCTCGCTGATCGACAAAAAGAATTTTCGACTTGCCCGCGAGATTTGGTTGACCACCGTAAAACCGGACAGCCCGGACGAGTTGATCTTTGACGGCGGATTCGAAAGGACGACCGAAAGCGATGAGTACGGTTTCGGATGGAGGATCGATCAAAAGGCGTCGGCGCTTGCGGTCAGCATCAACGAGAAGGAGTTTCATTCAGGCACAAGATCCGTCCGGCTGAAGTTCGCCGGGGATGTCGAACTGAATCGAAAACTGCTCTCGCAGCTGACATATTTGGTTCCGGGCCGAAAATACCGGCTAACGTACTTTTTGAGATCGGCCGAAATGATCTCCGCCGGCCTGCCGCGGGTGGTCGTGCACGACGCAGTTTCCGGCGAGTCGCTGGCTCGCTCCGCAGCCATTCAGACCACCGGGGACAAGTGGGCCGAGTCGGTCATCGATTTTGTCGCCAACGACACGCCGGCCGTCGTCATCAGCCTCGAACGGCCGCCCTGCAACGCTTCTCCGTGCCCGTTGTTCGGCGAACTCTTGCTCGACGATTTTTCGCTTACCGAAGTCCAAAAGTAAGCTCTTTTTCCCAAAATTCGCGTTCAGAGACGTTGCGCCGACGCGGTTGAGGCTTCAGCGATGCGTGTCCGATGCCTGATCAGACGATTCACCGGACCCGACCACGGACTTCGGGCGGAATCCGTCACCACATAGGCACAGAGAACATATAGATGGCTAAGAGAATTTATGCCGAATCACGCAATGGCGGTCCATTCGGAAGATTAGCGAACGGATGCCGACAAAACACGGGTTAAGTTAAATCCCTTTGCATCAGGCACTTGAAGATTGTGTTTCTTGAGAGGAAAAAGTCTCCCGTGAAATATGCCAAATACGCGAAATTGATTTTGCGATCAAGAAGTGGCCTGGAAAACCGCGTCAATTGTCAATTCGCGCAACTTGGGCTATAAACGGACTCGTCACAAAAACTTAAACTCCAAGGCGGTACAGATCAGTTCGGCCGGGCCCGATACATCGAGAAGACAGTTTCGCGCTTTTTGGCGTCATTTCGCGGGCAAAAACTCTATTGCGTAATTTGGGATAAGTGCGAGCCGAGTCTCGACGACAAGGTCGTCAAGTATCTTCCCGCGTTCCGGATCCGTTGAATCGGCTTCACAGACGGCTTCTCGCCCCGCAGTTCGGTTTCGTTCGCCCCCGCCCGCATTTTCCGGTTTGCGGAAACGAACCCGTCTGCCGTGGAATTTTCACGACCGGTTTCCGTCCGAGATCAACCGACCCCATCACAACCTGCTTATTTTCAACGGCTTAAGACACGATCTAATCCTCCTCATCCGGGCACATCTCTTGCGTTTCAAATGTTAGCGGCCCAATTTGACCGGATGGTGGCAGGATATGTCCGAAATCAACACCTACAATGCGAAAATAGCCGGCAAGCTTGAGGAAGTCGCCGAGATACTCAGATTGCAGGAAGCGAATCCGTTTCGTATCGGCGCCTATCTGCGCGCCGCCGATACGATCAGGCACTTGCCGCAGTCACTTGACGATCTCGTCGAAGAGCAGGGCCTTGAAGGCCTCGACGAACTGCCCGCAATCGGACAGAGTCTCGCCAGTCTCCTTTTTCAACTCGTAAAGACAGGTCGGCTTCCGATGCTCGACAGGTTGCGCGGAACCGTCGATCCGCTTTCGACGATGTTGTCCGTACCGGGCGTCGGACGAAAGTTCGCGAAGGTCCTGCACGAAGATCTCGGCATCGACTCGTTGCAGGAACTTGAAGTGGCCGCATATGACGGGCGATTGGCCGGGATCAGGGGCTTCGGTCCGAAACGGATCGCCGGCATACGCGATTCGGTCGCCGCGCGTCTCGGCCGCATCCGGACCGATCACGATGAAACAGAATCTGAAGCGCCGCCGGTATCGGAAGTCTTGGACGTAGATCGCGAATACCGCGAAAAGGCCCTGAGCGGCGAGTTGTTCAAGATCGCGCCGCAGCGATTCAATCCGGGCCACGAGTCGTGGCTGCCGGTGCTTCACGCAGTTCGCGGCGACAACCATTACACGGCGCTCTTTTCCAACACCGCGCGGGCGCATCAGCTCGGAAAGACCGATGATTGGGTCGTCGTTTATTTCGAGACCGATCATTCCCAGCGCCAATATACCGTGATCAGCGCGAGCTACGGTCCGTTGTCCGGAAAGAGGATCGTCCGCGGACGCGAGGCCGAATGCCGCGAATACTATTTTGGCCGGCAATCCGCCGCACCTCCGACGCCGGTCAGAACAAAACAAACCGCAAAAGCGCCCGGCAAAGTTCAACACAACCGCCCGAACCGCCAGATCTGATTCGCCGACTCGATTCCGGGTGTCGCCGGATGCCCGCAGGGTGCCGTCTTTTCCGCGATTTCGCGTACTTTTTCCCGTGAAAATCCCTCGTCATCGCTCGCCGCGGGCGGGCGGGCGTCCGAAAAACTCATCCTGACAACAGTTAAGCTTGCCGTTAGTTTGGAACGCCGATTGCGAATCATTGGTTATCAACATTGCAACGGAAAACTTGATGCCGGAGGTGAATGAGATGAACAAGATCTTTGAAGACCGCAAAGAAGGGGGCAAGGAACTGGCCGCGAGGCTCGTGGAATTTGCCGGACGAAAAGACGCGATCGTGCTTGGCCTGCCGCGCGGCGGCGTGCCGGTCGCGTACGAAGTGGCGACGCGCCTCGGGCTTCCGCTCGATGTGTTCGTCGTCCGCAAGCTCGGGGTTCCCTGGCAGCCCGAGCTTGCATTCGGAGCCATCGCGTCCGGCGGAACGCGCGTGCTGAACGACCGGATAGTCCGCTCGTGCCGGCTTGATAAGAAACAGATCGAAGCGGTCGCGACGGCCGAACGAGAGGAACTCAGTCGTCGAGAGGCGGCGTATCGCGATCGTCGTCCGCCGCTTTCGCTGATCGGTAAAACGGTGATCATCGTCGACGACGGACTCGCGACCGGCGCGACGATGAGGGCCGCTATTCAGGCGGTCCGCGCCGGCAATCCGAAACGGATCATCGTCGGCGTGCCGGCCGGATCGGCCGATGTCTGCCGCGAGATCGACGATCTGGCTGACGTGATGTGCGTTTGCGCGACGACACCCGAGCCGTTTTTCGGCGTCGGAATGTGGTATCAGGATTTTTCGCAGACGACGGACGCGGAAGTTCGCCAACTGCTGGCAAAGGCGGAAGCGGTTGGGGATCGGGCGCTGTCCGTGGGGTGACCTTATGGCTTATCGACCGGAACTTGAACTCATAGAAGACATCGTGCGCAACGAAATGCACCTCTTGCGGGACGGCGAGATCAGCGACTACGACCCGTTGTTGAAGGCGATCGGCGACCGGAGGTTCGTCCTGATCGGGGAAGCCTCGCACGGCACCCACGAATTTTATCGCGAGCGAGCGCAGATCACGAAGCGTTTGATCAGGGAAAAGGGATTCACGGCCGTCGCGGTCGAGGCCGACTTTCCCGACGCCTACCGGGTCAACCAATACGTTCGCCGCGAGGGGACCGATCCGGACGCCGTCGAGTCGCTCGCTGGATTCAAACGCTTTCCGGCTTGGATGTGGCGAAATGCCGACGTGCTTGATTTCATCGGATGGCTCCGAGCTCATAACGACGATCTCGATTTCGGGGCCGTGAAGGTCGGTTTTTTCGGACTTGACCTGTACAGTCTCCATACATCGATCGAGGCGGTGCTGAATTATCTCGATCAGGTCGATCCGAAGGCCGCCGCCGCGGCGCGTTCGTGTTATTCCTGCTTCGACCATTTTGGCGAAGACACCCAGCGGTATGGCTACGCGACGGCATTCGGTCTGGCGGATTCGTGCGAGCGCGAAGTGGTCGCGCAGTTGCTCGATCTCAACCGGCGCGCCGCCGAACTCGCGCGGCGTGACGGCCGCATCGCCCGCGACGCTTACTTCTTCGCGGCACAGAATGCCCGGCTCGTAAAGAACGCCGAACAATACTACCGGACGATGTACCGCAGCGACGTTTCTTCCTGGAATCTTCGCGACCGGCACATGTCGGAAACGCTCGCCGAACTCGATCGTTTCATCTCGGCCGAGAACAAACGCCCGGCGAAGATCGTCGTCTGGGAACATAATTCGCATCTCGGCGACGCGCGCGCTACCGAAATGGGGCGCCGCGGCGAGTTGAACGTCGGCCAACTGACGCGCGAACGCTATGGAAACGAATCTTTCCTGATCGGATTCACAACGTACGCCGGGACGGTCACGGCTTCGGACAACTGGGGCGAAATTGCACAGAGAAAACGCGTCCGTCCGGCCATTCCGGGGAGCGTCGAAGAAGTATTCCACCGTGCCGGCGGGGATCGCTTTCTGGTGATCCCGCGAGCCGGGACAAGGGCTTTTTCCGCCCTCGACAACACTCTCCTTGAACGCGCCATCGGGGTTATTTATCGGCCCGAGACCGAGCGGCAAAGCCACTATTTCACGGCGCGGGTCTCGTCGCAGTTCGACGCCGTGATCCACATCGACGAATCGCGCGCGGTCGAGCCGCTTGAACGAACGGCCGGATGGATCGCCGGCGAGGCCGCCGAGACGTTTCCGACGGGATTTTGATATGGAACTTGAAACGGCGATCGTTGAGGAAGTGCGAATTCCGTCCGGCAAAGTGATGCTGGACGGTGATCTGGTGATCCCCGACGGCGCGCACGGCATCGTCGTCTTCGCGCACGGGTCCGGCAGCAGCCGCAGGAGCGTCCGCAACCGATACGTCGCCCGGGTGATCCAAGAGGCCGGCGTCGCGACGCTGCTTTTCGATCTGCTGACGCGCAGCGAAGAGGCTGAGGAAATGTACACGCGGCATTTGCGTTTCGACATCGGACTGCTCGCCGGCAGGCTTTTGGATGCGGTCGAATGGCTGGCGGCGCTTCCGGAGGCGAAGGATCTCAAAATCGGACTTTTCGGAGCGAGCACCGGCGGCGGGGCGGCGCTTGTCGCGGCCGCCAAGTCGCCCGACTCGATCGCCGCAGTAGTCTCGCGCGGTGGCCGCCCCGATCTCGCCGGCGATCACCTCGCCGATGTTATGGCACCGGTGCTGCTGATCGTCGGCGGGTACGACGACGTCGTCATCGGCCTCAACGAAGACGCCGCGAGCAAACTCCGATGCGAAAACGAGCTAATCATCGTGCCCGGCGCAACGCATCTGTTCGAAGAACCGGGCACACTCGAACAGGTGGCGCGCCTGGCGGCCGAGTTCTTTCGCGAAAAGATCGGGTAATACGCATTACACCGGCGATAGATCCGCTCGATTCCGTCGTAGCCAGTTCTCTTCGGGATAATGCGCTGCAGGATCGATGGTGTGGATCGCATAAGCGTGACGCGACTTTCCGCTCGTGTTCGGCAGGCTGTAATGCGGGAGCAGGCCGTCGAGAACGATGCACGCGCCCTTTTTCACCTCAAGCGGAATTGCGCCGTCGAGATCGTACGGAGTTTCGTCGAATTTCATGAATTCCGTCCCGCCCGATTCCCTTCTTCGAAACCGCGAACGGAGCGTTGTTCGGTGACCGCCGGGCTTGGCCCACAGACAACCGTTCTCGACCGTCGCGTCCTCGAGCGCGAACCAGAATCCGACGCACGACACCGGCTCGGTGTACAGAAACGCCGAGTCTTGATGAACATCCACCACGCCGCCGATCCGCGCGTGCTTGAAGATGTACATACTTTGGATGACGAGCGCGTCCGCGAGTCCGAGATCGGCGACGAGCCGCTTCATCTGCAGCGATCGCGAGAAGCCGTTGAAGACCGGGTCGAGATCGTGCATCGCGTGCCCGATCTTGTTGAGCGAGCGGAAGAGATCGGACTTCAGTTTACCGTCCGGCCCGAAAACGTCCTTTTCGAAAAAGAACGAAATGCGGTCCCCTGATTCAAGAAAGTAATCGTCGCTCGTTCGGGTCTGTTCCGCAGTCTGAAAAACCGACGGATGACCGTCGTAATCGAACGATTCGACGAGTTCGCGGGCGCGCGACATCAGTTCGTCGCATTCATTTTCGGAATTGAATCCGTCGAGGATCAGGAATCCGTCACTTTTGAACTGATCCGGTAGTTTTTCCATTTTCCAGCCCTTTTGCAATGGACCTCGAAACGCGACGTTTGATCTCGTACCTCGCGCAGGGCCCGTTTGTCCGGCAAAACGCGGGTTCCGATCGGCGCCTTCGGCGGGCGCGTCGACGAGTCGTTGACACACCCTGCCGGACATCGCCGCCACGAACGATAGGCCTCAATTATGCCGTAGCCGGAAAGAATCCGAAAACGAGCGTCGTCGTTCCGGTCGTTGATTAAATATGAAGTTTGACTTATAAATCTAACAGCTTCCAACGTTTGCGACTTTTCAACTCTCGAGATCGAATACTATGAAAATCGGTCGGCTCATCTTTTTCAATTTGTTAATTGCGACGATCACGCTTTCTCAGATCAGCGCGACGGCAGCGGGCATCAGCGAACGAAAGTTCGATCCGTCAAACTTCATTTGGTTTTCGAAACCGGCAGCGAAGTGGGACGAGGCGTTGCCGGTCGGCAACGGGCGGCTCGGCGCGATGGTGTTCGGCGGCGGGGACGAAGAGCGAATCCAACTGAACGAAGACACATACTGGTCGGGCGGACCGTATTCAACGGTCGTCAAAGGCGGCTACAAAGCGTTGCCCGAGATTCAGCGATTGGTTTTCGACCAACGGTATCTGGAAGCGCATAACCTTTTCGGCCGTAACTTGATGGGTTATCCGATCGAGCAGCAGAAGTATCAGAGCCTCGCGAATCTTCATCTATTCTTTGATCACGGCAAGTCGGTGGCCGAATATGAGCGCTCGCTCGATTTGGAGACCGGCACGGCGCGAACTACCTACACAGTTAACGGCGTTCGCTACACGCGCGAAGTGATCGCGTCCGCCCCCGACCAAGTGATCGCCGTCCGTTTGACCGCCGATCGCGCGGGCAGCATTTCATTTACTGCAAATCTCCGCGGCGTTCGGAATCAGGCGCATTCAAATTACGGCACCGATTATTTCAGAATGGATGCGGTCGGCCGCGACGGATTGGCCGTGACCGGAAAATCGGCCGATTATCTCGGCATCGCCGGCAAACTGCGCTACGAAGGCCGGCTCAATGTGATTCCGGAAGGCGGAACGATGCGCACGAACGGCGTCGATCTCCGCGTCGAAAACGCGAACGCCGTGACGCTCTACTTTGTCGCCGCGACCAATTTCGTCAATTACCGCGACACCAGCGCCGACGAGCATCTTCGCGTCGAAAAGTATCTGACGGTATTGAAGGACCGAAGCTACGAATCCGTTCGAAAAGCGGCGGTTGCCGATTACCGGAGTTTCTACGACCGCGCGTCGCTCAGCCTTCCGGCGACCGAGAATTCCGACCTCCCGACGGATCAGCGAAAAATTGAGAATCAGTCCGCGCCGGATCCGAGCCTGGCGGCGCTCGCGTACAATTTCGGGCGCTATTTGCTGATCTCGTCGTCGCGGCCCGGGACGCAGCCGGCCAACCTTCAGGGCGTCTGGAACGATGATATGAATCCGGCGTGGGATTCGAAATACACGACCAACATCAACGCTCAGATGAATTACTGGGCCGTCGATTCGGCAAATCTTTCGGAACTCGGCGCGCCGTTTTACGGAATGATCCGCGAACTCACCGACCAAGGGTCGCAAGTCGCCCGCGAGCATTACGGAGCGCGCGGCTGGGTCGTTCATCAAAATACCGACATCTGGCGCGTCGCGGCGCCGATGGATGGTCCGAGTTGGGGGACATTTACGGTCGGCGGCGCGTGGCTTTCGACTCACCTGTGGGAGCATTATGAGTATTCGCGCGACCGGGTGTTTCTCGCCGAGAATTATCCTGTGATCGAAGGATCGGTCCGGTTCTTTATGGATTTTCTCGTCAAGCATCCGAACGGCAAGTGGCTCGTCACGAATCCTTCGACGTCGCCTGAAAACTTCCCTGACGGCGGCGGCAACAAGCCGTATTTCGATGAATTCACCGGAAGTCGCCTGCCTGGCACGACGATCTGCGCCGGATCGTCGATCGATATGCAGATCCTTCACGATCTTTTCGGCTATTACATCAAGGCTTCGGAAATTCTCGGCAAACGCTCGGCGCTGATTCAAGAGGTCAGGATCGCGCGCGAGAAACTGGTACCACCGCAGATAGGATCCGACGGATCGCTCCAGGAATGGTCCGACGACTGGCGTTCGCTCGAAAAGAACCATCGCCATTTTTCGCATCTTTATGGACTTTATCCGGGCCGCGTGCTCTGGGACGAACGCACGCCGGCGTTAGTCACCGCATACAAGAACGTGCTCAACGAACGCGGCGACGGCGGCAAGGGATTTTCGATGGCTTGGAAGATGGCGCTCTGGGCGAGGCTCGGCGACGGGAACCGGGCGAACAAGATATTCAAAGGATACTTAAACGAACAAAGTTGCTCGCAGATGTTTGCGCTCTGCGGCAAATCGCTTCAGGTTGACGGTTCGCTCGGAATGACGGCGGCGATCACCGAAATGCTGATGCAGTCCCAGGGTAATGCGATCACGCTTCTGTCGGCGCTGCCCGACGAATGGAACTCCGGCCGATTCCGCGGCGTCGTCGCGCGAGGCGGTTTTGAGTTGGATTTCGAATGGGAGAACAAACAGATCCGCAAACTCAGAGTCGTTTCGAAAGCCGGCACGGTTCTGCGGCTCAAAACCGACATGCAGGTGACGATCACGAACGACAGCAAGGAGTGGAAAATCGAACCGGATAAGGATGGAATCATTGAGTTTTCGACAACAAAGGGCCGCCAATACTCGATCGGATTTCGATCATGACCGGGCGCAAAAACTGGTACTTTGATCCAGAGCGCCGAAGTCATCGCCCCACTGCACGAAGCTCGGCGCGCTTTCGAATATTTCCGCGGCGAAAGAAATCGAAGTTCCCTGGCGAGCGTGTTCCCCCTATTTTTTGCATCTTGCCGCCACTTGAAATTCATATTTACGCGCGTTACCGGCGCTGATTGTGATTTTTATCACATACTTTGTTCGGCGTACGGATTATCGTTTAATCTGGATAATTTTCATCAGCAAGTTTGCCTGGACTTCGGCGAAATCCGATATCCGCATCGCGAAGCCAAAAACTTCGGTTCGCTTTCGCCGCTCCAAGGCTGGAGGGTCAAAGCGTTATGTTCACAAGATCAAATCGGATGCGGCGACGAACCGACCGCAAGGTCCTATATGAGATAGGGGCAATCACAATTTTGACGATAATGGCCGCGGGGTTAGGTTCCGCGGTCTTTTCTTTTGCGAACTCAGCGGCCGGAATTCTCGGTTTTGAACGACGTTCCGCCGATGTCTCCGTCTTCGATACGGGCACGACCGTATTAGCGGAAACACCGGATACGGTTGAGCGTTCAGGGGCAGAGCAGGAGACGACGGCATGCGTTTCAGTTCCGGCCGGCGCGATAAGTTGGTGGGCGGCGGAGAATGCCCCCATCGATCGACTCGGTATAAACCACGCGACATTGTTCGGAGACACTGGCTTCGTCGCGGGTCAGGTCGGTCAAGCCTTTAACCTCGACGGAAATGGGGATTATCTCCAGAAATCCAATCCGTCGGCGTTACCGCTTGGCAACGCGCCTCGAACCGTCGAACTCTGGTTCCGAACGCCTGTCGATCTGACTTCTCAGACTGAGTCCGGAATCTTTCAATACGGATCGGAGAGCGCCGGAGCGATGTTCGGATTGGTGACCTCGTCGAACGCTCCCGGAAAACTGTATTTCTACGGTCACAGCGCGGATCTTCCGGGCGCGACGACGATCGCGCCGAATATCTGGTACCACGGCGCGGTGACTTACGACGGAACGGTCGTCAGGCTTTACGTCAACGGTAACCTCGAAAATTCCCAGGCCATCGATTTGAATACGGTGTTCAACGCTAACGGACTGACAATCGGTTATCGTCCGGGAGGCTCTTCCTGGACCGGACAAATTGATGAACCGACGATCTACGGCCGCGCGCTCTCGGGAACCGAGATCGCCGATATTTTTGCGGCCGGCAACGCCGGAAAATGTTCGAGCTGCACGCCGCTGCCCTCCGGGCTCGTTAGCTGGTGGCCCGGCAACGGCAGTGCGACCGACGTTCAGGGACCGACCTACGAAACCGGATCGCTGGTTAACGGAACCACGTACATATATGGCTTGGCGGACCAAGCATTCGCTCTTGACGGTGCCAACGATTATGTCAATTTCGGTTCTTCTTCGGCGCACGATCTCGCGGATTTCACGATTGACGTTTGGGTCCTGACGGATCCGGCGACCAACACCGGCGAGCGCCGCGTGATCAGCCGGGACGACTGGACGGTCGAGGGCGGAGACGGACGTGAATACTTCTTCATCAAGAGCAGTTCGGCCTCCAATTGCGGAGCATCCAATCGGCCGCAGTTCGGGATCAATGCAGGTAGCGCCAGTTCAATTTGTTCACCATACGACCTGACGCCCGGATGGCATCATCTCGCCGCCGTAAGGCAAGCAGACACTCTCTCGCTTTTCGTCGACGGTGAACTTGTCGCAAACACGGCCAGCGCCGGAACCGGAATCATTTCGCCCGAAGTGCCCCTCGTTTTGGGCTCGATCAGTCCGATTCAAAATATCGAAAACTTCAGCGGCGCCGCGGATGAGATCGGGATCTTCAACCGCGCGCTGTCGCTCACGGAAATCCGGAGTATTTACAGTTCCGGCAGTGCTGGCAAATGCCGTTCCTGCACGGTACGGCCTTCAGGAGTAAATTCTTGGTGGAGATCTGAAAACAACGCCTTCGATTCGGTCGGCGGAAATGACGGCACGCTGATGAACGGCGCGACGTTCGCTGCGGGAAAAGTCGGCCGGGCTTTCAGTTTCGACGGAATCAACGATTTCGTTGAGGTTCAAGACTCTCCGGATTTGAGTTTCGCTCCGACGGCGCCGATGACGGTCCATATGTGGGCTTATCCAACGACATTGTCGTCCGTCCATTTTATCGGAAAGCGCGGCAGTTGTTTGGATGGCGGTCAGAGCGCAAACTTTCAGCTGGCGATCGACGGCCCGACCAGTCTGGCTCTCAATGTTGGCGGTCAATCACTTTATTCAAACCGGTCATTGGTCATCAATCGGTGGCAATTCATCGCAGCGACCTCGACCGGAAGCACGCTTCGCATTTACATCGACGGAGAAGAGGTCGGGTCCGCAGCCGGAACTCTTGGACCGGAAACAACGGCTCCGCTCGTGATCGGCGGTGTTTGCTCGGGGGTCGGTGCCACATTTGGGGGCCTTCTCGACGAGGTCACGATCGTCGGCCGGGCGCTCTCGGGTACTGAGATCGCCGCCCTTTACGCCGCGGATGCCGAGGGAGTTTGCGTTTCGCGTACGGCATCGAAAAACCGCGCCGATTTCGACGGCGACGGTCGCACCGACATTTCGATATTCAGACCTTCCGAAGGCAACTGGTATTTGAATCGATCGACGATCGGATTCGGGGTCGTCGGCTGGGGTCTGGAAACGGATACGTTGGTTCCTGCGGACTACGACGGCGACGGAAAAACCGACGTCGCGGTCTTCAGGCCGACCGCAAACGAAAGCCAACCCGATTATTTCGTTTTGGGAAGCAACGGATCGGTCGTTTCCGGAGTTTCGTGGGGCACGACCGGCGACGTTCCGGTAAGTGGTGATTACGACGGCGACGGAAAGGCCGATTTCGCGCTCTTCCGACCATCGACAGGAGTCTGGTACATCATCAATAGCGGCAGCGGTCTGGCGACCATTGAACCGTTCGGACTGACGGGCGATATTCCGTTGGCGATTGATCAGGATGGCGACGGAAAAACAAATCTCGCGGTTTTCCGTCCCGGAAGCAATTTCTGGTATATGGCGAAGTCGGCGGGTGTCCCGTCCGAGAATTTCGATTCCCTGCCGTTCGGATTGGCCGGTGACGTTCAGCTGCCGGCAGACTACGACGGCGACGGCAAGGACGATGTTGCGGTCTTCAGACCGGGAACAGGACTTTGGTACATATTGGAGTCGTCGACCGGATCCGTCAGATACGTTCAATGGGGAACATCCGGGGACGTTCCGGTTCCAGGAGATTATGACGGCGATGGCCGGGACGATGTATGCATTTATCGAAACGGCGAGTGGTGGTTGAACGCCTCGACATCGGGCACATCGGTCCGTACCTTCGGTCTCGCGGAGGACCGACCGGTACCCGCGGCCTATCATCCGTAACGATTCGTTGCCGTCACCTCGGGGCCGGTTTACGCCGGCCTCTTGAAACGAATCTGAACGCGCACCGGTATTCCGCCAACGGACATCCCAATTCGTTGTCAACAAATGGTTTCTAAACTATCATTGGCAAGTGAGTTTGGAGTGCGGTTCGGATTATGGATCGCGCTTGGTAAACGGCATTTGACTTTCGGTTTGCCCGACTAAATTATGAAAACACTTATCAAAAACGGACGCATCGTGACGGCGGTCGATGATTACCGCGCGGATATTTTGATCGAGGATGAGCAGATCTCGATGATCGGAAAGTCGCTCGAGATGGAGGCGGATGTTGTTATCGATGCCGCGGGCAAAATTGTAATTCCCGGCGGGATCGATCCGCATACTCATATGGATCTGCCGTTCGGCGGAACGTCTTCGTCGGACGATTTCTTTACCGGAACGCGCGCCGCCGCCCACGGCGGGACGACGACGATCATCGATTTCGCCGTCCAGAACAAGGGCGAATCGATGCTCAAGGGCGTCGATACCTGGCACCAAAAGGCGCAGGGCAAGGCCGTCATCGATTACGGATTTCATCTCATCACGACCGACTTCGAGGACAAGAACAAATCGGAAATGTTCAAGCTGATTGACGAAGGCATCACGTCGTTCAAGCTTTTTATGGCATATCCAGGAGTGTTTCTGGCCGACGACGCGACGATCTTCCGGGCGATGAGCACGGCCGGTGAGCGCGGCGGATTGGTTTGCATGCACGCCGAAAACGGCATCGTCATCAACGAGATCATCAAGAAGTTCAGGGAACAGGGCCGGCTCGCGCCGAAGTATCACGCGCTGACGCGGCCGACGATCGCCGAGGCCGAAGGCGTCCACCGCGCGATCGCGCTTGCCGAAATGGCCGAAACGCCCGTTTATATAGTGCATCTGTCGTGTTCCGATGCTTTGAACCAGGTCCGCCAGGCACGCGATCGCGGCATTCCGGCTTTCGCCGAAACGTGCCCGCAGTATTTGTTTCTTTCGATCGACGATTACGGCGAAGGCTGGGACGGCGCGAAATACGTGATGACACCACCGCTCCGTGAACGGCACAACCATGCCGATCTGTGGAAGGGCCTGAAAATGGACGACCTGCAAGTCATCTCGACCGACCACTGCCCGTTCTGTATGAAGGAACAGAAGGAACTGGGACGGGACGATTTTTCGCTGATTCCAAACGGCGCGCCCGGCGTCGAATACCGGATGGAACTGATCTACAACGGCGGCGTCATCGAAAACAAGATCTCTTTGAATCGATTCGTCGAACTGACCTCGACGGCCGCGGCGAAGATGTTCGGAATGTTCCCCAAGAAAGGCACGATCGCCGTCGGTTCGGATGCCGACATCGTCATCTTCGACACTGAAAAGGAGCACACGCTGTCGCTCGAAACGCAGCATATGAACGTCGACTACTGCACTTACGAGGGCAAGAAGATCAAAGGCAAGGTCGAAACCGTCCTCTCACGCGGCCGCGTCGTCATCGAGAACGGCGAATGCCTGGTCGAAAAAGGCAGCGGCCAGTTCATCAAACGCGGCGAATGCGTGAAGGTGTAGCCGCAATGGCAACTCCGAATCCAAATCGGAGACATTGCTCTCTGCCGATTGCGGCCTTTCCCACGCTCGATATTCCGATGCGTTGTCGGTCCGATCACTCCGCTAATATGGACCACGATCGGCCGGCAAGCGAATGGATCGGTATGTCGTTCGACAAACCGAACTTGATTACCGAGACGGACTGATCCGAGCTGCGATAGACATACCAGTTTCCGCCGCGATAGACGGCAAAATCGGTCTTCTTGTCGCCGTCATAATCGGCCGGAACGGGGATATCTCCCTGCAGCCCCCATTGAAAAACCCTCAGCGAGTTCGTCCGGCTTTGCCAAACATACCAAAGGCCCTGTCGATAGACCGCGTAGTCGGTCTGCCCGTCTCCGTCGTAATCGGCCGGAAGGGGCTCGTCGGAGTTGATGCCAAACTGCAACGAATTGGCGGGGAGTTCGGCTTGATACTGAACGTACCAGGTACCGTCCCTAAATACGGCGATATCGCTTCGGCGGTTCTTGTCATAGTCCGACGGGATCGGCACGTCGGCCCCCAAACCGAACTGGAACGTTTTGTACTCGTTGTTCGATGTCGTCAGCTGATGCCAGATGCCCTGCCTGAAGACTCCCAGATCCGCCATTCCGTCATTGTCGAAGTCAGCCGGCACGGGCATATCGCCGACAATTCCGAACTGCGAGATGTAATACTGGCCGTCGGAACTTCGCTGAACATACCAAGTTCCGTCCCTGAACACTGCGATGTCGTATTTCCCGTCACCATCATAATCCGCCGGCACGAGCTTATCGGTCGCCACACCCCAATTGACGGTTCGATACGTCCCGTCGGAACTGTTTATGATGTACCAAACGCCTGTCGACGGACGGAATACCGCGATATCCGCTTTCTTATCGCCGTCGAAATCAAAACGCGACGCGCGAAGTGCGGGAACGGGTTCAAGCTTGAAAGCAACGAGATCCGCACCCTGTCCCGGAATTTGGGATTCTCCGGCAACATAGACGTTTCCGGCATCGTCAACCAGCATCGTCGTTTGATCGTTGTCGAAGCTCCAGTCCATAAAAAGATCCGAATCAAAATACGGACTGCGGAAACGATAGCGCCATGCCTCTACGCCGGCTGATGTGTACTTGATGATCTGCATATCCGGATTCGCGAATCCTTCCGACGATGCGCCCATATAGACGTTTCCGTCGGCATCCAGCGCGAGCTTGGTGTCACCGTCATAGTCCTCGTCGCTCGGGCCGTCGTAAGTTTGCAGCCACAGAAAAACCCCGTCCGCGTCGAACTTTGCCACGTAGGCATCGGTGTTATAGTACTCGCCCGAAAGATTTGTCATTCCGGCGATGACGATGTTCCCGTCCTGATCCAGCTTCATCGCCGTCGGATTGTCGGACTCCACGCCGTTCGTCACGCTGTATTCTCTCACCCATTGCGTGACGCCGGTTGAGCCGTTGATCTTCTGGATCACGGTTCGGCCGATGAAACCGTTTTGAAAACCATAGCTGTCGCCGAGGACATAGACGTCGCCGGCGGCATTTACTTCAACCTGCAGGCCTTCGTCAGTATCGTCTTCCGGTGAATTGTAGAAGTTCCGCCAAAGTTCATTTCCGGCTGAATCGTACTTTATCGTCAAAATATCTTCGCTCTGTCCGGCGACACTGTTCAGCGCCGTGCCGGTAACGTAGACATTTCCGGCCGAGTCGACTTCGACCTCATAGGCGGACTCACCTTGGGCGGTGGAGAAGCGCTTCGCCCAAACAAGATTTCCGTCCGTGTCGTACTTTAGCGTCACGTAATCGGCGAACAGGCCCTCGTCCCACGAATATCCGGCGACATAGACGTTGCCGGCCGCATCGATCTTCAGGGACCTGGGCGCATCATCATAAGCGTCCCTGTGTCCGTATCGCTTGGTCCACAAAAGGTTTCCTTCGGTGTCATATTTGAGAGTCACGATGTCGTAACTTCTGGAGTTTCCGGATGTCGGAAGGCTGTATGAGTATCCCGTGACGTATACGTTCCCGTTTCCGTCGACCGCCATATCCCGAAGCGTGTCGTTCTCGGCGGCCGTGCCGTTGAAGGTCCGTGACCACAAAAGATTGCCGTTAACGTCGCTTTTCGAAACTACAAAGTCGGTGTCTCCGCCAGTCACGCCGGTGATAGTTGTTCCGCCAAGATAAACGTTCCCTGCGGTATCGCGGCCGAGCATTCCCCGGTAATCCGAGAGATGCGCCGGCCCGTCGTAATAACTCGTCCACGCAAGGATCGGCGTTCCCGGCGGGTCGGGCGGCTCTTCGGGCGGCGGCCCGACGGCGATGAAATTCTCGACCTGGTCCTCGACTATTCCCTCCCATATTATCGACGGCGGGTAGAACATATAACCTTCGCTCGAGGGCGTCAGCTGGACCCGCGCGCCAAAGATGATGTTCCCAAAACTGTAGAATCCGGTCTCGTCCGACGTGACGACGCGCGAAGTATTGTCGTTGAGATCGGTCAGCGTCAGGGTGATCCCGTTCATCCTGACTCCGTTCTGATGGGTGATCGAGCCGGAGATAGTGATGCTCCCGCCAATCTCGCTGCGGGTGCGGGTTCGGTTTCTGACGTTTCCGCCTACTCGGTCCGGAAAGCCGGGTTTTGCGAATGGAGATTCCGCCTGCCGAATGCGCGAGCCCGGAGACGGCGCTTTTTGTCCTAATCCGGAAACCGACGCGAAAACAAGAATACTGACCGCAACAAAATACAGTCTGAAATAGCCGCACAACATAATAAGACCTCCACGGGATAAGACTACTAGTCATATCACAGTGTGGCTTTCGCGTTGGAAAAGACGATGGATCGCATTTTCCCGCAGCAACTCGACCGGGTTCGGAGTTTCCGCCGACGACGTTTCACCGATCGCGGCCTCGAAAGAAGAACCCGTGCATTCGCGTCTGATCGTTGACCGTTGCAACCTTCATACCGAGAATCGTTCGCCCGATCAAAGCTTCGCCGTCGTCCCGAACCGAATGCCCTACGTCCTTGAAAGAAAGCCGCTTTCGATTTGAAGAACCGGGGCGCCTTGATTTGCCCGTCAATTCCCCTGACCTCCGCTGCGAGATAATCCGCGTTCAGCGGGGCCATTAGGCGAAATCCTTCGCGCATGAACGCGACAATGTTCCCGCGCCGATCCCAGAGATCGCTATGCGGCTGTCGGTGACAATAAGAATCCAAACGGTTCATTTCCGCGGACGCTGGGCTTGATCCCAGGCAGGTTTGCGACTTGACTTGATCCATTCATTCATCGGAGACGACGCATAGGCAATCGAGGGCGTCGAAAAGATGGTAATACAGAGATCGGTTTTCGTTCTGTAGGCCAACGCTGATCGCGGTCTTGACAAGATCCGCGACAACCCGCGATTTAAGGAACTGATGACGCAGCTTGGCTTTCCGGAATAGACTATTATGGAACAATGCCCCTAATGTAGAAGAGATTATTACGACGACACGCTGCTGTATTGTCTCGACGATGGTAATGAGTTCCTCGTGGGCCCGAGGTCAGAACCGGGAGCGGTAGCGACGGGGTTTCCTCGCGTTGAAGAACCGTCGACTGCGATCCTGCACTCGACGGTTGCTCCCGGCGATGCTCCGACCCGAGCGCAGATCAAAACAACCGACCAGACCGCAATATAGCCGTCAGAAAACGGGCCGCGTCCGGCGTCGACCTTGACCCGTTCCGCAAAGACCCGCGTTACCAGTCAATTGCGGGAAAAACGTGAGCTGCCGACGGCAGACTTTACGCTCGTTGAGATCGATACGCGATTCGTGAGTGAAAGCCGAAACCCGCATCTTCTTGGCTCGAAGCCAGACTCACCTATTCGGATTTCAACCGCTCACAGACCGAACCGCGACGGATTGCGTCAGCCGATTCTCGCAGGCTCACGAAGCTTGTGTTTGTCAATCGCGATCGTTTTTATGCGGTCTTCACACGCAAACGGGGGCAGTTATGATGCTAATTTTTGGCTCATAACCGCCCCATTTCGTCCAAACGCCGACGCTTGTCCTAATTTGCGCCGCCCGCGTCCAATCGGTAGGCGGCTTCCCGTGGACCTTAGAACAGTAGGTGACCTCTGTAAGGGAAGTTGCCCGCTTCGATGTTGTCCCGCATGTCGAATCGCCCTCTGACACCGTCGAAGATACCTGTACCACTGCCGGCAATAATCGGATGTTGACAACGTCCTTCGATTTCTCCGACCAGGTTGCGGCAATCCCGGTACTTGGCCGTGAATAGGTAGTTCGTCCTGAACGTTCCAAACTCCCCGTTGTAGGTTCCGACGAAGGTCTCGGTTCCCGACTCGGCGTAGGCCCCGCCCGCCGAACATCTGGCGTTCTCGATGAAAACGTAGTGACAACCTGAGAAGGCCCCGGTCATAGTGAGGGAATAATCGGCCCCCTGACCAACAGGGTCGGTACACGCGCCAGGCGCGGCATAATAGCCGACGCCCGATATCTGCGTCGCTCCGTCAGCCCGCGTTGGTAAGGGAGTCGCGAAAACAGCAAGTGCCATCATTGTCAGAGTAGCGAGTGCTAAAGTTGTTAATCGTCGTTTCATGGTTCTAATCTCCTGTTAAGTGGTTAAATTCGTTTTGGTTTGAGAGCTAAAGTAGCCCGCCAAACAAGCAAGCGAGATTCGGAAGGAATGAGTCTCAAAAAACAACGTCCGTATAAAAAAATCTGCGTTTGCTGAATTTGTTGTATAATCTCGACCTCATATACATTTTGGATAAACTGAATTTTGGCCGAGTTGGATGGACGATGTTCAAAAGATAACGAAGCTTCTTAGCAGCTGGAGTCACGGCGATGTTCAGGCGCGGGAGGAATTATTCCCGCTCGTTTATGATGAACTTCACCGCCTGGCGCACATTTATCTTCGCCGCGAGCGTCCCGGACACACGCTTCAAACCACGGCACTTATCCACGAAGCGTACATTCGCCTTGTAAACCACCAGGAAGGCAGTTGGGACAGTCGCGCGCGGTTTTTTGCATTTGCGGCGAAAATTATGCGCAACATATTGGTCGATCATGCCCGTGCAAAACAGCGTGAAAAACGCGGCGGGGATATCCTTAAAGTCTCTTTCACCGATCTTGATGCCAAAACGCCCGAGATTGACCTCGACCTGCTGGCATTGAACGAGGCTCTCGACCGGCTTAAAGGCATCGACGATCAACAGGTTCGGATCGTCGAGCTTCGATATTTCGGCGGCCTCTCGCTCGACGAGACGGCGGATATAATGAAGGTTTCGCGCGCGACCGTCGCACGCGACTGGAATGTCGCTCGAGCCTGGCTCCATCGCGAACTGACACGGTAAATGCCGAACGAAAATTGGTCAAAAGTAAAAGAGATAGTTGACGCCGCGATTCGGCGGGAGCCCGATGAGCGCGCCGGCTATCTTGATAAGGCGTGTGCTGATGACGCTGATCTTCGGTGCGAGGTTGAATCACTGCTTTCGTCGTTCGGAAAGGCAGACGGATTTATGGAAAGTCCTGCGGCCGATCTGCACCGAGGGGCCTCGAAGGTAAAATTGCAGGAGTTGCCCGTGGGCCAGATGATCGGCCGTTACGAAGTTGTCCGCAAGCTCGGCGAGGGCGGAATGGGTGCCGCCTATCTTGCAAACGACGACAGGCTCGGGCGTCATGTCGCCATAAAGATTCTTAACAAGAAGTACGAACGCAGTGATGCAAACGTATTTCGTTTCATTCGCGAAGCAAGGGCCGCGTCGGCTCTTAATCATCCGAATATCCTCACCATTCACGAGATCGACGAATTCGAAGGTTCACATTACCTCGTCAGCGAATTTGTCGAGGGGGAGACGCTTCGAGAAATACTCACGAAAGAAAGCCTCGAACTGAACAGGATCATCGACATCACAAAGCAGATAGCCGCGGCACTTGGGGCCGCACATAAGGCCCGGATAATTCACCGCGATATCAAGCCGGAGAACGTTGTTGTTCGCGATGACGGTTATGTCAAAGTGCTGGATTTCGGCCTTGCCAAGCTTTTGCCGACAGCGGCTTCGACGCTCAGCTTTGAGGGATCGGACGAAAAACCGAACGAGACCGCTAAAGGCTTAATACTTGGCACCGTAAACTATATGTCGCCGGAGCAGGCGCAAGGAAAAACGGTCGAAGAGCGAACCGACGTCTTCAGTCTGGGCGTCGTTTTGTACGAGATGATCACTGGCCGCACACCGTTCGCGGGCGACACGATGGCCGAGACCTTTGCGAACGTCATCAATAAGGAGCCGCCGCCGATTGTGGGATTTACTTCGGGCGTTCCGGACGAGATGGAACGGATCGTCGCGAAGATGCTCAACAAGGATCCGGAACTTCGCTATCAAACGATGGGTGATTGTGTGGCCGATCTCAAGAACTTCGGCAGCTCACTCGAACAGGGTTTGCCGATCGCTCGAACCTCTGATGGCGAAGGACGGAAGACAACTGCGATCTCGCGCACGACCGGCGGCCGCGCCCAAGCGACCGGCGAACCACCAGGCATCTACGCTAAGTGGTACAAAAGTTGGCCTGTCTTTGCAGCGTTCGCGGTGCTTTTGATCGGGACGGTCGGTGTTGGACTGTATTGGTTCCGGCCCGACGTCGCCGCGCAACAGCCGCAGATCAGATCGCTCGCGGTGCTTCCGCTCAAGTCGCTTGATCCGAACGAAAACGCCCTTGGCTTCGGAATTGCCGATGCGGTGATCAGACGGATAAGCCAGACGGGTGAAATGACCGTTCGCCCGGCAAGTTCGGTTCGTCGTTATCTCACCGAAGACATCGACGCGATCACGGCGGCGAAGCAACTGACGGTCGATGCCGTGCTCGAGGGAAGTGTTCAACGCGTGGGCAACCGCCTTCGCATCGGCGTGAACCTCTTAAAAGCTGACGGCACATCGCTTTGGACCGACAGCTTCGATATACAGATGACCGACGTGTTCACCGTGCAGGACACGATCTCGCAGCAGGTCGTTTCGCGGTTGAAGGTGCAATTGACCGCGGCCAAACAGGCACGACTCTCAAAACGAACGACCTCAAATCCCGTTGCTTACGAATACTACACGAAGGGTATTTACAGTTACGACCAGCGAGGTTTCGGAAAGGAGGCAAAGTCTCAGAACGATGCCACGATCGGGTTGTTCAAGAAGGCCGTCGAGATCGAGCCGCAATACGCACTTGCACGTGCAAAACTTGGCGAGGCATATACCTGGCAGTGCGTTTTTATCGACACTGACGAGCAAGAAAAATGGTGTGAACTCGCTGAGGAAGAAATAAGGCAGGCGGGTCTGCTTGATTCGCAACTTGCCGAAACGCATTTAGCAGCCGTATGGCTTTTATTTAGCGGTTACGGAGGTTATCAGATCGAGGCCGCGGCCAAAGAAGTTCTGGAGGCGCAGGAGATTGACCCCAGCATCGGCCACGGGGAACTTGCGGATATCTATATTCACCTCGGGCTTGAAGACCTCTTCCAACGTGAATTTGAACGATCGTTAGAGTTCGACCCAACCAGCGAATACACGAAACGGGAATACATGATCTCTTACGTGCTGCTTAATCGATGGGACGATTATCTGAAAATAAAGCAAAAGTATTTTCCAAACGAACCTATCCTGCCCGAATACTATTTGGCCAAAGGTGACATTGCAACGGCTGCTCCGCTGATCGAAAAAAGATCCGACCGCCTACTCTATGACCTTTATAAAACCGACGGAAAGGCTCTATTGCTGGCTTTACAAGGTAACAAAAAGGCCTCTGAAGATCTGATACCTGTCCTCCTTAGCCAGATCGATCGGCGCCGCCCCGACTACCATCACATAACCTACGAATTTGCACAGATCTGTGCGATAAACGGAAATGTTCCCGAGGCTGTTAAGTGGCTTCGGGAGACCGCTGAAACCGGCAACCCATCTTACGAAATGTTTGCCCGGGATCCGTTTTTGGAACCCATCAGACGGTCGTCTGAGTTCGCCCAATTGATGGCCGATCTAAAGCCGCAGTACGAAAGGTACCGGAACGAATTTCATTAGGATCCACTTCTTTGACTATGGTAAATCTGTCGAAGACGTTCCGATTCGGCTCGTGGCGATCCACGCTTCGCCGACCTCGTCCGCCCCGGCGGATTGCCGCGGTAGTTATGCCTCGCGGTGATCGAAAACGGCGAATGTCCGGTCGAAAAAGGCAGCGGCCAGTTCATCAAGCGCGGGGAATGCGTGAAGGTTTGATTTTGGAATTGGGATTTGTGATTTGCGATTTCGGAGGGGTTTTGAGAAACCTCCCGAACGGCGGCCTGGGCGCCGTTTTTGACGCAGATGAACACAGATAAGTCGGATAGACGCTGATACTTGGAACTCAGCGTTTCGTGGGGTTCTGTCTCCGGTGAATGAAACAAATCCGCTCCATCCCGTGAATCTGTGTTCATCTGTGGAAGAAACGCGACTTGTTTTCATCAGGGGGGCAAAGCTCCCGATTTGTGATTGCGAATTGACCGGAACGCAAGCGTCCCGGTGGCCGCAATCTGCAGCAATTTAGCCCGCCGCGCGGTTGGCCGGCGTGGCAAGAAACGAAAAAGCGAACGGCTCGCGCCGCTCGCTCTTTTTTGTTCAGAATCAATCCGCGTTACGGTAGCAGCAGATCGGCATCGCTCGCAACAAATCGGTTGTATGTTATCGCCGTGTTGCTGATCAGTCCGAGAGTGCCGCCAGTCGGGTTTGTCGGATCGACTCCGGCGGCATAATTTCTCGCTCTGGCCTGAACTCTCAAGAGCGTATTATTGTCCGGCACTTCGAACAAAACCGTGACCCGCGTGTGACTATAAAGTTCGATGTCCGGATTTGGCGTGTTGTACGAGATCGTTGTCGGAACATAGGTCGCGTATAGGTACTGGACAACCAGCTTGCCGTCGTTGCGACATTTCCAACTTCCGATCGGTTCGGACCCGGTCCCGACATTGATCGGATAATCCGGCAAACCGGTCCAGTATTGTCTCACCGATCCGTCACCGGCCAGACTCAACTGGTAAATATACTGGTGTATCGCCGTCCCGTCCCCGAAAACATCTAACGGAGCATCGACGCGTGTGTAGGTGCCGAGAAAATCGAACTTTTGGCAGCCGGTCTTGGCAGCAAATGCCGGAACGGCAGCAAAGATCGCGATCGTCAGCAGCGTGAAACCCATTCGTTTAAGTGTCATTATTTCTCCTTTTCCTGTACCAGAAGTTTCCGGTCAAAGATCGTCGTAATTCTTGAAGTTAAAAAGTGTTAGCGCGTGTCGTATAAACTAATACATATTGCCTGCAGTTACCATCGTCCAAACGGCTATTTCGCGATTTAT
Organism: Pyrinomonadaceae bacterium; assembly: GCA_041752475.1. Classification (GTDB taxonomy): domain Bacteria; phylum Acidobacteriota; class Blastocatellia; order Pyrinomonadales; family Pyrinomonadaceae; genus JAFDVJ01. Next base: position 13,973 of record JBGSWK010000006.1, on the reverse strand, counting down.
TTTTGAGTGCCGGGTTCGCGCACTTCCATAGTTGCCGTAGTTGCAAAGTTCCGGATGCAATCCTGAGCTTCCGACGTTACAAAGGCGGCCGACTCCTCTTTTCGCACAATGCGGTTAAACTCGCTGCGGCGCGCTCACGCTCGTGAGTTTGACGATAAGAAGACGTTCTGTCTTGATGACAGAGCTGATCGATTCCCGGGGCCGGCGTCGGACGAAACGTGGTTCACTGTGCCGGATCGAATCGAGCCGCCCTCGACAATTTCGACAAAACCTGGTCCTGAGGTTCCAACTGAACTGGTCAGCAAACGTATTTCGAGTTAATCTTTCGTCAAACTGGTTTCGACGCATATTGCGTTTCAACCCAGATTACGCAAGAGGGAAATTTCGCCCGCGAATCTTCGCGAATCCGCGCGAATGAAAATGTGATCCAAAGCGTTGCGAAAGAAGCGGGTTTTTGAAATTGGGCCGCCGGACGGGCCAAAGTGTTGAAAAGCGATTTGTTCGTGCGGTTTCGGATAGAATCTTATTCGCGCGGATTCGCGAAGATTCGCGGGCGAACTTTCCTTTGCGTAATCCGGGTTCAACCGTCTCCGTCTTTGCGACCCCAATTCGTCCGACGTCTCTCGGAATGGAAAAGGATCGCCGTTCAAACATTTGCCTACTATGAAAAAGCTCATCATTTTTGGTTTCGTTTTGCTGATGTTGGTATCCGCGACCCGGGCTCAGGACGAACTCGCGACCCTTGACCGCTACATAGAGGCTTCTCGCCTTGCCTGGAACGTCCCGGGAATGACCGTTACCGTCGTCCGCGACGGAAAGGTGATCTTCGCTAAAGGCTATGGCGTCCGCGAACTTGGCAAGGATCTGAGGGTCGATACCGAAACGCTGTTCGGGTGCATGTCGACGACGAAGGCGATGACGGCGGTCGCGCTGGCGATGCTCGTCGACGAAGGTAAGGTCGGGTGGGACGACCCGGTCATCAAGCATCTTCCGGACTTTCGCGTCGCCGATCCGTACGTCACGAACGAGCTCAAAATACGCGATCTGCTGACGCACAACGCCGGACTCGGGAACGCCGACTTTCTCTGGGCATTGACGCCGGAGATCGGTTCCGACGAGATCGTTCGCCGGATGCGTTTCGCGCCGCAGGCGTACTCGCTCCGCGGCGGTTTCATCTATCAGAACATTATGTACCTGGTGGCCGGAAAGGTGATCGAAAAGGCGAGCGGAATGAGCTGGGACCGCTTTATGAAGGAACGTGTTTTTGACCCGTTGGGTATGAAAAACACGTTTACCGGTTATGAGTACCATCGGAATTACAAGAACCGGTCGTCGGCGCATTTCGAGGTCAACGGCAAGATCCGTCCGATACCGGAAGAAACCGCCGACCCGGTCGCTCCGGCCGGGGCCGTTTGGTCGACCGCAGACGATATCGGCAAATGGGTGAACTTTATGCTGGGGGACACGACCGTAGGCGGCAAGCAGCTTTTGAAACCTGAAACCCTTGCCGAATTGCTCAGGCCGCAGGTCGTTATCCCGCCGGGCGGCGGATTCTATCCGACGGCGGCACTGACCAAGCCGCACTGGACGACCTACGCTCTCGGCTGGTTCCAGCACGATTACCGCGGCGAAATGGTCAATTTTCATACGGGAAGCCTCGATGGCCGGACGGCGATCGTCGGTCTGATCCCCGACAAAAAACTCGGCGTTTACGTTTTCGGGAATCTCGATCACGCCGAGGTCCGGCACGCGCTGATGTACAAGGTATTTGATCTTTTCGGCTTCGGGGACAATAGCCGGGATTGGAGTTCTGATTTCAAAGCGCTCTATGACGGGCTCAAACAAAGCACGGAGAAGGCGGTCGAGGACGTAAAAGCCAAGCGCAAAACGGATACAAAACCGAGTCTTCCGCTCGAGGCTTACGCGGGCAGATACGTCGATCAGTTTTTCGGCGAGATGACCGTCGAGATCGTCGACGGAAAACTGAAATTGATCGCCGGCAAAGAGCTTTCCGCAAATCTCGAACATTGGCAGTTCGATACTTTCAGCGGCAAATGGAGCCGCGAATGGTGGGATGACTCGTTGATCTCGTTCCGGATCGGCGCGGTCTCGGGCGAAGTCGAAGCGATCGACCTCGACGGCGCGCTGCTTCGAAAGTTACCGGCGCCGCGTTGATCTTTCTGAGATTTGCCCGCGAATCTCCGCGGATCATCGCGGATTAAATACTTGCCCGATTCGCGCTGATTCGCGTTGATTCGCGGGCTAAACCAGCGCTTTCGCGCGTGGTGCGGGAAACAACCGACGGACTGGTTGGACGGAGCTTAAAGATGCGACATTTGTTTGTTCTCGGAATTCTACTGTTCGGTGCCTGGCTGACGCCGGCGCAGGTCTTTGACGTGATTATCAAGGGTGGCACCGTTTACGACGGCACCGGCCGCAAGCCGATCCGGGCGGATGTCGGCATCAAGGGCGACAAGGTCATTAAGATCGGCGATCTGAGGCGGGCAAAAGCCGCGCTCGTCATCGACGCCGGAGGCATGGCGGTCGCGCCCGGCTTTATCAATATGCTCTCGTGGTCGACAGAGTCGCTTCTCGTCGACCCGCGCTCGCTCGGCGAATTGAAACAGGGTGTAACGACCCAGATCATGGGCGAGGGCTGGTCGATGGGACCGCTTAACGACAAGATGAAGAAGGCGATGAAGGACGATCAGGGCGACCTGAAATACGACATCGAATGGACGACGCTTTCGGATTACCTCAATTTTCTCGAAAAACGCGGAGTTTCGCAGAACGTCGCCTCGTTCGTCGGCGCGACGACGATTCGGATGTACGTTCTCGGCGAGAACGACGTCGAGCCGACGCCCGAACAGTTGCAGCAGATGCGCGACCTCGTCCGCAAAGAGATGGAGGCCGGCGCCCTCGGCATCGGCTCGTCGCTGATCTACGCCCCGGCGTTCTACGCGAAAACGGAAGAGCTGATCGAGCTGTGCAAAGTCGCCGCCGAATACAAAGGCAAGTACATCTCGCATATGCGGAGCGAGGGCAACCAGCTGGTCGAAGCCGTCGAAGAACTTCTGCGGATCGCTCGCGAGGCCAAGATCCCGGCCGAGATCTATCACCTCAAGGCCGGCGGCAAGGACAACTGGGCGAAGATGGACACGGTGCTGGCGATGGTCGAAGCGGCGCGCAAAAGCGGCCTCAAGATCACCGCCGATATGTACACATACCCGGCGGGCGCGACGGGTCTCGACGCGTCGATGCCGCCGTGGGCGCTCGACGGCGGCTACGCGGAGTTGTTCAAGCGCATCAAGGATCCCGAAACCCGCAAAAAGTTACTCGCCGAAATGCGCACGCCGACCGACAAATGGGAAAACCTGGGTCTGATGGCGGGTTCGCCGGACAAGGTCCTGCTGATCGGATTCAAAAGCGAAAAACTCAAACCGCTGACAGGAAAGACGCTCGGCGAGGTCGCGCGGATGCGCGGGACGGATCCGGAAAACACGATCCTCGATCTCGTTCTTGAAGACGAGTCGCGCGTCGGAACCGTTTATTTCTTGATGAGCGAGGACAATATCCGCAAGCAGATCCGCTACCCGTGGGTCTCGTTCGGTTCGGACGCCGAGTCGATGGCGCCCGAAGGCGCGTTTCTGAAATCGAACCCGCACCCGCGCGCCTACGGCAACTTCGCACGGCTTTTGGGAAAATACGTTCGCGAGGAAAAGGTGATCTCGCTCGAAGAAGCTATCCGAAGGCTTTCCGGACTGCCGGCGACGAATCTCGGACTCGACCGCCGCGGTTTTCTGAAGTCCGGATACTTTGCCGATGTCGTCATTTTCGATCCAAAGACGATCGCCGATAAAGCGACGTTCGAAAACCCGCACCAGTTCGCGGTCGGCGTCCGCGACGTTTTCGTCAACGGCGTCCAACTGTTGAAAAACGGTGAGCATACCGGAAAATTCTCGGGAAAAGCCCTTTGGGGACCCGGAAAGGTGAAGTGACCGAGATGCCGGAAACGCCATCTCGCTGTAATAACTGGTGATAGTTGATAAGACCGGGCTATGAAGATCAAGCCGAAAACAATCAGTGCGAGCGAGTTCAAAGCCGAATGTCTGCGGATCTTCGACGAACTCGGAGCAGAAGGCATCGTAATAGAAAAACGTGGCAAGCCGATCGCAAAAGTCATCCCAATTGGCCGAGAGGATAATTTGAGCTTGATCGGTTCAATGAAGGGGATGATCAAGATAAAGGGCGATATTTTCTCGACAGGAGTGAAATGGGATGCTGAATCTTGACACTCACATTATCGAGCGGATTCCGCTGCTGACCCGTGACCGAAAGATTCTTGACTCGAAGTTGGTTCCGTTTCCGGCTTAGACCGTTCGGATGATTGCATATGATAGACGACGATGATTATTCAGTGACAGACCGGCTTTGGGGTATGGTCAGCAAGAGGTTCGGATTTATGATTCCGCTCCGGATCATTCGGCGGCCTGAGTCGCTGACGATTCTTGACTACAGACCGACACTGTTTATGTTTTTGACGGCTGCGGGCTTTTTGGTTTTCGCGGTGTTGTTCGTTCTTTCTTGGTTCAGGTTTGACGCCGGCGATTCGTTTGCGCTGTGGGTGACCGGAATTCCTTCGGTGGTGTGTCTTATCCTTTCATTCAGAGGCACCCTGCGCGAGGTCTATTATTTTGACAAGACGACGGACCAATACGCTTTCGTCCGTCGGTTCATCCACCGCAAGGAAGTGATAGAAGGCAGTATGAGTCAGTTCACGGGAGCATACGTGAAAACGGTCAGTAGCGACGAAAGCGAATCTTACTTTATCGTTTTGCAACAGGAAGGAATGTTCCTGACCGGTGCCAGCGAACAAACGTTGCGCGAAGAAACGCCGATATTCAATTCGTTCGAGCGAGAAGCCCGGATCGCGAACGCAATTTCGTCTTTCCTCGGTTCAAAAACCTGAATGAAGGAAGGCGGTCGCGGATCTGATCGACTTGATACTGCCGAAAGTTGATTGGCCGGATTTTGTGTGAACTTAATAGCGACGGATTTGACACGTAGAATCAATGGCGAATGGCTAAGATCCTATGAATGACCTGATCATTATCGGAGCCGGAACGGCCGGCTGTGTCCTGGCGAACCGATTGTCCAGCTCAGGCAAACTGCGCGTCACCCTCATCGAAGCCGGTCCAAAGCCGACCAACCGATTCGTCTCGATCCCGGCCGGATTTACGAAGCTTTTCAAGAGCGATCACGACTGGGCGTTCGAAAGCGAACCGCAAACCTCGATCGGCGGCCGGCGAATCTTCACACCGCGAGGAAAGATGCTCGGCGGATCGTCGAATATGAACGCGCAGATCCATCAGTGGTGTCATCCGTCCGACTTCGATGAATGGGCCGGAGCGGGCGCGGCGGGCTGGGGTTGGGACGATGTTCGCGGCCTGTTCCGAGGTATGGAATCCTGGACGGGCGAGGACAATGATCCAGACCGGGGCCGCGAAGGACCGATGGTCATCTCGCCGAACAAGAACGCTCTTCAGATTTCCCGCGCATTTGTTGAAGCGGCGCACAATTGCGGGCTCGGCGATTCATTGTCCTACAACGGTAAGGCATTCGAGGGCGCGTGGATCTGTGAACTTGCGCACAAGAAAGGAAAGCGGTTCAGCTGTTACGACGCCTACTTGGCTCCCGCTTTGTCGCGTCCCAATCTGGAAGTGATAACCGGTGCCCAGGTCAAAAGGATCGAATTCGAAAATGGTCGCGCTGCCGGGGTAACTTTCGTCCGCGACGGCGTCGAGCGCACGGTCACGGCGCGCGGCGTCGTTCTTTCGGCCGGAGCTTTCGGGTCACCGCAGATTCTGATGCACTCGGGCGTCGGGCCGAGCGAGTTGCTTTCCCGGTTCGAAATTCCCGTAATTGCCGATCGCCCGGAAGTAGGCGAGAATCTCCAGGATCATCCTGTGTATCCGATCGTTTTCGAGACCCGCGGCACGTCTACCTTCAAGAGCGCGGAACGGGTCGGCAGCTTGCTGAATTATGTTCTGTTCAAGCGCGGAATGCTTGCTTCAAACGGCATCGAGGCGTTTGCGTTCGCCAATTCGCGAGGCGATCGGACGGCCGCTCCGGACATCGAACTCATCTTTGCGCCGCTCGATTGCCGGGATCAGTTTCTGTCGCCGCCGCAGATCGATGCATTTACGGTCGGCGCGGCCGTCGTCGCTCCGGTCTCGAGGGGACGGCTGACTCTTCGCGACCCCGATCCGCTTGCCGCCCCGGCGATCGACTTTGGGCTTTTCAGCGATGTCGACGGTGTCGATACTGCAGCACTCTTGGCGGCGACCGATCTGACGCGCAGGATTGCCGCGACCGCGCCGCTTTCAGCGTTCAACGCCGGCGAAATTCGGCCGGGTCCGGACGCGCAAAGTGCCGATGAAATTCTCGCGTACGCTTCGCAGGAAATGCAGACGGTATATCATCCGTCGAGCACTTGCCGTATGGGCTCGGACGACGGCGCAGTCGTCGAGCCGAGACTGAAGGCAAACGGCGTCGACGGGCTTTGGGTCGCGGACGCCTCGGTGATGCCTTCGGTGCCTCGGGGCCATCCGAACGCAGTCGTCGCGATGATCGCCGAACGGGCCGCGGGTTGGATCGAAGCGGCGGTGGTTTAGAATCGGGGCAGTCAATTGACGTCCAACTTCAACGCAAAACCCGGTTTTGCACGCATATCTTCAATACGCAGAAGCAGGTCGATCTTGCGTACAGGATCGTGGCCAATGAACTGGCCTGGGCTTATCGGCTCTTCGTTTTGCTATTCACCGGTGTTAAATGAGTGCGGCCGGACTTGACGTGAATGTGGGGCATCGTTTCTTTGATCGATCATTGGCAGCCTGAATGCCTGTTCTGTAATTGGGGATGCTTGCGGGCCATTTGATAAAACGAATGCGTTTGATGGTTTGGAATTTGAGAAATAACACCATGAGAGTATTTTTGCTGACGGCTTTGTTCATATTCTTGTTTGGGCAATCAATTCATGCCGCGGACGCGGCCTATCTGTACAACGCACGCTTCGTGCAAGCCGCGCCGGGCCGGTTATTGGAACTGATCGACCATTACAAGAAGCAAGCACCGGTTTACGCGGCCATTGGTGACGAGGCACCGCTCATCATCCGTCACACGCAGGGCGACAAGTGGGATCTGATGCTGTTGCTTCCTGTCGGGAGTTATTCCGACTATTACAAAGCCGACCGCGCGGAGAAGCGCAAACAGGCTCAACAGACTTTCTCCGCGAGACTGAAAGAACTGATCGCGTGGCAGGAAGATCTTTATGTCAACGGTCCGCCGCTGGCCGATTTGAAAGCGGCGCTCCCGCAGGCCGGTTTCTTCCACGTTGAGATCTTCATCGCGCTGCCGGGCAAGCACGCAGAGCTCTACAAAGAACGCGAGATGGAGAACGCCTACCAACGGGCGCTGAAGAGACCGGGCACTTTCATCTTTACGCGCGACCAGGGCGCGGCGTGGGATCTGTTCACGCTCGGACTGTACCGCGATTTGAAGCATTACGCTGAAAGCGCCGACACAACCGAAAAGGATCAGGAAGCGGCGGCGAGGGCGGCAGGATTCGAGTCGGCCAAACTTATTGGCCCGTACCTGCGCACGCTGATCCAACAGCACCACGACACGCTGGGCGTGCCGGTCAAGTGAGAAGCGGGATGGCCCAATAGGAAGAACAATGGAAACAGGAAGCGTGATCAACCAATACAAGATCATCTCGCCGATCGGCAAAGGCGGGATGGGCGAGGTCTTTCTCGCCGAGGACACCAAGCTCGACCGCAAGGTCGCGATCAAGTTCCTCAACCCGGAGTTCAGCAAGGACGTCGACAAGCTCAGCCGTTTCATTCAGGAGGCGAAGGCCGTCTCGGCGCTGAACCACCCGAATATCCTGACGGTCTTTGAGATCGGCGAAGTGGATGAAGCAAACTTCATCGTCACCGAATTCATCGAGGGCAAGACCCTGCGCGACAGTCTCTCGCCGAAGCAGACGATCTCGCTCAATCAGATCCTGAAGATCGGCGTTCAGGTCGCCGAGGCGCTTTCGGCGGCGCACCAGGCCGGGATCATCCATCGCGATGTCAAGCCCGAAAACATAATGATCCGCAAGGACGGGTATGCGAAGGTCCTCGATTTCGGGCTGGCGAAGCTGACGGAAAAGCGAGGGACGAGGGGCGAAGAGCGAGCGGGCGAAGATGAAGCAACTTTGCTCAAAGGCGAAATCCAAAATCCAAAATCCAAAATCCAAAATCTGACCGCTCCGGGGATGGTGATGGGAACCGTCTCGTACATGTCTCCGGAGCAGGCGCGCGGGAAGGAGACGGACGCGAGGACAGACATCTGGAGCCTCGGTGTCGTCCTATATGAAATGCTCGCCGGACGGCTTCCTTTTTCGGGAGAGACGGTGAACCACACGATCGTCGCGATCCTCGAGACGGAGCCGAAACTGCTCGAGAACGTCCCCGACGAAATGCAGCGGATCGTCCGCAAGACGCTGACGAAAGACAAGGAGATGCGGTATCAGACGGCGCGTGATCTGCTGATCGATCTCAAGAACCTGCGGCGGAACCTCGACATTCAGGGCGAGCTGGAACGCTCGGCCGTTCCGAATCGCGAGACGTTCAATGCCTTGACTGAGAATGCGACCCAGATGCTCAGTGGCGGCGAATCTACTTTTGGGGGGCAAGATGCCGCGACACAAAACGTCACGACCTCGTCATCAAACCTCGAATACGCCGTCACCCAGGCAAAGAGCCACAAGGCCGCAACCGCGGTCATCAGCTTGTTTGTCGTCATCGTGATCTCGGTGGCCGTTTACTTCGGCTTTTTGGCGAAGAGCGGCGGGACGAGGCAGATCGAGTCGATCGCCGTGATGCCGTTTGTCAACGAAGGCAAAAATGAAGAAGTTGAATATTTGTCTGACGGAATGACCGAGACGCTGATCGGCAGTTTGTCCAAACTGCCAAATTTGAACGTCAAGCCAAGCTCATCTGTCTTTCGTTACAAAGGATTGAAAACTGACGCGAAAACTATCGGGCAGGAATTGAATGTGGACGCGGTATTGAATGGCCGGATCGTTCAACGCGGGGAGGAATTGACGCTGAGTCTGGAACTCGTCGATGTCCAAAAAGACGCGGTGCTATGGAGCGAGCGATATGTACGAAAACAGTCGGATCTTGTTTCGCTTCAGAGCGAGATCGCCAAAGATGTTTCGAGCCGTCTGAAAACAAGGCTAACGGGTGCTGAAGCAGAGAAAATTGCGAAAAGCTACACCGCCAACGCGGAGGCTTACAGAGATTATCTTCAGGGACGGTATTACTGGAACAAAAGGGATGGCGCCAACCTTAGAAAAGCGATCGAGCAGTTCAAAGCAGCTACGGAAAAGGACCCGCAATATGCCCTCGCTTACGTCGGTCTCGCCGATTCGTATGCTGTCTTCCCCTGGTGGGATGACGACTTTCCGGTCGATTCCTTATCCAGAGCGAGGCAATTCGCAAAACGAGCCATTGAGATCGACGATTCGCTTGGAGAGGCTCACGCATCACTTGCATACGTAAATTTGTACTCGTGGAATTGGGCTGAATCCGAAAAGGAATTCCTGCGGGCGATCGAATTGAGCCCGGACTATGCGAATGCGCACAGATGGTACCATGAATACCTGATAACGCAGGGAAGGGTCGATGAAGCCACGTTGACGCTTAAGAAATCGTACGAGCTTGAGCCATTGTCAGTAATTGTCAATTACAACCTTGCAACTCATTACTGCCGGGACAAGCTTGATCCTGAGTCCGCGATCGAGTTTGCCAAAAGAGTTGAAGATCTGGACCCCAATTTCCCCGGGGGACCTAATTTAATGGGCTGCGTATATCTGCAACAAGGACGCAATGCGGATGCCTTGGCTGAAGCGAAAAAGGCGGTCGAATTAACGAATGGAAAGATCCGTAGATTTATTGCCAACCTTGGAGTTGCCTATGCAAAAAACGGGCAGACGGAGAATGCAAAGGCGATAATCAAAGACCTGGAAGCAGCCTACGCAAAAGAAAACTCAGTTGGAGTTCAGATCGCCGAAGTATATGCGGCACTAGGCAATAAAGACAAAGCTTTTGAATGGATCGAAAAGGACGTTGATAACCGCGGCTTTGAATTGGTGTTGCAGTTCAGGCGGATCGCAAAGTTTGGTTCACTCACGAACGACAAGCGTTACGCGGCAATACTGAAGCGAATGGGCTTGCCGAAATAGAATCTTATGAAACGATGCCCTGAATGCGGTCGCGAGTACGACAATACGATGATGTTCTGTCTCGATGACGGAGCGGAGTTGCTCTACGGCCCAGCTTTGTCGGTACCACCCGCGGTAGTGGGTGGGGCTTTGTCCGGCGACGACGAACCGGCGACGGCGATCTTGGCCAGTGTTGAGGCTCCGACGCGGGCGCAGATCCATACTACGGAACAGACTGCTGTGTTGCCTCGCGGAGCGGAGGCGGAGCCTCCGGTATCTTTGGGTGGGCTGCCGGAGAAGCATAGCTTCTCCGCAAATAGAGCGGCAAAGCCGCTGGCGGTAGTGGTCGTGGCTGCGTTGGTTCTGGTTGGAGCTTTCTTCGGTTACAGATACCTCTCACCAACCAAACAGATCGAATCCATCGCCGTGATGCCGTTTGTTAATGAGAGAGGTAATCCTGATGGCGAATATCTCTCGGACGGGATGACCGAGACGCTCATCAACAGCCTTTCGCAGATACCGAACCTGAGCGTAAAGGCCCGTTCATCCGTCTTTCGTTACAAGGGAAAAGAGATCGATCCGAAAAAGGTGGCTTCGGATTTAGGTGTTCAGGCGATCCTGACCGGCCGCGTCGTGCAGCGGGGCGATCAGTTGACGCTGAGCGTGGAGCTTATCGACGGGCTGACCGAGAACACAATTTGGGGCAATAAATATGAGCGAAAGGGCTCGGATCTCGTGGCGTTGCAGAGCGAAGTCGCCCGCGATGTTTCAAGCAAACTGAAATCAAAATTATCGGGCGCCGATGCAGCCAAAGTTGAGAAGACCTACACGGCAAATCCAGAAGCCTACCAACTTTATCTAAAAGGCCGTTTTGCCTGGAACAGACGATCGATCGACTCGCTGAAGCAGGCGGCTGAGTTTTTCAAGCAAGCGATCGAGAAAGACCCGAACTACGCACTCGCCTATGCAGGTTTGGCCGAAACGTACGTTCTTTTTTCGCAGTATAACGTCGCCTCATCAAAAGACAGTATGCCACAGGCAAAAGCGGCTGCTTTGAGGGCATTAGAACTGGACGATTCCCTGGCAGCTCCACACGCCGCTCTCGAAGCGTATTTTACCTTTTATGAATTCGATCGGGTTGCGGGGGAAAAGGAGATCCGCCGGGCCATCGAACTCGATCCGAACTACGCGACTGCCTATCACTGGCTGGGCGGAGATGTGCTTTACCCGACGAAACGGTTTGACGAGGCCATTGCGGCGTTGAGGCGAGCCGAGGAGCTGGATCCGCTTTCTCCGATAATTGGAACAAATCTTGGTGACGTATTACTTTACGCCGGTCGCTATGACGAGGCGATCGTTCAATATCAACGTGTTCTTTCTCTCGACCCGAATTTTGCTAACGCCCTCTCTGGCTTAGGTTTGGCGCATTGGCAAAAGGGCATGAAACCGGTAGCAATAGCCGAAATGCGTAAGTATATTGAACTGAGCGGTTCTAGCACAGGAAAAGGAGATCTGGGGTTCTTTCTGGCAAAATCCGGACAGCGGGATGAAGCGGTTAAACTCCTGGCCGAGTTAAAGCAGGCATCGTCACAGCGATACGTTCCCGGCACTGCCGTTGCGCTGATCCACGTTGGGCTTGGCGAAAAAGAGGAAGCTTTGGATTGGCTCGAAAAGGAAATTGACGACCGCGGACCATATTCGACTTATTACGCAGTTATGCCGGAACTTGACGACCTACGCACCGAGCCGCGATTCAAGGCCATGCTCAAACGCCTGAATCTGCCGGAATAGAATGTTATGAAACGATGCCCTGAATGCGGTCGCGAGTACGACAATACGATGATGTTCTGTCTCGATGACGGAGCGGAGTTGCTCTATGGCCCGGCAAGGTCAGAACCGGGTGCGGTAGCGACTGGGTTCCCGTCCGACGAACCGCAGACCGCGATCTTGCACTCGACTGCGGCACCTGGCGAGGCTCCGACTCGTGCGCAGATCCATACTACGGAACAGACTGCTGTGTTGCCTCGCGGAGCGGAGGCGGAGCCTCGGGAATCTTTGGGCGGGCTTGCGGAAAAGGGTAGCTTTTCCGCACATCGAGCGGCGAAGCCGCTGATTGCAACGGTGGTCGCCATAGCAGTATTGGTCGGCGGGTTCTTCGGTTACAAATATCTTTCGCCAACCAAAAAGATCGAATCGATCGCGGTGATGCCTTTTGTCAACGAGAGCAAAAACGAAGACGTCGAATATCTATCAGACGGCATGACGGAAACGCTCATTAAGAGTTTGTCGAGCATTCCGGATATGGACGTAAAGCCTCGGTCTGCGGTCTTTCGTTACAAAGGCAAAGACACGGATATCCCCGCGATCGGTAGAGAGTTAAATGTTCAGGCGGTACTCAATGGCCGCGTAAACCAGAGGGGCGATCAACTGACCCTGAGTCTTGAACTTGTTGAGGTTCAAAAAAATCGCGTCATCTTGAGCGAGCAATACCAACGGCGGCAAGCGGAATTAGTATCGCTCCAGAGCGAGATCGCCAAAGACGTTTCAGCCAAGCTTTCACCCCGGCTTTCTGGAACAGACGAGACCAAGGTATCAAAGCAGGCAACGACCGACCCGGCAGCTTATCAGGCTTATCTGAGAGGCCGTTACTATTGGAACAAGCGAACCGGAGAAAACATGTACAAGGCGATCGAACAGTTTCAGACCGCTATAGATCGGGACCCAAATTATGCCTTGGCGTATTCCGGGCTGGCTGACGCTTATGCCCTATTGCCCGACTGGGCTTCGGATGCTCCACCCGATTCAAGGTCCCGGGCTGAGGCGTTTGCCAGAAAGGCGATCGATCTTGATGGGCAATTGGCCGAACCGCACGCAACGCTCGGCCAGCTTCACTACAGCAAATGGCAATGGGCAGAGGCAGAAACTCAATACAAACGGGCGATCGAGATCAATCCCAACTACGCAACTGCTCGTCATTGGTACTCCGTTCTTCTTTATGCGCTGGCAAGGAAGGAAGAGGGGCACGCGATGATAACCCGTGCTCATGAGATCGACCCGATGTCGAGCATCATAAGTCAGAATTTCGCACAGATGTTGGAGATGAAGGGAGATCACCAGGCGGCGATCGAGGTTTGCCAAAAGATCATCGAGCTCGATCCGAATTTCCCCGGCGGCCACTTCACGATCGGGTGGTTGTATCTGAAATCCGGGAGAAATGATGAGGCGATCGCCGAGTTTCAAAAGTCGGTGGAACTGGGCAACCGGCATTCGTACTCGATCGCGGATCTCGGAGCCGCGTTCGCAGCGTCCGGGCGGACGAAAGAAGCGTTAGAGCTGGCCCGGGAGTTGGAAATAAGATACGAAGACAAGAAGGCAAACGCATCCGACCTTGCAACGATCTACGCTGCCCTCGGCGACAAAGATAAGGCATTCGCGTGGTTGGACAAAGAACTTGTGTCCCCTGATGGACGGTTGGCCTCTTCCCGTTGGATCCGGCAGTTCCAACCACTGCGAGACGATCCGCGATTTAAGAACATTTTGAAACGCATGGGTTTGCCGGAATAGGACCTTATGAAAAGATGCCCTGAATGTGGGAGAGACTACAACGACGATTCGATGAGCTTCTGTCTCGATGACGGCTCCGAACTGCTCTTCGGCCCGGCCGCGTCAGTACCACCTGCGGTAGCGGGTGGGGCTTTGT
>JBGSWK010000005.1:0-2704 GCA_041752475.1 Pyrinomonadaceae bacterium | reverse complement strand
GATCGCCGCGCCCTTGCCGCCGCCGAGAATGGCGCCGATCAGAGCACCCGCGCCGGCGCCGATCCCGCCGCGTTTAACCGTCTCTTTGGTCTGGCTGTCGCCCTTTACTCCGCCCTCATTGTCGATCTTCACGGTCTTGCCGTTCTGATCGGTCACGGTTTGAAGATAACCCGCGAATTCGTAGGTTTCGCCGCTGCGGAGCGTGATCCGCTCAAAGTTGAAGGTTATCTGCGATCGCCCGGAAACCTTGCCCGAGCGGTCCACGCCGGTAATGTAGCCTTCGATGGTCGCGCCGCGAAACTCGTTCGGCGACTGGACCGTCAATCTGAATTTATCGTTGTTCTGCGAGATCTTCGTCGACAGGTCGTTCTCCAGAATACCCGTGACGACGGTTCCGTTCGGCACGATGAAGTCGCCGGTCCGCGTATTTTGCGTCGTCGGGACGTTCGGATCGTAGTTCCGGTCGGTGTTCGGCAGGTCGTTGGGGTCGTTCGACGAATAAGTCCGGTTGTCGGTATCCGTATCCGTGTTGGAATCCGTGTCCGCGACCGTCGGAGTCACGTCGGTACTGAGGTCGAGCCGTGCGGTCTGATCCGTTTTGTTGTAAAAACTGTCGGCGAAGACCGTTTGCGTCAAATAGCCCGTCGTGATGCGTCGCGTGACCTTGAGCGCCTGTCCGCCGTCCTGGAGCGCGAAGGTGATCGTGTAATCGGATTCGCCGCCGAGGCTCGAGATCGTCAGTTCCTGTTTGTTGAGAAGCGCGCGGACGCGGATATTTTTGCCATTCGAATTCTCGACTCTCGTTCGCCCGTCGGCCGTAAACGTCACGGCCGGAGCCCGCGTCGAGGCAAGCGTCACCTGATTGCCGCGAATCTCGATCGCGATCTGTTCGGCGGCTTCGAGCTTGGCTTCAAGATCGCGGCGCTCGGTGTCTGAGATGTTGCTGTTTTCAAGGATGTCGCGGGTGTTTTCGCTGCGGGTGTTGTCGAGCTGATACGTTCCCGTCAGCGAGTTTGAAGACGTCGTCGAATAGGTCCGCGTGGAACGGCTGCCGTCGGTCCAACTCCAGTTTACGGAGTAATTCGAAGCGAGACGGTCGAGCAGCGTGCGGACGTCGGACCAATCCTTTTGGACGGTGTTGTTGACGCGGTTCGACCCGAGATAATCGGAAACAACTTTCGCGGCGTTCAGGACATCGAGAACGTCGTCGGAATTCTCGCGCCGTTGATTGAAATTCGCCTGAAACGACCGCACGACGCGGTTGAGTTCGATAACATTGTTTTCGAGCGAATCGACGTCGCTTGAATCGCGCAATCCGTATCGCAGGCTATAACGCAAGTCGTCGACCTTCGAGTCGAGGTTGCGCAATATCCCGCTGACATCGCGCTGGTTCGGCGACTTCTGCGAAAACGCGCTGCCGGCAAAACCGAAGACCGCCAAAATCAACGCCAAATGGACCGAGAATGTTCTTTTGAATCTGCTCATTTTGTCTTTTTCCTTGCTCCTCTTTCGCGAGTATTCGTACCTTCGATTTCTCGCGCACTATCTTTGAAGCAGTTTACGTGCCACGGCGTTGTTCGCAAATCCGGTTTATTAACCGCGCCGAAAAACCTATAATTAGATACGCAGGACAAAGACCTTAACTACGTACAAGCACAGGAGACTTAATGATGTCTGATATTCAAGCAAAAGCGGTTGTTCAATGGGCAGGAGATGACCTTTACATCGGGACCTCACCCAGCGGACATTCGATAACTGTTGATACCAATGGAGAAAAAAAGACGGCGCCGTCGCCGGTCGAGCTGCTGATGATTTCAGTTGCGGCGTGCACGGCGGTCGATGTCGTTTCGATCCTGAAGAAGAAACGCCAACGGATCACTGCCTATCGCGCCGAGATCTCGGGAACGCGCCGCGACGACCATCCGCGCTCGTTCACGGCGTTCCACGTTCACCATTTGGTGTACGGGCACGACGTTTCAGAACAGGCCGTCGCGCGCTCGATCGAGCTTTCAGACACGAAATATTGTTCCGTCGCGGCCACCGTCCGCCCGGCGGCCGAGATCACGACGAGTTTCGAGGTCATCGAAGCGGGAAATGATTAAACCCGAATTACGCAATAGCCGTCCAATCGGTTTGACGCCGCACGGCGCGCCGAAGAAACACGAACTGTATAAATCCGTTTGTTTCAGTCACTTGAAAATGTGTTTCTTGAGAGCTGGGCGGTCGGCGCGACCGTTCTCGCCGCCGCCGGCAGCGGATCAAGCAGACGGGCGGACACGCACCGCGCATCGGGCGCAACACCCAATTGGATTTTCGATTTTAGATTTTGGATTTTGGATTGCCGGGGTTCGACGATCCGTCCATCCGAATCGCCTAGCGATACCGTGAGTCGCCGGCCAAATCCGAATCGCCTAGCGATACCGTGAGTCGTCGGCCAAATCCGAATCGCGTAGCGATGCCTTGAATTTAGCCGTGGGTTTCAACCCACGGACCTCGCATTGCCGGGATTTCGTCGCGTCAGCGACGGCTGATTCAATCGTCGCTGACGCGACGCGGGCACTTATTCGAAGCTTACCGTGGGTTCAAACCCACGGCTAAACTCACCATGCCGCTGACGCGGCCGGCGGCGATGTTTCACCCAGTGTCCGTCGAACGGCGCGCCGAAGAAACACGCACTGTATAAATCGTCTTTTTTCAGTCACTT
>JBGSWK010000004.1:0-28112 GCA_041752475.1 Pyrinomonadaceae bacterium | reverse complement strand
GACTGCTGATCCAGATCTTCGGCGCATCGACCGACGTGCCGGTGCCGTCGGCATACACACCGTAGCGATTTGGGATTTGGGATTTGGGATTTGGGATCGCGGATTTTGCCCGAGAACCTTGAATGCGGTTCTCGGGCAATTTTTTTCGGAGTAGGTAATAGATGATAGCTGAAAGTTGGGGCGTCCTATCAGCTTTTAGCTATCAACTTACAGCTACTCCGAACTGTTCCCGCAGATGGGCGGGTTCTCACAAACGATCAGGTTAAAGGCACCGAGGGCTTTCTTTCTTAGTTCGAGTATTCTAAGTCCCGATTGCTCCGCAAGTTCGGCGGTTCTACGATTAAAACAATCCTCGATCAAGGCCATCGAAACCACGTTGAAAGCGTCGAACGCGTACCCCAATAACCCGTTGGGCCGTACGTGTTCGAGCAGCACGATCTTCCCGTTCGGTCGGACCACCCGGCGAAGTTCCGAAAATCCGGAGCGTGGATTCGCAAGCGAACAAAAAACCAAAGTCGCAAACGCCGCATCAAACGACTGTGAGGCAAACGGCAGGGATTCGGCGTTGGCTTGAACGAGGTTGATCCGATTTGCGAGCGGACGGGCCTTTCCGATCATTCCGGCTGATACCTCCGACGCGACGGCGCAGATTGACGGCGGGTAGAACGGGAAATTGGCGCCGGTTCCGGCCCCTATCTCGAGAATTCGAACGTTCTGCGGAAGAAACGACAAGGCCTCTCGGCGCCAGCGTCCGAGAAAACGTCGTTCGAGCGGCAACATCAAGCGGTCATAGCGTTCGGCGATCGGGTCATACGTCATTGGCTTTATTGTTATTCTTGGATCGGCCATTTTCAATTAACACTTAAAGATTTACAATTAACATCCGGATTATGGGGAAGAAAGGATCGGTATTAATTTGCGACGATGAAGAGATCATGCGGGACGTTCTCGAGACGATTCTCTCGGGAGCGGGCTACAAGGTCGATCTTGCGCGCAATGGCGAAGAAGCGATCGAGGCCTATTCTGAAAGACCTTACGACGTCGTGTTGATGGACGTCTCGATGCCCGGAATGGGCGGACTCACCGCGCTGCAGGAGATCATCAAGTTTGACGCCGACGCTTTCGTGCTGATGGTTACGGCGTACGCCACCTTTGACACCGCGATATCGGCCTGGGAAAAGGGCGCCGAGGGCTGTATTCGCAAACCGTTCCAGAATGAACAGATCCTGGCGATGGTCGCGAAAGGGATCAAGACCCGCCGCAAGGAAGAAGAGCGGGTCGTCCTCCGCCAGGCGATGACGCGGGCCGTTCGCCGCGAAGGGTTCATCGGTCGCTCGGAGGTAATGGAAAACGTCTTCCGGCTCGTCGACCGTGTCGCGCCGGCGCGTTCAACTGTACTGATCACGGGCGAGTCGGGTACCGGGAAGGAACTCGTCGCCAAAGCGATTCACGAGGCGAGTCCGCGCGCCGACGAGCAATTCGTCGTCGTCAATTGTTCCAACATCCCGTCGGAACTTCTCGAGTCCGAACTTTTTGGACACACGAAGGGCGCGTTCACGGGGGCGGTCGCCGCCAAGAAGGGACTTTTCGACGTCGCCGACAGCGGTTCGATCTTCCTCGACGAGATCGGCGATCTGCGCCCGGAAACGCAGGTCCGTTTGCTCCGCGTCATTCAGGAGCGAGAGTTTACGCCGCTCGGCGATACGACGCCGACAAAGGTCGACGTGAGGATCGTCGCAGCGACGAATGTCGACTTGAAGGAGGCCGTAAAGAACGGCACGTTTCGCGAAGACCTTTACTATCGACTATCCGTTGTTCCCATCGAACTTCCTCCGCTGCGAGACCGGCGCGACGACATCTTGCCGCTGACGCAGCATTTTATCCGCAAATACAACGAGGAAAACGCGCGTCAGATTAGTGAGGTCCTTTCGCCTGAAGTGCTGTCGCTGCTCGAAAGCTACTATTACCCGGGAAATGTCCGCGAACTCGAGAATATTATCGAGCGCGCCGTGGTGATCGCGCCGACAGACGAGATCACGGTCGAATGTCTCCGGCCGGAAGTTCGCGATCCGGACCTCGGGATGGAAATGATGCGCAGCACCGAAGGCGTTTCGGGAGAAATCGACATTTCGCGCGGGGTTAATTTTTACGATGAGGTCAAGAGGTTCGAGATCGACCTCATTCGCCGCGCGCTTGAACAGACCGGCGGCCATCAATCGCGAGCGGCCCGACTCCTCGGGCTCAACGCCACGACCCTGAACTCGAAGATCAAAACGTACAACATCCAGCCGAGAACCTAGCCTTCGTCGGCTGGGTATTGCCTTGAGAACCGGCCGATTTTACGCGATCGAAAACGGGATAACCCCGATCTTGTCCATACTCACTCCAAACCACGAAAACAACCCGGAATTCAGCGAGATTCCCGGCACCGGCGTGCCGAAGAAACACGGACTAAGCTAAGTCCTTTTGCATCAGGCACTTGAAAATTGTGATTCTTGAGAGATTCTTCGGATGCCGCGCCGCCGAGGCTTTTCGTTTGCTCTTCAAAATACTCCGCCGATTCGTATCACCTTTGACATATTTTCTTCTTCTGAGTTTTTTCACCACATAGGCACAGAGAACACGTAGATGTCTGAGAGATTTGATCCCGAATTACGAAATGGCGGTCCGTTCGCCAGATTGGCGAACGGCGTGCCGAAGAAACACGGACTAAGTGATGTCCCTTTGTATCAGGCACTTGAAAAGTGTGTTTCTTGAGAGGTACGGTTTGCCCGCGAATCACGCGAAAAACGCTAAAAGATATTTTTTTCCAGAACGTTTTCGCGTATTTCGCGTATTTCGCGGGCAAAGAAGATTCTCTATTGCGTATTCTGGGTTTAAGGTCGCATATTCGCTCCGGTCTGATGGCATTCATTTTTTTGTACAAAAGTATCGTTTTTAGTTCGACAAAACGCTGAACAAATCGCTAAACCGTTTATTCGCAATGACTTTACTGTTGGCACGAAAGTTGATGGTGCGAGGTTGTTTTCCGTCTTTATCAATTGAGAATAGCTACAGATTAAGGAGGAGCAAATGAAGAGACTTTTGATCAGCTTTTTGCTTGCAGTCGTCACGGCCTTGGCCGCCTTTGGACAAGGTACAACCGGAAGGCTTTCCGGTACGGTTTCAGGACCCGACGGCGCGCTGCCGGGTGCGACCGTGACCGCAGTCGACAACAAGACAGGCAAAGAGATCACAGCAACCACGAATTCGGAGGGGAACTTTCTATTCCCGCCATTGGAATTCGGAACGTACACGGTAAAAATTACCGCCAACGGATTCAAACAATATGTCGCAAATGAGGTCAAGATCGACGTCGGGCGCGAATACAGTTTGAACCCGGCTCTCGAAGTCGGAAACATCCAAGAAAGCGTGACGGTCACGGCAGGTGCCGACGTCGTCACCGCCGGCACGGCGCAGATTTCAAACACGGTCAGTCCGCAGCAAATTCTGTCGCTGCCACTGATCACGCGCAACCCGTTGAGTTTGACGACCCTGCAAGCCGGCGTCGCGAGCAACTCTGCGAACAATACGACAATCAACGGAATGCGTACCACGTTCACGAACATTACCCGTGACGGTATCAACATTCAGGATACGTTCATCCGCACGAACGCAACGGACTTCGCTCCGGGACGTCCGTCAGTGGACGACACCGGCGAGTTCACGATCTCGACCGGCAACCAGGAAGCGGATCAGGGTTACGGCGGCGCGCAGATCCGTCTCGTGACTCCGCGCGGCACGAAGGATTTCCACGGCGCTTTGTTCGCCTACAACCGCAACTCGGAATTCGCCGCGAACAGCTTTTTCAATAACCGATCCGGACAGGTTCGACCGTTCCGCAACCGTAACCAATACGGCGGCAAATTGAGCGGCCCGGTCCCGATCCCGGCGTTCGGCACGGGCGGAAAGTACTTTTACAAGAACAAGGGATTCTTTTTCTTTGCTTATGAAGGAATCAAAGATCCGGTTACGGCCGTGGCGACGCGCACGATCCTGACACCGACAGCCCGCGCCGGCGGATTCACGTACACTCGCACGAACAGCACGGCCGTCACGCCGTTCTGTCCGTCGACGACGGTCGGCACGACCTGTACTATCCCCGATCTTCTCGGCTGGGCCCGCTCACTCGGCGGCACGTTCTCGCAGGTTCCGGCATCGATCGATCCGGTGATCGCGGCTCGCGTTATTGGTGGACTTCCGACGACGAGCAATTTCACGGGCGGCGACGGTTTGAACACGGCGGGCTATCGCCTGCTCCGCGCCTCAGACCAGACGCGCGACCAGTATTCAACGCGTATCGACGTCGATATGACCGATAAGGACTCGATCCTTGGCGTTTATAACTACAACAAGGAATCCAATCTGCGACCCGACGTCGACACAACGAAATTCACGACGATCCCGGGCGTTGTCCAGTTTTCGGAAAACATTCAGTTCACGATGGCATATCGCCGTGTTTTCACGTCGAACATCGTCAACGAGTTCCGGGGCGGCATCTTTACGAGCGTTGTTCCTTTTCAAAGCACGGACCCGCTTCCGGATTACTACATCGCGCCGACCCTGGTAACAAACCCGGAAAACCCTTTCCGCAGCCAGGGCCGTACGACCAAGGCATTCAACTTCCAGGACAATGTTGACTGGATCTGGAAGAACCATACGTTCCGTTTCGGCGCTCAGGTGCAGATCTTCCGCGTCAACGCGTACAACGACGTTGCCAATCTGCCGACGGTTACGATCGGCACGGGAACGGCCACGCCAACCTTTGGCACGGCTAACTTTACAAGCATCGGCGGAATCAGCACGACCCAGTTGGGTACGGCCAACGGTTTGCTTGCACTGCTCGGCGGCGGTTTCACGACCGTTGCGCAGTCGTTCAATCTCCGCGACACGAGTTCGGGGTTTGTCCGCGACGCGACGACGTACACGCCGTTCCGTTACGAGAACCACTCGGCTTATCTGGCGGACCGCTGGCTCGTCGGAAAGGGCCTGACGCTCAGCCTGGGTGTTCGCTACGAACTCTTCCCGGCTTTGCGGCTTAAGAACGGTATTGCGTTTGAGCCTGTTATTTCGGATATCAACAATCCGATTCCATCGCTTCTTGATCCAAGAGGCACGTACGACTTCATCGGCAGAAATTCGGGCCGGAAGAACGCCTACTACAAAACTGATTGGGACAACTTCGCACCGAATCTCGGCGTGGCTTGGTCTCCTGATTTTAATGGCGGCATCGGCAAATTCATGTTCGGAAGCGCCGGGAAATCGGTTATCCGTGCCGGATACAGCCACATTTACGGCAACGACTCGATCATAACCTCGATCAATAATGCCGCGGGCAACAACGCCGGCGCGGGTCGTACGGGCGTGACGCTCGGCAACCAGAACGGACGACTCGCATCGGGTGTCCCGACGGTTCCGCTTCCGACGTTCATCACGCCGCCGAGGACCTACATCCAAAACAATGATGTTGGCATCGGCAACTTCTTCGGCGTCGTTTACGGCATCGATCCGAAGATCAAGACTCCGAAGATCGAGCAGTACAGCGTCGGATTCCAGCGCGAGTTCTTCGGCAACACGGCGTTTGAAATTCGCTACGTCGGAACGCGGAGCAACAACCTTGCCCGCGGCGTCGATCTCGGCCAGGTTGATATCTTCAACAACGGCTTCTTCGCCGACTTCGAACGCGCCCGCGCCAACTTCGCGTTGACCGGGAATGCGTTTTGCGTAGCAGCGGGTTGCCAGCCGCTTTCGATCTTCATCAATACCAACACACCGGGGGCCGGCCGGCTTGTTGTCGGAACGGGTGGTCTTTCGTCCACTACGTTCAACAACAACCTGTCGAACGGAACACCTGCGGATCTCGCGGTCTCGTTCATCAACAGCACGGCTAACTTCAACAATATGCCGACGGTTGCGAGCCCGAACAATGTTCCGCGGATCAACTTCCTGCCGAACCCGGGAACGGGAATCATCGACTATTTCGTGAACGACGGGAAGTATAACTACAACTCGGTTCAGTTCGAAGTTCGTCGGCGGTTCGCGAACGGTCTTTACTTCCAGGGCAACTATACGTTCTCGAAGAACCTGACGAATGCCATCGGTACATCGCAGGCACTTCTCGAACCGTACCTGGACAACAACAACAAGCAGTGGGACGAACAGCGCGCTGATTTCGACCAGACACACGTCTTTAACTTCAACGGCATCTATCAGCTGCCGTTCGGCAAAGGCAAGATGTTCCTGAATCAGGGCGGCTGGGTCGACAAGATCTTCGGCGGGTTTGAAGTCTCGGGTCTCGTTCAGTGGAACTCGGGAGCGCCTATCACGTTCGTCGATACCCGCGGAACGTACAACCGCGCGGGACGTTCGGCTCGTCAGACTGCGTTTTCGAACCTGACGAACGACCAGATTCGGTCGTTGGTCGGGATCTTTGAGCAGAACGGACGTATTTACTGGATCAACCCATCGGTCATCAACGCCCAAGGCCAGGCGTCCGGTGGTTTCGGCTCGGCGACCTTCTCGGGTCAGTCGTTCTTTAACGTCAATCCGGGGCAAACCGGAAATATCGGCAGAGCGCTGATCGACGGTCCGGGCTATTTCAACATCAACGCGGCGCTTCTCAAGAGCATCCGCTTTGGTGAAACGATGCGCATCCAGCTCCGTATGGAAGCGTTCAATATGCTCAACAATGTGAACCTTGTTCAGAACACGCAGTTTGCCAATATCAACAGCACGTCGTTCGGACAGATCACGGGAGAATTCGGACCGCGGCAGATTCAGTTTGCGGCCCGCTTTGAGTTCTAATTGGCCGAAAAGCCGAATTGCTCGACGTCCGCCGGACCCGGTTCCGGCGGACTTTTTTGTTTGAACGCGCTCGAAAAAGCGATATACTGAGCCCATCTTAATGAGCGGCTCACTGTTGTCCACTTCTCAACTTTCTCTGAAACCACTCGGTGCGGGCGATCTTATCGACCGCGCGATTCGCCTGTATCGGAAGAATTTCTGGACATTTATCTGGATCGCGACGCCGCCGATACTCGCCGGCACGATCATCTCGGTAACTTGGACTATTCTCGGGCGCTCATTGTTCACGCTCGATTCGGTCAACAATCCCGGCGAGACCGTGGTTTATTATGTTTTTCTTTGGTTCGGAAACCTGATCATTTGGCTCGTCGAAATGATCGCCGCGCTGACGATTATGGGCGGCGCGGCGCGCGTTTTTGTAAGACATCTCCTGTTTGAAGAGCCGATCACTTTTCGCGAGACCTATAAAACCGTCCGCGGCCGTGTCCCGGGACTGATCGCCGCCTCGACGATCATCACCGTGCTCCTCGGATTGGTCGGAATCTTCTTGTTCTATGTCGGTTTGATCCTCGTTTTTTTGGCAGTTGCGGTGACGGTCGCCGCGTTCTCTTTTTCGCCGTTTCTGGCAACGATCGTCTCGATCACTTTCTCGCTGTTCCTGATCGGTCTGACGCTTTGGCTTTTTTTCCTCCTCGCGTCACGATTCGCATACGTGCCGCAGGTAATGCTCGTCGAGGGCCAGTCCCTGATGGCGGCGATCGGACGCAGCGCGTCGCTCGCCAGCGGGAACGTCAAACGTTTGGCCGGATTGGTGATCTTCACGCTCCTCGCGATCTATTCGGCATTGGCGCTGCTTTATGTCCCGCTCGGCTGGTACGCTTGGGTCAACGGCGTCGAGATCTGGCGTTTCGCGGTCGATCCGGACGCCGTACCGGCTTGGTACGAGATCGCCAATCAATTCATCTGGCAGGCGAGTATGATCCTCTTGATACCGGTATGGATGATCGGGCTTTGCTTGCTGTATGTTGACGAACGAGTCCGGCACGAGGGATACGACATCGAATTGATGGCGGCGCGGCGGCTCGGGGAAATTCCGGCGGTGCCGGTGGATTTTATAAATCCTCTGCAGCCGGCGCTCGCCCACGGGATCGTTACGAATCCGGAATATGGTCCGGAAAGAAAGTCGTCGCTGACGACGTTGGGATTAAAGTGAAGTTAGCCGTCGCAATCTTGGTTCTCGCTGCCGCTGTTTCCGTCTTTGGCGGAACGCTCGCGGAATACAAATCCGCGGTCAGGAATGCGAGGAACAGCATCGACCGGTTTGCGGCGATCGCGAGCGACGGAGATTTTACGGAAACCGAAGTGCGCGAATATCAAAGCGACCTTCGCGAGCAATTGACCAAATCGGACTCCGCGCTGCGGCGCGTCGAGGTCGATGGAACGATAATCGAGATCGACGGTCGCTGGTTGGTCGAAAAGTTCAACCGGATGAACGAAGCTCCCGCCGAACGCGTCACGATCCTGAACGAGATCGACGAGCGTTTTGCAGCGATCGAACTGAAGATCGCCGAACTCGAGGGTGTCGCGGCCGGCGAACGGACGAAGGACGAAGACAAGCGCAAGCTGGCGGAAATTCTCCGCCGGATCGAATTCCAGAAGCCGGAACCGCCGAAGGAAAGCTGGCTCGACCGGATCCGCAAGGCACTCGACCGATGGCTGAACGACAACTTCCCCGAAATGCAGGTTCCGCAGGGCTCGAGTGAGGGAATGCGTTCGACATCCGTTGTTTTGCAGATATTGCTGTACGCCGTGATCATCGGCGGCCTCGGTTTCCTGCTCTACAAATTCGCGCCGTTTCTGGCGTCAAAACTCCGGCGCTCCGCCCGTGAAGACAAGGAAGACCGCGTTATCCTCGGCGAACGGATCTCGATGAACGAGGATGCCGGAACCCTGTTCGGCGAGGCCGAACGTCTCGCGCGTGAGGGCAATCTTCGCGGCGCCGTCCGAAAGGGTTACGTCGCGCTTCTTTGCGAGCTGAGCGACCGGAAACTGATCGGCCTCGCGCATTACAAAACAAACCGCGATTATCTCCGCGACGTTCGAAAGCACGGGCCGCTCCATCAGAATATGCACGGAATGACCAACAGCTTCGAGCGTCATTGGTACGGATTGGAAGAGGTAGCCGAGCACGAATGGGAGGAATTCCGGAACGGATACAAGCGGACGATGGAGACGGCAAAGCGATAGGCGGGTTCGGAGTCCCGCCTTCAGGCGGCCCGTTTTGAAACCGGAAGCGTCGGACGGCTGTCGCAGCCGCCTGAAAGCGGGAATCCGAACGATCGAATATGCGTGAACGACTTATCATAATCATCGGATTGTTCATCCTGATCGCCATTTTGATCGGGTTGAACGCCGCGTCGTACACGCAGAAGGAAAAATTGCCCGACAGCGAGATGATACCGAATCGTTCGACATTCAACGGCGGTGCGACGGGTTCCCGGGCATTCTTCGATCTGTTGAATGAAACCGGCCGAAAACCTGTTCGCTGGACCGAGCCGCCGTCTGAACTTGAGCGCAAGAACTCGCCGACGACGTTCGTCATCATCGGCGAGGTACGGCAAAGTTATACCGATTCCGAAGTAGAATCGCTGCTTCGCTGGGTTTCGCAGGGTCGGCGGCTGGTCGTGATCGACCGTCACCCGCCTGAGACGTTGGCGAAAACCACGGCGAATTACGAGATCAGCCACGAAGGCTACGAGCGTCCGTTTTTCGACACGGACGCCTACGACCAATCCCAAATGACGATCGCGACCAATGCCGCGAAGCCTTCGCTTCCGACGGTGTTTACCCGCGGCGTGATCGCGGTGCAACCGTCACGGTTCGCGACGTCGATCGAAGTTCGGCGATTGAAAAGCCCGGAGACGGCGACGCCGGTTTACGATGGTTCGGGGCTTGGCGACGGCGAGCGCTACGACAGTGAGAAACCGGAACGCGCGACGAAGAATGACGGCAGCGACAGCGAAGAACCGGAGTTCACGATCGCTCCAACCCCGAAACCTTCGGTGATCCGCATCCGCAAGGCTAAGGAATTCGAGGTTCCGGAATTGCCGAAAAGCCCGACGATGTCGGAGCCGACGCCGGACCCGTTCAATCCGCAGGACGGTGACGACTACGTTCCCGTCGACCCGGAACGCTTTGAAACCAAATCGTCGGCGCTGACCGCGCCGGCCATCCATTTTGCGAATGACAAGAAGAACATCGTCGTTGATGTACCGTACGGCTCGGGCCAGATCGTTTACTTGAGCGACCCTTACGTCGTGTCGAACGCCGGGATCAGCATCGCCGACAATTCTGCGCTGGCTATCAACCTGGTCGGGTTGGGCGGGACCGTCGCCTTTGACGAATACCATCAGGGCTACGGTTCGAATCGCAATCGGTTCTTCGAGTTCTTCGCCGGAACGCCCGTCGTTCCGATATTTCTGCAGTTAGTTTTGGTCGTCGGACTGCTTTTCTACTCGCGGAGCCGACGATTTGCGCGGCCGGTACCGGAACCCGAACCGAATCGACTCTCGAAGCTGGAGTATGTTTCGGCAATGGCGGAATTGCAGCAACGGACCAAAGGCTACGACCTGGCAATTGAAAACATCTACACCGACTTCCGGCGGCGGGTCGCGCGGCTCGTCGGGATCGACAACCGGACGACCCCACGGCATAACCTGGCGTTGCTCATTGCCGAACGGATCGATGACGAAAATGCGGTCGAACTCGAAGCGTTGATGAAACGTTGCGAGGACGTGATGCACGGCGACCGCACCGGAAAGCAAGAGGTACTGCGCCTGACAACGCGTCTGCGCGAAATCGAAGAAAAGCTGGGACTTCTGAGAAGGAAGAGAGTGAGCGGTGAGCGGTGAGCCGTTGGCAGTGAGCGGTAAGCAGTGAGCGGTGAACGGTGAGCAGCTGGCAGTGAGCAGTGAGCAGTGAGCAGCTGGCAGTGAGCAGTGGTCGGTGGTCAGTGGTCGGTGGTCGGTGGTCAGTGGTCAGGGACCCGTTGGCAGTGAGGAGTTAGTAGTGAGCGGTGAGCAGTCGGCAGTTTCGGGAGTCTTCTCTCGCTGCTTACTGCTTACTGCTTACTGCTTACCGCTCACTGCTCACCGCTCACTGCCAACAGCTCACTGCCAACGGCTCACTGCCAACGGCTCACTGCCAACGGCTCACTGACCACCGACCACCGACCACTGACCACCGTAAAACAAATGAGCAATTCGGAATTGACGATCCTGATCCTTCTTTTCTTCGCGACGAGCGTGGTCGGTGTCGTTACGGGCAGTAATTCGCTGATCACCGTGCCGGTGATGTTTCAGTTCGGAATCGACCCGAAGATCGCGATCGCGACAAATATGTTCGGTTTGACGTTTATGAGCGTCGGAGCGTCGATCCCGTTTTTGCGAACCGGCAAGATCGACCGCAAAACCGTGACGCCGCTGATCCTGATCACGGCGGTCGGATCCGCGATCGGCGCCGGACTTGTCCTGGTGATCGCCCCGGAGGGTCTGAAGCTGATCGTGTCGATCGCGATGATCGTCGTCACGCTTTTTACGATTCTCAATCGAAATTCCGGGATCAAGAAGTCGGAATCTTCGAACGCCCGGAAAGTTGCCGTATATGCGCTGACATTTGCGCTGGCGATCTACGGCGGTCTTTACAGCGGCGGCTATGTGACTATGCTGACTGCCGTTTACGTCGCCCTGTTCGGGATGACATTTTCGGAATCCGTAGCCGCGACCAAGGTCATCAATGTCTTCTCGTCGGCGATTGCCACCGCCGTTTTTATGTGGCAAGGTTTAGTTGATTACAGACTCGGGCTGATGCTTGGAGCCTCGATGTTTGCCGGCGCCTACATCGGAGCTCACACGGTCACGAAGCTGAACGACGTCTGGTTGAAACGAATTTTCGTCGTCGTCGTCCTGGCACTGGCAATTAAGACGATACTGGATTTTGGATTTTAGATTTGCCGTCAAGATCTAAAGTACTCAATCGAACTCGATTGTTCCCAATCCAAAATCCAAAATCTAAAATCCAAAATCCGAAATATGTTGACTTACACACCGCCAACGGTTGCTCATATCCTTAACGAACTCCGAAAAGTGATCGTCGGGCAGGACGACCCGATCGAACAGATCCTTGTCGCACTGCTTGCCGAGGGCCACGCGCTTGTCGAGGGCGTTCCCGGAACGGCGAAGACGCTGACCATCAAGACGCTCGCGCGGATCATCGGAGCGCATTTTTCGCGCATCCAGTTCACGCCCGACCTGATGCCGTCGGACGTTACCGGCACGAACGTTTTCAATATGCAGACGTCGCAGTTCAGCCTGCGCCACGGTCCGATCTTCACCGACATTCTGCTCGCTGACGAGATCAACCGGACGCCGCCGAAAACACAGGCTGCGCTGCTCGAAGCGATGGAAGAGCGCCAGGTGACGATCGACGGCGACCGCTTTCAACTTTCGCCGCTGTTCACCGTGCTCGCGACCGAGAATCCGATCGAGTACGAGGGCACGTATCCCTTGCCCGAAGCGCAGCTCGATCGTTTTCTGTTGAAGATCCTGATCGACTATCCGCCGGTCGAGGCTGAACTTGAGATCGTTTCTCGTTGGGATCAAGGGTTTAACTCTCGCCGGCTTGAAGACGTCAATGTCATTCCGCTTGAAGACGGCGCCGCGATCCAGCACTGCCGCGCCGAGGTCCGCGCGATGCGGCTTGAGCCGGGCGTGCGGCAATACATCGTCGAGATCGTCCGCAAGACCCGAAGTCATCCGTCGATACTTTACGGTGCAAGTCCGCGCGCGGCGGTCGGGTTGCTGCTTTGTTCGAAAGCGCTCGCGGCGATCCGCGGACGCGATTTCGTAACGCCCGACGACGTCCGCGACGTTTCGGCGCCGGTTCTGCGCCACCGGCTCGCGCTCCGCGCCGAAGCCGAACTCGACGGCGCAACAACGGATGCGGTCATCGCCGATATCATCAAAGCCGTTGACGTTCCGCGGTAGAGTTTGGAGTCTCGCCTTCAGGCGGCTTCGCAACTGACAACTATTTGGAAGATGAAAGATCTTTCGCGTCGACAATTCCTGGCTCAACTTGTCGCGTTGCCGTCCGTTGCACTTGCGGCGCGCGGAGCGTTTGCGGGTTCGCAGGATGCCCCGTTCGAGTTTCTTGTCGTCGGAGATTCGCTCGTTTGGGGCCAGGGACTCGAAGAGAAAGACAAGTTCTATACGCTCACGAAGAACTGGCTCGAAGCCGAGGCGTTCGGTCAAACGGTTCCCGTGAATCTTAAGGTCTTGGCGCATTCGGGCTCGACACTGACGCTCCACGAGAACGAGGCCGAAGCGCTCCGTAAGGCCGGAAAAGACGAGCGCAAGTTCTACAATCCCGAGATAAATGTCGGTTTTCCGAGCATCAAAAGTCAGCTCGACATCGCCGCGGCGGAATACGAATCGACCGAATCCGTGAAACTGATAATGCTTTCGGGCGGGATCACCGATATTTCGGTCGCCGCGATCCTGAATCCGCTTGGCAAGAATAAACAACTCCGTGCCGATATCGAAAAATACTGCGGCCGATCGATGTCCGAAGTTCTCGGACACGCCGCCTCGCTCTTTCCGAATGCGTTGATCGCCGTCGTCGGCTATTATCCGATGATCTCTCCGCAAACAAGGACTCACGACCTTTTCAATTTCACTCTCGAGGCGTACGGAATTCCGCGACCGTTGAAACCGGTTGCAAACAATCTTTTGACCAAACAGTTTTTCAAGGTTTTCGGCAAGAAGGCGATCGAGCGTTCCCGCATTTGGATCGAGATGTCGGAAAGCAAATTCCGCGAGTCCATCGACAGCCTCAATTCGCGGTTGAACCGGACCCGCGCGGTTTATGTGAAGGCCCCGATCGACGAGACAAATACTTACGGAACAAAAGGTTCGCTCGTATTCAGAATGCTCAAAAAAGGCCGAATCGAGGACCGCTTTTATGATGAGCGCAAGCAGCTTTGCGACCCGACTTTCCGTGAGCTGAAAGACTTGACCGGCCTCAAATATCCGGTCCGCTTTTGCGAAATGGCTGCGGTCGGCCATCCCAATCCCGAGGGTTCCCGCGCGTTCGCTGAAGCCATCAAAACGGCGATCGCGCCGCTGATCGCGCGAAAGTAGTTTGTCTACAAAATACATTAAGAAATCATAGTATCCGGCTACTAAACTCCTGCATTCAAAAGGATTAAAATTGAAGCGGAGGAAGTTGTCATGATTCGCCTTTCGCGCCGCCGGTTTCTTCGGGAACTTGGAATCACAACCGCAACACTCTCTCTGTTGCCGTTCTCGGCCTTTGCCCGATCCAACTCGGACTTTGAGATCCTGGTCGTCGGCGATTCGTTCATTTGGGGGCAGGGACTCTATGAGAAGGACAAGTTTTACTCGTTGATACGCGACTGGGTCGAGAGCGATGTTTTGAACGGATCGCGTCGCGTCAATCTGACGGTCAAAGCGCATTCCGGCGCGCGGATTCGTCTTCACGACAAGCAGGTCGAAAAGATGTTGCGCGCGGGACAGCCGACCGATAAGTTTTACTATCCCGAAGCCGATATTTCGTTCCCGTCCATCACTTCGCAGATCGATCACGCCCGCCTCGAATACAGCGATCCGAACACAGTCAAACTTGTTATGCTTTCGGGCGGGATCACCGACCTTGTCGTCGGTAACTCGATCAATCCGTTTTTGAAAAAGAGCAAGTTTCTGAAGCTTGTCCACACATATTGTCACGACGAAATGGGTCGCCTTCTCGCGCACGTGACCGAAACGTTCCCGGAGGCGGTCGTTGCCGTGTTCGCTTATTTTCCCATCGTCTCGACGAAGAGCGATATGAACAAGATCACGAAGTATCTGATGAAGATGGTGAAATTTCCGCACCAGCTGCAGTGGCTCTTGACGAACGGCTTCAGCAAGCAATTTATGAAGATCGTTCGCAAGGCGACCTCAAATCGATCCCGCTTATGGTTCAGCGAATCGAACAAGGAACTCGCGGATGCGGTCTTGAATACCAACCAAAAGTTGCCGCGCCCGCGCGTTGTGCTGGTTCCCTCGCCGGTTACCGAAGAAACCTGCTTCGCGACGCCGAACAGCCTGTTGTGGTCGCTCGACAAGGACAATCGACCCGAAGACGACATCTATCCCGAACGCGTCGAAAAATGCCCGGCGGTCTTTGATGAGATCACGTACAAACCGTTCGGGCCGCTCTCGGTCCGGCTTTGTGAACTGGCGTCGGTTGCGCACGTCAATAAAGCAGGTTCGATCGCCTACGCGGAAGCCGCGAAACCGATCCTGCGGCCGATGTTCGAAAGATGAATCGACTTACGGTCTCTGTTAGAATGCTCGGCGATGAACCAAACCAATTCGAATTCGATCGGATGGCGCGAAACGACGCTTATTGCCGTCGTCGCCTTTTCGTTCGTCTCGATGTTCTTCATTCCGAAATTTGGCCAAAATCCCGATTACCACAATTTTGCTGACGGCCGGTCGCTTGCCGGCGTTCCGAATTTCCTCGATGTGATGTCGAACCTCGCATTCCTGATCGTCGGATTCTTGGGACTGCGGCTTTGTTTCATCCGGCGACTCAGTGTCGAATGGTTCGTACTTTTTGCCGGGATAATACTCGTCAGCGCCGGCTCCGGTTATTATCATTGGTCGCCGAACAACGCGACGCTCGTTTGGGATCGCTTGCCGATGACGATCGGATTTATGGGGCTCTTCGTCGCTCTGCTCGCGGAGCATGCGGGGGAACGTCTGCGGGCGCTGTTGATTCCGCTTCTATTGGTCGGCGCCGCGAGCGTTCTCTACTGGTACTACTTTGACGATCTTCGGTTTTACGCGTGGGTTCAAGCCGTTCCGCTGCTTACGGTGCCGCTCGTGTTGCTGCTGTTTCCCGGCAAATACTCGCATCGCTGGCTGTTGCTCGTCGCGCTCGCACTCTACATCGGCGCGAAAGTCACGGAGACTTTCGACCGGTCGATCTTCGCTTCGACCGGGTCGACCGTCAGCGGCCACACGATCAAGCACCTGCTTTCCGCGATCGGAGTTCTCGCGATCATTGTGATGCTCAAGTCTCGCCGGCAAACGCTACCGGACCCGATCAGCGATTAACGATCAACCTTTCGCATCGCATTTGTTATCATTACCTCGTATGAAGATCGCGGTCGCAATGAGCGGCGGCGTCGATTCGTCGGCCGCCGCTGCGCTTCTTAAGGAACAGGGACACGAACTCGTCGGGTTTACGATGCAGCTTTGGAATCAGCGGCGTCACATCAACGTCGACGAGAACGGCGACCCGTTGCCGTCGCGCTGTTGTTCGCTCGACGATGTTTACGACGCGCGCCGCGTGGCTGAAAGCCTCGGGTTCCCTTTTTATGTACTGAACCTCGAAAAGGACTTCGAACGCGATGTCGTCGAACCTTTCGTCCAGAGTTATCTGAGCGGCGAAACTCCCATCCCGTGCGTCGCCTGCAACTCTCGTTTGAAGTTTGCGTCGCTCGACAAAATGGCGCTCAGTCTCGGCTGCGAAAAGGTCGCGACCGGACATTACGCGCGGGTCAAGTTCGACGAAACGGCGAATCGATACCGTCTGTTCCGCGGCAAGAATCATTGGAAGGACCAGAGCTATTTCCTTTGGGAACTGAATCAGGATCAGTTGTCGCGTTCGCTGTTTCCGCTCGGCGAAATGCTCAAGTCCGAGGTCCGCGACATCGCCCGCGATTCAAATCTTTATACCGCCGAAAAGCAGGAATCGCAGGAAATATGTTTCGTTCCGGACGGCAATTACTCGGGATTCATCGATCGATATCTCGAGCACGAGAATCGGCAGAATGAACTTCCGAAAGGCGGCGACATCGTCAACACGCGCGGCGAGAAGATCGGCGAGCACACCGGTATTCACCGCTATACGATCGGCCAGCGGCGCGGGCTCGGGATCGCGCACGAGAAACCGCTCTACGTCGTGCAGATCGAGCGTTTGAAGAATCAGATCATCGCCGGCGAAAAGCAGGAACTAAATGCGTATGAGTTTACGGCGAAGGGCGTCAACTGGGTCGCGTTCGACACGCCGTCGGAGTCCGTCCGCGCGTCGGTAAAGATCCGGTATCGGCACGAACCCGCGCCGGCGACGATCCATGCGCTTCCGAACGACCGCGCGCGGATCGTTTTTGACGAGCCGCAAGCGGCGATCACGCCCGGGCAGGCGACCGTTTGGTACAACGGAGACGAAACCGTCGGCGGCGGCTGGATAGAAAGGAATTAGGTGGACAAAATGGCACAAACAAAAAAGCGACCGAGCAAAGCCGCGAAGGCGGCTCAGAAAATAATTGAAGACTCAAAGCTTCTCGCGACCTCGAAGACCCTTATCGATACGAAGGCCGATCAGGAGTTCAAGCCGACCGATTCGTCGATCAAGACCGCCGGCGCAAACAAACCGCGGCCGAATAAGAAACGCGGTTAGCGACAGCCCGATTCGATATGCTGAAACGCGAACTTCGGAAGACCTGTCTTGCCGGGATGCGGTCGTTGCCGACGGATGAAAGACGACAAGCCAGCGATCGGATCGCCGAGCGTTTTTTTGCCCAATTCGATCTGAGGAACTTTGGCGTCGTTCACGTCTTTCTCCCGATCGATTCAAACAACGAGATCGACACGCGACTGATCATCGATCGCATTCGCATTGAGTTTCCGTTGGTCAAGATCGCGGTTCCGCGTGTACGCGGGAACGAACTCGAGACACTTCGCTTTGATGTCGATTCGGTTCTCAAACTGAGCGACTGGAACGTACCGGAACCGGCCGGGGACGCGTTTGTCGATCCGTGGTTGATCGGCATTGTCATCGTTCCGCTGCTCGCCTTCGACCAACGCGGACATCGCGTCGGATACGGAAAGGGCTTCTACGACCGGTTTCTCAAAACCTGCCGGCAAGATTCTTTGAAAGTCGGGGTGAGTTTTTTTCCACCTGTGGAAAACATCGACGATGCAAACGAAAACGACGTCAGGCTGGACTTCTGCCTGACGCCGTTCAATTCTTACAAATTCTGACGATTACTTCTTGTCCTTCAACAGATCGCGGATCTCGGCAAGCAGCGCTTCCTGCGGCGGCGCCGGCGTGTCGGCGGCAAGCTTCGCAAAGTATCCCATCGCCCATTTGGCGAGCAGGAACATCACGAAACCGACGATCACGAAGTTAATGATGTCCGAAATGAATTGACCGTAACGAAGCAGCGGTTCGCCTTTCTTGACGGCGGCGTCGATCTGCTCGGCGGTGGCGCCGGCGGCGAGTTTGCCGCTCAGGTCGATAAATTTCGTTTTCAGATCCGTGCCACCGAATACAGCTCCGATAATCGGCATTATGATCCCTTCGGTAAAGGTCGAAACGATCCTGCCGAACGCGATTCCCATAATGACGCCGATGGCCAGATCAAGGACGTTTCCCCGACCGAGAAAAGCTTTGAAGTCTTTCAACATAAATATTTTCCTCAACTTTTGATTATTTGAAACGGGGCATGCGAGAAAGTTAGTCGATTTTGCGTTTGTGGTCAATCTTGCGGCGGTTCGCATCGATCGACCGTTTTCCGGTCGAATCAGGAGCCGCCAATTGAATCGCCGCTACTTATAAGGATCGCTTCCGAGGTTCGACCCTCTCCGTTTGTCCTTCGACCGAATTATCCCAAATCGCGGAATAGGACGCTGTTTGCCCGCGAAATACGCAAAAAACGCCAAAGATCTTAGTTTAGGTTGCGTTTTCGCGTATTTCGTGCAGCCTCTTTTGCGGGAGCGCCCAACCTCCTGAACAACATCCCGAAACGCGTTTGAGACTTAGCGTGATTTCGCGTTGTTTAGCGGTCCAAGAGCGAACGACCGCGAAACAACGCGAAACCAACGCGAAATAGAGGCAAAAGAACGCGACGAGGGTTCAAACAATCGCCCGTCGGTGATTCGTATCACCTTTGAAATATATTCTTCTTCTGAGTTCTTTCACCACATAGACACAGAGAACACATAGATGTCTCAGAGATTTTTATCCCGGATTACGGAATGGCGGTCCATTCGGCAGATTGGCGAACGACGTGCCGAAGAAACACGGACTAAGTGATATCCCTTTGTATCAGGCACTTGAAAATTGTGTTTCTTGAGAGATTCTTCTGATGCCGCGCCGCCGAGCCTTTTCGCTTGCCCCTCAAAAATACTCCGCGGATTCGTATCATCTTTGACAGACATTCTTCGTCTGAGTTTTTTCACCACATAGGCACAGAGAACACATAAATGTCTGAGAGATTTGATCCCGAATTACGAAATGGCGGTCCGTTCGCCAGATTGGCGGACGACGTGCCGAAGAAACACGGACTAAGCTAAATCCTTTTGCATCAGGCACTTGAAAAGTGTGTTTCTTGAGAGAACGCTGTTTGCCCGCGAATTACGCCAAAGATATTATTTTAAGCTGCGTTTTCGTGTGTTTCGCGTTTTTCGCGGGAAGGAAATTCTAATCCGCAATCTGGGTTAAGGGCGTCGAAGAAATCTCGCCCCAAGTGCGATATTTGGGCTTATTGGGAGTTGCCTTTGTCGGACGGGAATTGCCGAGGAAATCAATTCTGTTTCCGGGCTTGCGACTGCACCGCGGTGATCGCGACCGCATCGACTATGTCCTCGGCTTTGCAGCCGCGCGAAAGATCGTTGCACGGGCGGTCGAGTCCTTGAAGAATCGGGCCGATGGCGGTTCCGCCCGTGAGGCGTTCCGTAAGTTTGTACGCGATATTGCCGGAGTTGAGGTCCGGAAATATAAGAACGTTGGCGCGACCGGCGACGGTCGATCCCGGCGCCTTTGATTCAGCGACAGAAGGCACGAGCGCGGCGTCGGCCTGCAATTCACCGTCGATCTCAAGTTCGGGCATCCGGGCTTTGATCGTTTTCACCGCTTCAACGATCTTGTCGAGCGATTTGTGTTTAGCGCTTCCCTTCGTCGAAAACGAGAGCATCGCAACCCGCGGTTCGACTCCGAGGAGCGCGCGGCACGAGTCGGCCGATGCGACGGCGATCTCGGCAAGTTCCGCGGCGTCGGGATCGATGACGACGCCGCAGTCGGCGTAGATCATCGCTCCGTTCGCACCGAATTTCTTGTCCGGGACGACCATCAGAAAGAACGACGAGACGATTCTAAGCCCCGCCCGGACGCCGATGCATCTGAGCGCGGCGGCGACGGTATGCGCCGTCGTGTTCGTCGCTCCGGCGACCGATCCGTCGACCTTGCCGAGCCGCACGAGCAGGTTGCCGTAGTAAAGCGGATCTTTGACGGCCGTTTCGGCTTCTTCGAGAGTCACGCCTTTGGCCCGACGGATTTCGTGATAAAGATGCGCGATCATCGCGCGTTCGTGGGCCTTGCGGTGATCTATGATCTCGACGCCGGCGAGGTTTGCGCCGGCTTCAGTCGCCGTTTGGCGAATCTTCTCCTCGTTGCCGATCAGCGTTATCTTCGCGATCCGTTCACGAACGCAGATTTCGGCGGCCTTGATCGTCCGCGCGTCTTCGCCTTCCGGCAAGATGATGTGCTGAATGTCCGAAGCTGCTTTTGAGCGGATCTTTTCGAGAATCATAATTACCAAAAAGCCACGAACTTCACGCTCCACACGATTGACGCTGTTCGTGTTGTTTCGTGTAACTTCGTGGCTTCGGAAAAAATATGGCGGAGGGGACAGGACTCGAACCTGCAAGCCCGTAAGGGCGGTAGTTTTCAAGACTACTGCATTACCAATTATGCTACCCCTCCGCGAGGTGAATCTGAAATATAACCGAAAGTGACCCGTCCCGCAAGAATTCCGCAAGAGTAACTAGCCCGTCTGAAAGGTCAGTAACCCATCTTCATTCGTGATCAAGAGTCGGATCTTCAGCGTGCGTAGCATGCGCAAGGACGATAGCACCACGTGAAGCGAAGCGAAACGTGGTGCGTGGCACGGCGGAAACGAGCGGGTGTAACACGGGCAACTGTCGCTTTTGCGCAATGTTACGCGTGTTACACCCGCTATGGGCGACGATCGCGAAACCACACCACGCTCCGCTTTCGCTACGTGTGGTGCTATGTTCATGCGACGCACGCTTAGAAGACTTTCAGAAGCTTCGTTGGCGTAGTTCAACGTTGAGTGTTCACGCCTGAAGGCGTAACTCATGCCAAAAAAAAGCCGCGGACGAAGTGAAACGGCTTCGCCCGCGGTAAATTATTAGTTATTAGGAGGTCAAAGTGATTATTCTACTTTCGCCTGGCCCGTTATCAGCAATCGGTTGACCTGCGAAGTCACGGCGTTGGTTTTGTCCCAACCGCTTGCCTTGAGTTCGATCTCGCCCTGTTGATTGATGACGAAATACGCCGGGAAGCCCATATTCAAATTCCCCGCGCGGTCGCGGTCGGCATATTTCAGGAGCACGCCGAAGCTTCCCGGCATAAGATTGAAATTAAACGGCCGATTCTTGATAAAGCTTTCAACGATCGTCGGATTGTCGGTCGTCAGACCCAGAAAGACGACGTCCTTGCCATTGTAATTCGAGGCCAACTGGTTCAGCTTTGGAATTTCCGAGACACATATCGCGCATTTCGTTGACCAGAAGGTCATCACGACAACCTTCCCGCGCAACGACTCAAGTTCGACGGTCTGCCCGTCCATCGTTGCGCCGCTGAAATTCTCAGCGAGCGGTTTGCTCTTCTGCGCAAAAACCCCGGCCGCCGCGACCAGGACCAGACAAATGACTTGTAAAACTCTTACGGCTTTCATTGTGTTTATCGTGTTTACTGTTGTTGAACAATGTTCAACCCTACTATTAGTAAACTTCTAATCAAACACGATTCCGAAAAACTGGAAAAGAAATTTTATCCGTCGTTTATGTTAAGATTTTGCCTATGTTGCTTGAATCGCTCGAAGCGCAGAATTTCCGCAACCTCAACGGCCGGATAGAATGCGGAAACGGACTCAACATCATCTTCGGCGAAAACGGTCAAGGTAAAACGAACTGGCTCGAAGCCATTCATTTGCTGGCGACGACCAAATCCTTCAGGACACAAAAACTATCGGAGTCAATCTGCTTTGGCGAAGAACTCGCCATAGTTCGGGGGAACGTTAGAAAGAGTGCCGAAATCCGCCACGATTTGCAAGTCGCGCTGCAGGGAAACACGAAGATCCTCAACGTAAACCGCAAAAAGGAGACGATCCAGCGCTATCTCGGCGAAATGCACGCCGTCGTTTTCAATTCCGACGAACTTGAGATCGTCCGTGGGACGCCCGATGCGCGCCGCAAGTTTCTGGACGGAGGGATCGTCTCGATCTTCCCGCCGTTCGTTCAGACGCTGACGGATTACAACCGCGTTATTCGCCAAAAGAATACGTTGCTCCAAACCGCGGCGGACAAGGGCTATTCGGTCGAGAAGACCGGCGAGCTTCTCGAACCATGGAACGAACAGCTTGTCGCGCTGGCAACGCGCATCCACAAGGCCCGGGTTCGTTTTGTCGAACGGCTCAACGGGGTCCTCGAAAAGAAGCTGTTTGGACGCGAGGAGATATCGATCCGCTATGTTTCGTCGCTCGAGGGCAAGGGCGACCTGACGGATTTCGCGGCGCTCATCGAAGAGCGTCTCAAACTGCGCGTCCAGGCCGAACTCGCCAGCGGGCACGCGCTCGTCGGAACGCACCGCGACGATCTTGAGATCACTTTCGACGGACGCGACCTCCGGAAATTCGGTTCGAGCGGCCAGCAGCGGAGCGCGCTGCTGATCCTCCTGATCGCGACGGTGTCGGTTTATTTTGAGCAAAATCAGGAATACCCGCTCTTCCTGCTCGACGATATCGACGCCGAACTCGACTACGGCCGCATCGGTCAATTGCTCGAATTTCTGAGCGACAAAACACAGACTTTCGTGACGACTTCCAAAGACAGTTTCATCGATCGATTCGGCGCCGGAGCGAGTATTTTCGAGATCGCCGGCGGCCGACCGAAATCACGCTGACGGTCTGATATTTATTGCCTTTCGGCGTTTTTTTTATTCTGCCGATGATGGTAAAATATCGTTTTACATTTTTCGACAAGAGAGCTGACAAAGAGGTAATAATTTGACTACACCAAAATCAGAATACGGTGCTGATTCGATCACAGTTCTAGAGGGGCGCGATGCAGTCCGCAAGCGTCCGGCGATGTACATCGGCTCGACCAGCGAGATCGGGCTCCATCACCTTGTTTACGAAGTTGTCGACAACTCGGTCGACGAAGCCCTCGCCGGTTACTGCGACACGATCGATGTAGCGATCCATGTCGACAATTCGATCACCGTCATCGACAACGGCCGCGGGATCCCGACCGACATTCACACTCAGGAAGGACGTTCGGCGGCGGAAGTCGTTTTGACCGTTCTTCACGCGGGCGGAAAGTTTGACTCGAACTCCTACAAAGTTTCCGGCGGACTGCACGGCGTCGGCGTCAGCTGCGTCAATTTCCTGTCCGAATGGCTCAAACTCGAGATCTGGCGCGACGGCAAGACGCACGAACAGGAATACCGCGTCGGTTTTCCGGTGGAGCCGCTGGCCGAAACCGGAAACACTTCGAAACGCGGAACGAAGATCACCTTCAAGCCGGACAGCGATATTTTCGAAACGACCGAATACAGTTTCGACAAGCTTTCCGAGCGTCTTCGCGAAAAGGCATTTTTGAACAAAGGCATCCGCATCCACATCAAGGACGAGCGCGAGGTGCCCGAAAAGACGCACGAATTCTATTACAAGGGCGGGATCGCCGAATTCGTGAAGCATTTGAACAAGAACAAGTCGCCGCTGCACGAAGAACCACTGTATTTCGAAATGATCTCGGACGAACTGTCGGTCGAGGTTTCTATGCAGTACAACGACAGCTACGACGAAAAGATCTTTTCGTTCGCGAACAACATCAACACGGTTGACGGCGGAACGCATCTATCCGGGTTCCGCGGCGCGATCACCCGAACGATCAACTCGTATGCCGAATCCTCAGGATTGTTGAAGAATTCGAAAACGACCCTTTCCGGCGACGACGTCCGCGAAGGCTTGGTCGCGGTGATCTCGGTCAAAATTCCGCAGCCGCAGTTTGAAGGACAGACGAAGGGCAAGCTCAACTCACCGGTCAAGGGACCGGTCGAGTCGTTCCTGAACGAAAAACTCGGCGAATTTTTCGAGCAGAATCCGGTTGTCGCGAAGAAGATCGTCGGCAAAGCCGTCGACGCCGCCCGCGCCCGCGAGGCCGCGCGGAAGGCGCGCGAGATCGTCCGCAAGAGCGCCCTTGGCACGTCGACACTGCCTGGAAAACTCGCCGATTGCCAGGAAAAAGATCCGGCGCTTTCGGAATTGTATTTGGTCGAGGGCGACAGTGCCGGCGGGTCGGCGAAGCAAGGTCGAGACCGAAAAAACCAAGCCGTTTTGCCGCTCAAGGGTAAGATCTTGAACGTCGAAAAGGCGCGTTTCGACAAAATGCTCGGGCACGGGGAAATCAAAGCACTGATCACCGCGCTAGGCACGGGAATCGGCAAGGACGACTTCGACGTCGAAAAGCTTCGCTATCACAAGATCATCGCGATGACGGACGCTGACGTCGACGGTTCGCACATCAGGACCCTCTTGCTGACGTTCTTCTACCGGCAAATGCCGGAGCTGGTTGAAAAAGGCCATATTTACATCGCACAGCCGCCGCTCTACAAGGTCAAGAAAGGCAAAAAAGAGGAGTACATCAAGGACGAGCCGCAGATGTTCAAGTACCTGATGCGCCTCGCGACGACCGATGTTCAGATCTCGGCCAACGGCCGCCCGGTCGAAGGGCGCGAGCTTTCAAAGGCTCTCGAACAAACCGTCGAATACGGAAATTATACGGCCCGTTTTGTCCGGCGCATCGGCAACGATATGAAGTTGCTGGACGCGATCCTGGATGCCTTCGCCGGCCCTGACGGCATTTTGCTGCGGCACAACATCCGTTTGCGCAAGATCTTCCAAAGCGACGAGTTTATCGCCGAGATCGAAGGCAAGATCGCCGCCGCCGGTTATCGCACCGAACTCCTTTCGGACGAAGAACACGGGCTCGGCGAGATCCAGGTGACGATGCCGAACGGCTCGAAGGTGATCTTCGATTGGAACCTCGCAAGCTACGTCGAATTTCAGAAGGCGATCGAGTTCAAACGAGCGCTCGAACTGAACTTCTTCGGACCGTTCGTGCTCGGTGAAAACGGCAAGTCGCAGGTCATCGAAACGCGTGAAGAGCTTCTCGAAAAAGTAATGGCGCTCGCCAAGAAGGACCTTAACATTCAGCGCTACAAAGGTTTGGGCGAGATGAACCCGGAACAGCTTTGGGAAACGACGATGGATCCTGAAAAGCGGACTCTCCTTCAGGTACGTATCGAAGACGCGATCGAAACCGATGCGATCTTTACCATTCTGATGGGCGATCAGGTCGAGCCGCGCCGGAAGTTCATCGAAGACAACGCGCTAGATGTGAAGAATCTCGATGTTTAGGTTGGCGACTTCCTGAATTGATTGAGGCTGTCTGAAATCCGGGTTTTCAGACAGCCTTTTTGATCAGCATTGCCCTCTCGGATCGAATTCATCGAGAGTCGTTTCTGTTACACTCCGGAAGTGCTTTTCCTGATACCGGATCGAATACCCGACTTCTTTGAGGAGAATTTCTATGAACAATCGAATTCGCATACCGATGCCGCTTCAGATCCTGATGATGGTGGCGATACTTACCGTTGGCGGAGTTTACTTGCTGCTAGGTCAGCAGGCTCCGTCCGAGGAATCTGATTGGCCCTGGAAGGTGGTTACCGAGAGCAAGGTCTTCCTGAACGGCGCGCCCGCCGGGAAACTCAGCGACCCTTCGCCGATGACAAAGAAGCTTGGTCTTTTGTTGGATCAAGGCCGGCGTACCGGCAAGTTCGATCAGTATGATTCCGCGCCGGTATTGCTCGTTGCTGATCCCGACACTGCCGTCGACAGAATCGAACGACTGACGTTTGCGATAATCGAAGGAAGCGGCGACGCGATCCTCGTCAAAGGTTCATCGTTAGACAAGTCGTGGAATAGTCCTAAACCGAACCCTCGCGCGATGATCGTCGCCACCGGAAACGTCGACGCAAACAAGGCGAAGCGATTGGCGAATTTGCCGGATTCGGAGTTTGGCTCGGTGGGTAACCGTGTGTATTTCCTGGACGAAAAGAACCCGGACACGCTTCGTTTCGCTCGAACATACGAATCCAGCATTGAGATCGGAAGCGACGGGAAGTTCTACTTCAATGAGCAAACGGGCCGACGCGAAGGCCTGACGGCAAATCTTGCTTCAAGAGTTGCCAACCCGATGTGGGAAGAATCCAATTCAAACCAGCCGCCCAGGGGAAACGTCAAACTTCCGCCTGTCGCGCCGTTGAAACAACAAGCTCTGCCCCGCGCAGAACTGGAGGCCGCGGTCGGCAAACTGGTTAGCTCGGCCGATGCGACTAATCCGATGATCTACATCATTGCCAGCGAGAAGGCCAGATACGAGAGCATCTTGCAGATTATGGACGCGATCGGAAACCCTGAGGTTATGCTTGTCATAACGGTCCGCCGGATCGTAACAAAATAAGCGTCTCCAACTCCGGCAATTTTGCCATTCCTAAGTCCTAAGGATATAAAGGGGGCCGTCTGAACCGGATCTCCAAACGGTCTCCTTTTTGTCTTGAATAAAGCGCTTCATCGTTTTCGTTTTTTCCGGCTCTGAACGCTGTCGGGATCTAATCGCCAGGACC
This sequence comes from Pyrinomonadaceae bacterium, assembly GCA_041752475.1. Taxonomy (GTDB): domain Bacteria; phylum Acidobacteriota; class Blastocatellia; order Pyrinomonadales; family Pyrinomonadaceae; genus JAFDVJ01. Next base: position 1,427 of record JBGSWK010000004.1, on the reverse strand, counting down.
GATCGGCCAAACGCTTGATTAAGCCCTTCCAACGTGTAATCATTTTCCCAAATCAATTTGCGGAAATCGCATCTAACAACCTATGTCAGCAGTTATTGAAGCCGCACGGCCGATGGAAGAATATCTAGTGATGAGCGACGCGGAGATCGACGAACGCATCGCCGCCGCAAAGCGCGAACTCGGGTCGCGGGCCGTTATTCTAGGTCATCACTATCAGCGCGACGACGTCGTCCGACACGCCGACCTGACTGGCGATTCATATCAATTATCGGTGATGGCATCGAAGACCGACGCCGAATTCATCGTCTTCTGCGGCGTCCATTTTATGGCCGAATCGGCCGACATCCTGGGCAAACGGGCGCAGCGTGTGATACTTCCCGATCTCGGCGCGGGCTGTTCGATGGCCGATATGGCGACGATCGATCAGGTCGAAGACGCTTGGGAGCAATTGCGCGAGATCGGTGTTTTGAGGTCGAAGGTGGCGCCGATCACCTATATGAACTCTTCGGCCGCGATCAAGGCTTTTTGCGGTCGCAACGAGGGCGTCGTCTGCACTTCGTCGAATGCCGTTCCGCTCTTCGACATTTATCTTAAAGAGTTCGACAAGATGTTCTTCTTCCCGGATCAGCATCTCGGCCGCAACACCGGCGCGAAATTCGGGATCCCGCTCGACAAGATGGCGCTCTGGGATCCGCACAAGGAACTCGGCGGAAATACCGAAGAACAACTGCGGGAAGCGAAGCTGATTCTCTGGCGCGGACATTGTTCAGTCCACGGACGGTTCAAGCCTTGGCATCTCGATCAGATCCGCGAAAAGGTTCCCGGCGTGAAAGTTCTGGTTCATCCGGAATGCACTTACGAGGTTGTCGAAAAGAGTGATCTTAACGGTTCGACCTCGTTTATCATTAAGACCGTCGAAGAGTCGCCCGCAGGCTCGAAATGGGCGATCGGAACGGAAGTGAATCTCGTCAGCCGGCTCGCCGACCGTTTCCCTGACAAGGAGATTCATCTGCTCGCGCCTGACCTGTGTATGTGCGCGACGATGTACCGCATTTCGCCGCAAAGCCTTGTCTGGTCGCTCGAGAATCTGATCGAAGGGAATGTCGTCAACGAGATCGTCGTCGATGATGAAACGAAGCATTTCGCGAACATCGCGCTGGCGAGAATGATCGAGATGACCGAGAGGAAGCAGTGAGCAGTGGACAGTGGACAGTGGACAGTGGACAGTGGACAGTGGACAGTGGACAGTGGACAGTGGACAGTGGACAGTGGACAGTGGACAGTGGACAGTGGACAGCGGACAGCGGACAGCGGACAGCGGACAGCGGACAGCGGACAGCGGACAGCGGACAGCGGACAGCGGACAGCGGACAGCGGACAGCGGACAGCGGACAGCGGACAGCGGACAGCGGACAGCGGACAGCGGA
>JBGSWK010000003.1:0-42649 GCA_041752475.1 Pyrinomonadaceae bacterium | reverse complement strand
AGTCCGACGCCGACGCCGACGCCATCGCCGACGCCATCGCCGACGCCGACACCATCGCCGACACCGACGCCAACCCCAACACCGACGCCGACACCGGGGTCCGGAGAAGGAATAAAGTCCGGGTGATTAGTCAGCAAATTCGACGCTGGCGTCCAAAATATCGAACGGCCGAACTCGTTAAACAAGTTCGGCCGTTCGAGTTTTCAGACAGATGCGCTTACTTCGAGATTGCTCGTTGATCATTCAGCAAGGTAGCCGGCAGCAACCGGCACATCGCCGGCGAGTCCGAAGTTGACGATCGTCGCACCACCGTCGGTGCTACGCTGTGAATACCAGGTTCCGTTTCGATAAACCGCGACATCGGTCAGGCCGTCGCCGTCGAAATCGGCTGACGCCGGAATGTCGGTCCCGAATCCGAACTGCGTCGCGGCGAATCCGGCCGAGCTTCGGAGCAGATACCAGGTTCCGTTCGAAGGTCGAAAGATTCCCAGATCCGCGCGACCGTCTCCGTCATAGTCGCCTTGAACGGGTTTGTCGCCGTTGAGACCGAATTGCTGGATCGAGAATCCGTTGTCGGTTGTCCGCCAGACGTACCAAACGCCGGTTGACGGACGCCAGACGGCGAGGTCGGTCTTCCCGTCGGCATCGTAGTCCGCCTGAGCGATCTTGTCCGTCGAGATTCCGAACTGCCGGATGTCGTACGTCGAATCCGAACTGCGGAAAATGTACCAGACACCGGTCGAGGGCCTCCAAACCGCGAGGTCGGACTTAAGGTCGCCATCGTAATCGCCGACAACGGGAACGTCTCCCGCCGAGCCGAATTGCGTGATGATGAAACCGCTGCCGTCGCTTTTGCGGATATACCAAGTGCCGGTGGACGGGCGGAATACGGCCTGATCGGTTTTGCCGTCGCCGTCATAGTCGCCCGGCGCGATGACATCGCCGTCCGACCCGAATTGCGAAGACTGAAAGCCATTGTCGGCAGTATTTAGCGAATACCAAACTCCGGAAGACGGCCGCCAAACCGCAAAATCATTGATGCCGTCAGCGTCGAAATTTGATATCGCCGAGCCGGAGAGGGTTGATTTGTTCGCGGTGTAGATGTAATCGCCGCCGGTTGTGGAGTCGCTGTTGGCGGCATTTCCGGCAACATAAAATCGGACCTTTCCGCGTCTGCTCGCCGGAGCAGTCCAGGTGAAATTCCAGGTCTTGGAGCCGAATTGGGTCGGAATGACGCCGTCGACCGTGTGATTGACGTATCGCCGCTGATTTCCTTCGACAATTCCGGTTCCGAACTGCATTTGGGCGGGGACCTGGTTCGGCAGCGTGAATGTTCCGACCTCTCGTCCGAGACTGTCGATGGCGGTCATCTGAAACCCATAGATCACCGCGTCGGCCTGCGAAGTTGTGACGGAAATCGGAATCGGCTGGTTCGGGAGATAATTTGCGGGAATCGTGCCGATGGCCACTCCGCCGGTTCCGCTGTTGACAGGGAATTCGGAATGGCAGGCCGTGCAGTTTGCCTCGCCCGGAGCCCCGGTGTTCGAAGCGGTCGGGCCCGATGCGGAAGCGCCGACGCTTCCTGCAAACCGTTCGTGCAGACCGCCGACCAGCATCAGCGAGCAAATGACCAGAACGCAGATCTTCGCGAATTTTATCCAAACAGTTAAATTGTTCATTTTCTTAAACTCCGTACGCGGGAAACACTACTTTGACGACCCGACCGACCGGAAAGTCTGATGAATTCTGGTCTTGGAAGATCGACGATCAACTTTCTTCGACAAAACTGAGCTGCGAATCAAATTCGGGAGTGTCGGAGTTCTGCAGCTTCTGGTATTCGCCGTTGGAAAGAAGCATCGACGAGTTGACGTTGTCCGTCAGGTACGCCGGCAGAATGACGTCGATCAGCTGGCGCCGAAGTCCGGAATCTCTGATCGGAACGACGGCCTCAACCCGCCGGTCCAGATTCCGATGCATCCAGTCAGCGCTGCCGATGTAAACCTCTTCGTCGCCGCCGTTCTGGAAATAGAAGATCCGGCTATGCTCGAGGAATCTGCCGACTATCGAGATGACCCGAATGTTGTCGGAAAGACCCAGTACGCCCGGGCGCAAGACGCAAATTCCCCGGATTATCAGGTCGATCACGACACCGGCCTGTGAAGCCCTGTAAAGCTCGGCAATCAGCCGGTCGTCAGTCAGGCTGTTCGCTTTTACGATTATGCGCGCAGCCTTGCCGTTCAGCTTGTTTTGGGTTTCGCGCCTGATCAGTTCGACCAGCCGTTCACGCAAATTCACCGGCGCGACCAACAGTTGACGAAACGCCGTTTGGTACGAATAACCGGTGAGGAAATTGAACAGGTCCGTTGCGTCCGCGCCGATTTCCGAATTGCTCGTCAGAATTCCAATGTCGGTGTAAATGCTCGAAGTGAACGGGTTGTAGTTGCCAGTCGCGATATGCACGTAGCGCCGGAGTTCGCCCTCTTCGTTCCGAATCACGAGCGTGACCTTCGAATGCGTCTTGAGCCCGCGCATTCCGTAAACAACGTGGACGCCTTCGTTTTCGAGGAGTTTTGCCCATTCGATATTGTTTTCTTCATCGAACCGCGCCTTGAGTTCGACCAACGCCGCGACCTGTTTGCCGTTTTGACTCGCTTTCATCAGAGACTTGATGACGGGCGAATCCTTTCCCGTGCGATAAAGGCAGATCTTGATCGCCTGGACCTGATCGTCCTCGGCGGCCGCTTCGATGAAATCCGTGACGGTGCTGTATGCGGTGTACGGATGATGAAGCAAAATGTCCTGACGTTTGATCACGTCAAATACGTTATCGCACGCCTGCAGCGGCGCCGGAATCGAATAGGTGATCGGAGCGTCCTTGAGGTCGGGCCGGTCGAGCGAGTAGAGACGCATCAGATCCGGGATGTTGACGAATCCGTTCACCCGATAAACGTCCTGTTCCGTGAGCCCGATCGATCCCGCGAGGAGACCGACCATTTCCGGCGCCATTTCGTCCGACACTTCCATCCTCACCGGGAAGCTGAACCGTTTTTGGTGATGGAGTTCCCGTTCCATCGTCCGCAAGATGTCGCCGGCCTCGTCTTCGCGGATCTCGATGTCCGCATCGCGGGTGATGCGGAACAGGTGCGGCGCACAGGGTTTCATGTTCCGGAAGAGTTGGCCGATGTTGGCAGCGACGATCTCGCCGAGTAAGGCGAATCGCGTTTCAGTTTCGTCGATCGGGATAATGCGCGGAACATTCGGGGGCAATTTGACCCGCACGAAGCGTCGACCTGTGAAAATGTGGCGGGCCGTAAATCTCGCCGGAATCCGCGGCGGGTCGACCATCAACCCGAGATTCAGGCTGAGGTTCGAAATAAAAGGGAACGGATGGCTGACATCGACCGCCTGCGGGGTCAGAACCGGAAATATCTGGGTTCGGAAGTAATCGTTCAACCGACCTTTTTCGTCCTTGCCCAGTCCTTTGAATGGGCAGATCTTGATGCCCTGGCCGGCGAGTTCCGGAATTATCTCATCTGTCAGACAACGCATTTGCTCGGCAAGCATCGGCCGAAGCCGTTCGCGGATCGACTTGAGCTGTTCGCCCGCGCTCATCCCATCCGGCGAGAGCTTCGCGATATTCTCGGCGATCTGTTCCTTAAGTCCGGAAACGCGGATCATGAAAAACTCATCAAGATTGGTCGAGAAGATCGACAGAAACTTAAGTCGCTCCAAAAGCGGATTCGACGGATCGAGTCCTTCGTTGAGAACGCGGCGGTTGAACTCAAGCCAACTGAGCTCTCGATTGAAAAGTAGATTCTGGGATTGGCGGGCGTCGCTTCCGGGAACGTCCTTTATTAGCCGTGATGTCGTATTCAGGTCCATCGTCAATTGGGTCGCTCAAAAGAAAGAGCTCATCGAAAAGTCTATTGCCGTACGGCGCGGTTGGCAATCTCAAAGTTGTTAATTGTTTTGTTTCGGCAAGAAAAAATCGGCTGACGGCGTTGAAGCCGTCAGCCGAAGTCGAATAAACAGAGCGGGCAATTTCAGGCCCGCGCCTTTTTACGGTACGTACGATCTGGGAATCGCCTTGTCGGTTGCGAGACCGAAGTTCGAGACCGCGACACCAGAGGTCGATTGTTTCAACCACCATTGACCGTTACGGTAAACAGCATAGTCATCCTTGCCGTCGCCGTCATAGTCTCCCGGTACGGGAACGTCGCCGCTCGCACCCCAGTTGGTGATCACGGTCATCGAGTCGGTACTCTTGACAACGAACCACTGACCCGTGGACGGACGGAAGACCGCGACGTCGTCCTTGTTGTCGCCGTCGTAGTCAGCCGGGACGAGAACGTCGCCTGCCGATCCGAGAGCAACACTCGACGTGCCGCCGCCTGACAACTGACTCAGCCAGGTGCCCGAACGGTAGACCGCAAGGTCGCCCTTGCCGTCGCCATCATAGTCGCCGGCAACCGGAACATCTCCGGCCTGGCCATAGACTTCGATCACCGTACCGCCGCCGCTCTTGATGATGTACCAAGTGCTGTTCGACGGGCGGAACACCGCGACGTCGGCTTTGCCGTCGCCGTCGTAGTCCCTGACAACCGGGATATCACCCGCAATACCCCAGGAAGCGCCGGATACTGTAAATCCGTTGCTGTTCAGGATATAGAAGTCGGGCTGTGCCGGATCTGCCGTGGCACGGAAGATCGCCGTATCCGTCTTGTTGTCACCGTCGTAGTCGCCCGGCGTCAGAACGTCGGCCGCGAGACCCCAGTTAAGAACCTGGAATCCGGCGGTTGAACGCTGGAGATACCAGTTACCTTCGCTGCCGCGGAAGATCGAAAGATCGGTCTTGCCGTCGCCGTCGAAGTCGGCACGGGATTTGACCGCCGCCACCGGAGCGCAGACGAAGCTGCTGATGATCTGAACATCATCAACGTTGACGCCCGTCGCCGTGACCGAGCTGTCTGACGCCATGCGCCATCTCAACTGGATCGAGTTGCCGTTCGCATTCGCCGGAAGATTGACGACGGTATCAATATAACCGCCTGCCGACGTTCCGGACCAAGCCATGCGTCCGCCGATCGGACTCATAAACGAGGTCGAGATCGTGGCGTTGTAGCCGCCGCTGACGAACGAGCCGCCCGCGGTGATGATGTCCTGGAACGCGCCGGCGTTGACCGACGGGTTCGCAATTTCAAGAACCATACCATCGAAAGTAGATTCGGTGACATACTTGTTCTTGAACTTCAGCTGCGCCGAGGCCGACGTGACCGGAACGCTCGGGCTGACCAGCGATGACATATTCACCGTCGCCGGGTCATTCGCGAACGCCGAATTCGGAGCCGAGTTCGGACCTGTTGCAGTCGTTGCCCAGGTAATACCCGTGCCTGAATCCTGCGTGGTTGTCCAACCGGCAGGAAGCGCCGGCGGCGTCACGCCGTCAAAGTTCTGGATGATGCCCTGCGGCGAACCGAGAACAAAACTGCGCATCTGCGGTGTCTGAGCGCCCAAAGCGCTCGAAACGTTGATCGTCACCATCTGAGTGCTTCCGCAAGCGGCGTCACCCGGGATCGTGAACGGAATCGCCATCGAAACCGTCGTCGCATCCGCTATGTTGCCATAGCTGACGTTCGGACCGCCGTTGATGTTGACCATAACCGCGTTAACGGTCGCGCCGGTAGCATTCTGAACCGCAACGTTCAAAAGAACGCTTTCGCCCGGTTCCGGGAAACCATTGTTGTTGCCGGTCGAATCGCTGACCGAGAACGGATTGGTCATAACGACGTTCGGAAGATCGAACGCTTCGGTGACCACCGTGTTGTTGGCGCCCGTTCCCGCATTATTGACGACTGCGCTGAAGCCGGCACCGCGGACGCGGAATCCTTCACGGACATCGACGACATCGAGTGATGCTTCCGGAATCGCCGGCAGAGCCGACGCGGCGGCGATGATCGCATCGCGTTCCTGAAGAATCGTCGGACCGACCGGCGCGAGCTTCATACCGTCGGTGACGACCTGAAGCGAACGGATCGTTCCCGGCGTAAAGCCGAGACGAGTGACCATTCGGTTGCGGACTTCCCACAACATCGAGCTCCAGATCTCACCAATGTTATGGACCTGGTCGCAGGTCGTGACGCCGATCGGACCGCGCGGAAATGCGCTGTTCGGCGGCGGATTGGACGTCGTTGTTCCGATCAACGTGTTGCAATTCGCATTGACGTACTGGAAGGTATACGGGTTATGCGGTTTTCCGTTTGTTCCGAGGAAAGTGATCGGAGCGCGCGGGAAACGGCGGATACCGTAGTAGTAGTTGGCCGTAAATCCGGCCGCGATCAAATACGTCGCATAGCCGCCCGTCGTGTAGATACCGTTGATCGGATCGGTCGGTTCCGCGAGAAGCGTGTACGAATAGAAATCCGACCAGCCTTCACCCATTCCGCGCGCCATATTCGTCGACAGGCCCGAGGCGTTGCCGTGCAGCCGGTTCGACGTGCCGTGGGTCGCTTCGTGGATGATGACCTCGGCGTCGGCCGTTCCGTCGTAGTCCGGCGTCGGACCGGTCCAAACGAACATTTGCATACGTCCGCGTCCGCCGTCGGCCGGCGTCGAGAAGTTGGCGTTGTTCGTGCCCGATGAATCCTGGCCTTCAGCCGAAATGCGGTCGTTTCCGACGCCCATGCCGCTGAAGTTGGTGGTCTGGAAGTTGAACGCCGCTTCGGTGAATCCGCGTTCGTACATCGCGTCGTGGTAACGGTTCATCACATAGAACATCTGGATGACCGCGCCGCGCTGCGCCGGTACCGTCAGCGGATCGTCGCCCGGAGCCGGATTGCCCGGAGCCGGGTTCCACGTTGAATCGAAGATGCGGTTCGGGGAACCGGTTTGCGGCGCGTCAACGCCGTTCGTGCCGTCGCGGTCGATACCTGCTTCAAGCGCGTTGCCGTCGGTGATGTTCGCACCGTCCGTGATCCAGCCGTTGTTGTTGAACGTGTTCGGTACTTCGTTGCCGATCAAACTCACGTTTGTACGGGCCAAAAGGGCACCCTGCGTGCCGAGCGTCGGATCGATCGGTCCCGGCGACAGCGGCGCCGGCGAGTCGGCCGCCTTCATAAACGCGTTGGTGTTGTTGTAGACCTGGTAGGTCGCCGCCTGCGTTTGGTCTTCGGTGATGTTCTTGCGCCAGAGCATTCTGCCTTCGGTGTCGACGATGACGTAGAAAGCATTGACCGGCTGCCAGATCAGAACGCGCCACGACGGGATCGCCACGCCGGGTTCGGTCGGGAAGTACATTCTTTCAGCGGTTGTCGCCCAGTCGCCGTTGCCGAAGACCGTTTTCAGATCATTCGACGCGGCAGCATTGACCTCGACATCGAGTTTCGTCGGTTCCGCATTGATGTTGCGGAACGCCGCGCGAACCGCGTCCGTCGGGTTGCGGAAGTCGGTCGAAAGCGAATCGTAGTCAAGCCCCGGAGCGAGATTGTTGATGACGCGGACCATTTCGCCCGAGCGGGTGAAACCCGCCTTGATCTCGCTGCGGAAAACGGGAATGTTGTTGATCCGCTGTTCGAGATGGGCAAACGACATATTGCCGTCGGGATTCGTATAGTCCGAAAGGACTTTCAGCGAATCGGCCTGCTGGTCGTCAACACCGATCAAATTGTTGTTTTCCTTAACAAAGTTACGGAGGATCTCCGAACGCTTAAGGGACGAAGAGCCGCTCAGCCGTTCGATGTTCGCTTTCCATACGTCGGGGGTAATGACTTCCGGATTACGAAGTTCCGGATTATAGTCGACCTTCAACGAGGGGACACGAGTGCGCAATTCCTCTTCACCGCGGACGAATCCGGCAGTGATGTCGGCGGTCGCTGCCGCGTCTTTGCCTGACATCTGGCGATACTTAACCAGCGCCTCGCCGACATCGTTGCCCTTTGCGGTGCGGATGTCGTAGTTTTCGAGTCCCGGTTGGTGGCTCTCGGTTCTGTTAACCAGACCCTCCTGCCCACCGGCCTCGGTGCGGAACTGCAGCGGCAGTAATACGAACGCCGCCATCAGTCCCAAGATAAAAACACATAGCAGTAGCGGATTGCGCGCCCCTGCCGTTGAACTCTTCTGCATTTGTAAGCCCTCCTCAAAGCTAAAAACGGGAAATTTGACAACCCTTCGGAAGTTGTTCTAATCGAAAAACCTTAAAAATAAGGACAATTTGAATTGTAAATCGCCAAGGTATAAAGACAATGATAATGAATTTTGGGCAAGTCGACCGTCAGACCGCACCACAGATAAACCTATTTCCAACAGACCGGGAAAACAAAAAAAGCGAAAAGCTACCAAGGTATTGAATCAAATGGGAAGTAACTTGCCGCAAACATATCATCTCGAATGCCCTGTATCATATGACAGAAAAGGCGAATCGTCAATCAACTTGATTGTCTGAACCTCCTTTGTCCGAAAAACAAGAACAATAACTCGAAGGGAACCGCAGACATCTGAATTTCGGTTTGAGGATTTTGAGGATGTCAAACGGATTCGGGAATGCTCGGTTACGAATTGGTCTCATATACTGACGCTCCGCCTCGCTCGGAGCGGGCTTGACGCAATCGTTTGACCAAACGATTCAATTGCTGAAGAAGGTGTCGCCCGAGAACGAAAGATTCAGGATTTGCTACATTGCGGTTCTGCGCAACACCTATTGCCGACACGCGAAAATGCGTGTGTTCCCGCAAAGGCGCCAAGTCGCGAAGTTCGGACCGCAACAATTCTGATTTGCTTCAAAGATCCCGACAATCCTGTCTTTGAGGCAAAGCGCAATTTGGCGAGTTCTGAAGGCTGATTCTGATGCGGATCTGGTTTCGCCTTCGTGTCGGTTGTCCGGGCAGAAGACTTTCGATTGCAATCGCCGGTTAAGGGCTCGATCTCCGGCGTTGCCGACCGCGACGGGTTGACCGTCCGGCGTACGGCGGACTGAAACAGGTAGACCCCCGGGACGGCGGTTCACGCCGTCCCGGGGATCGCTTTATTTACAAATGATGGATCAGCGGACCGCTGTCTAAAATCGATGAACGATCCGCCGTTTATGGCCTACGGGACGTAGGCTCTCGGGATCGCCTTGTCGGTTGCGAGACCGAAGTTCGAGACCGCATCACCCGAGGTCGATTGTTTCAGCCACCATTGACCGTTACGGTAAATGGCATAGTCGTCCTTGCCGTCGCCGTCATAGTCACCCGGTACGGGGACGTCTCCGCTCGCGCCCCAGGTGGTGATCACGGTCGTGGAGTCGGAACTCTTGACCACGAACCACTCGCCGGTGCTCGGACGGAAGACCGCGACGTCGTCCTTGCTGTCGCCGTCGTAGTCGGCCGGGACGAGGAAATCGCCCGCTGAGCCGAGAGCAACGCTTGACGAGCCGCCGCCGGACAACTGGCTGAGCCAGGTGCCAGCACGGTAAACCGTCAGGTCACCCTTGCCGTCGCCGTCAAAGTCACCGGCCACCGGAACGTCCCCGGCTTGGCCGTAGACGTCGATCGCCGTGCCGCCGCTGCTCTTGATGACGTACCAAGTGCTGTTCGACGGGCGGAACACCGCGACGTCGGCTTTGCCGTCGCCGTCGTAGTCCCTGACAACCGGGATATCACCCGCCACACCCCAAGAAGCGCCGGTCAGTGTAAAGCCGTTGCTGTTCAGGATATAAAAGTCGGGCTGGGCGCTGTCCGCGGTTGCGCGGAAAACGGCCGTATCCGTCTTGTTGTCGCCGTCGAAGTCGCCCGGCGTCAGAACGTCGGCTGCGAGCCCCCAGTTAAGAACCTGGAATCCGGCCGTTGAACGCTGGAGATACCAGTTACCCTCAGATCCACGGAAGATCGAAAGATCGGTCTTGCCGTCGCCGTCAAAGTCGGCACGCGGCGAGGTCGAAACTGCCGGGCCGCAGGTATAGTCATCGGATTCGAAAGTGATCGACCATCCGCCGTTCATCACGCCAAAATCCCCACCGGCGTCGTCATCGACGTAAAGCGTCCAATCGCCGTTCATCGTCGAACCGTCCGAACCGAACACCGAAAGGAACGTGTCGGCCGCCGCAGGTGCCGCATTTGCATACGGTCCCGCCGGTGCCGGCGCGTCAAACGGATCGTTTGCGCCGGAGTTATAAGGTTTGAAGTTTCCGGCAACCCACTGAGACGTCGAAGGCTGAGCAACGGCTCCATCGCTGAAGCTTATGTCCAGATTGGTGACATCTCCGCTACCGCCCGAATCGGACGCAAAGATGTACTTTTGTCCGCCCGGTCCGACCAGCAGGAAGTCAAGATCTCCCGGGAAGGTATGCGAGATCTGGTTGAAGCTGACCTTGATCAGTTTGTTTCCGCTCAATCCCGCGACACTGATGGCTGAAGGATACGGACTTCCCGGACCGCTGGTGGTCGTCGGCTGGCCGTTCGGTAGGTTGATCGGGGTCGAATTGGTGAACGTCGCCGGCGCGCCGCCGACCGGAACTCCGACCCGGAAGGTGAAACTCTTGGGCGCCTGAGCCCCGGCATCGCTGGCGGCGTTGATCATCACCTGATACAGACTGCCGCAGGCCGTTTCCGACGGCACCGTGAACGGTATCTGAACCGGAACTGTTTGACCGTCGTTGACCGTGCCAACATTGACATTCGTTCCGCCGTTGGCATTGACGACGACGTTGGTGATCGCCTGCCCCGTCGTATTCGTCACGCTGACTGTCAGGTTGACGCTTTCCGCCGGTTCTGGGAACCCGTTGTTGTTGCCCGGCGCGTCGCTGACCGAGAACGGATCGACGACCTGAATATTCGGGAAGTCGAACGCCTCGACGACCGAAGTCGTCGTAATCGTTTGCGCCGAGAAGCCCATACCGCGACGGCGGAATCCTTCGCGAACGTCGACCACGTCGGCCGAAGCCTCCGGAGCGACCGGCAATGCCGACGCCGCCGCGATGATGGCATCGCGTTCCTGGAGGATCATCGGGTTGCCCGGGGCGAGTTTCATCCCGTCGGTCACGACCTGAAGGACACGCCGAGTGCCCGCATTGAACCCGAGACGGGTTACCATCAGACCACGAACCTCCCACAAAGCGCTCGACCAGATCTCGCCGACGTTGTGAACCTGCGAGCAGGTGGCGGAGCCGACCGGCCCGCGCGGAAAGGCGCTGATGATCGCGTTCGTCGTCGTGCCGATCGTCGTAAAGCAGTCCGAATTCAGGTGCCGGAAGGTCAGCGGATTATGCGGACAAGGCTGATCGCCGCAAGCTGCCCGCGGCGGGCCGCCGGTAAACCCGATGACTGCTTTCGGGAATTTGCGGATACCGTAATAGTAATTGCTGGTATCGGTGGCGCTGGTCAGCAGATACGTCGCATAGCCGCCAGTCGTGTAAATTCCGTTGATCGGATCGGTTGGTTCGGCGAGAAGCGTGTGCGCGTACCAGTCACCCCAGCCTTCGCCCATCATGCCGCCCTGGTTGCCCAGTCCATTATGCAGACGATTGGACAAGCCGTGCGAGACTTCGTGGATGATGACGTCCGCGTCCGTCGTGCCGTCGTAGTCCGGTGTCGGTCCCGTCCAAACGAACATCTGCATACGCCCGCGGCCGCCGTCCGCCGGAGTCGCAAAATTCGCGTTGTTGGTTCCGGACGAGTCCTGTCCTTCGGCCGAAACACGGTCAGCCGCAACGCCGCCGCGGCCAAAATTGTCGTTTTGGAAGTTGCGGGCCTGTTCGGTGAATCCGAGGCCGTAAAGAACATCGTGATAAAGATTCATCACGTAAAACATCTGAATGACCGCGCCGCGCTGTGCCTGCGCGGTAAGCGGATCGTCGCCAGGAGCGGGGTTGCCCGGCGGCGGGTTCCACGTCGAAGTGAACAACCGGCATCCCGCGCCCGGACAAGGACCGTCTCCGGCCTGCGGCGCATCGACGCCGTTGGTCCCGTCGCGGTCGATGCCCGCTTCTACGTTGTTGCCGTCTGTGATGTTCGTCCCGTCGGTCATCCAACCGAGGTTGTTCGCTCCCGGATTCGGACCCTCGTTGCCGATCAGCATCCGCATCGTTCTCGCGATCACCGCGGCCTGTGTTCCAAGCGTCGGGTCGGTCGGTCCCGGCGTCAACGGTGCCGGACTTTCGGCGGAGTCTATGAATCCGTTCGGGTTTCCGTAAATTTGATAGCTTGCCGGCTGCGTCTGGTCGGCAGAGATATTCTCGCGCGAGAGCATGATTCCGGTCTCGGCATCAACGATCACGTAAAAGGCGTTGACCGGCTGCCATATCAAAACCCGCCACGACGGACGCGCGACGCCGATCTCCGTCGGGAAATACATTTTCTCGGCCGTCGTTGCCCAATCGCCGTTGCCAAAAACGACTTTCAGATCGCTGGACGCAGCTTCGTTTCGCAGAACATCGAGTTTCGTCGGTTCGGCGTTAATGTAGCCGAAGGCCCGTCTGACCGCATTGAGCGGGTCACCGAATTCGGTCGAAACCGAACTATAGTCGATCCCGGGCGCAAGGTCGTTCAAGACACGGATCATCTCGCCGGATTTCGTGAAGCCCGCTTTGATCTCTCCGCGGTACACCGGAATGCCGTTGATAATCTGATCGAGATGAGCGAACGACAGGTAACCGCTCGGATTGGTGTAGTCAGCTGAAACACGCAGGCCGTCTGCCTGTTGGTCGGAAACGCCGACCAGGCCGTTGTTTTCTTTTATGAAGTTTCGGAGAATTTCCGCGCGCCTCGCCGACGACGGCGAAGTCAAGCGCTCGATGTCGGCTTTCCAGACATCCGGCGAAATCACCTGCGGCGAACGCAGATTCGTGCTGTATTCAACCTTCAAGGTCGGAACACGCTGGCGAAGAGCCTCTTCACCGCGCACGAATTCCTGCCTGATATCGGCGACGGCCGCGGCATCCTTGCCGGCCGCCTCGCGGAACCTCATCAACTGTTCGCTTGACGATTTACCCGTGTCCTCGCGAATGTCGAAATTCTCTAATCCCGGCACATGGCTTTCGGTTCTGGTGATCAGCCCCTTTTGCCTGCCGGCCTCGGTTTGAAACTGAAGCGGCAGAATAACCAGAGCCATCATCAGTCCCAAGATAACAACACAAAACAAAAGCGGATTGCGCGCTTTTGCGATCGAACTGTTCTGCATTTATGATCCTCCTGAAGTTTAAGTGGTAAACGTAACAACCCATTTGAAGTTGTCGTGGGCCAATTACGTTAGAGATAAAGACAAAACGAAATGAAGTAATCCAAGCAAAGCTGAACCCCGCGAACGGATCAACGAACTTTCTGATTTGCAGCCGGCGAATGTAGCCGGAAACTCAAACTTATGTTAGATCGCAACAATCAGGGAACAAACTGTGTCGAAAAACCGGTAGATTGCCGCTGGTTATGTATTAAAAATTGCCCCCATCCTACGACATATTCGCGGAACCGTCAAATTTCCGCTGGTTGCAGGAAATGGGCAGGACACAATCTAAACGCCAAAAAAACGGTTTGCAAGACCAACAGGTCGTGCAAACCGTTTCATCAGTTTAACTTACGGGCCTACGGAACGTAAGCTCTCGGAATCGCCTGATCGGTCGCGACACCGAAGTTCGAGACCGCATCACCCGAGGTCGATTGTTTCAGCCACCATTGACCGTTACGGTAAATGGCATAGTCGTCCTTGCCGTCGCCGTCATAGTCTCCCGGAACGGGGACGTCTCCGGCCGCGCCCCAGTTGGTAATGACGGTCATCGCGTCGGTACTTCTGACAACATACCATAGTCCCGACGGACGGAAGACCGCGACGTCGTCCTTGTTGTCGCCGTCGTAGTCGGCCGGGACGAGGACGTCACCGCCCGATCCGAGAGCGACACTCGACGAGCCGCCGC
Source organism: Pyrinomonadaceae bacterium (assembly GCA_041752475.1). Lineage (GTDB taxonomy): Bacteria > Acidobacteriota > Blastocatellia > Pyrinomonadales > Pyrinomonadaceae > JAFDVJ01. The sequence continues at coordinate 28,773 of JBGSWK010000003.1, read as the reverse complement.
CTGACAACTGGCTGAGCCAGGTGCCCGCACGGTAAACCGTCAGGTCGCCCTTGCCGTCGCCGTCAAAGTCGCCCGCCACCGGAACATCGCCCGCCTGACCGTAGACAGTGATCGTATTGGCCGGGGAACCCGAGCTGTTGATCACGTACCAAGTGCTGTTCGACGGACGGAAGATAGCGATGTCGGCTTTGCCGTCGCCGTCGTAGTCCCTGACAACGGGGATATCGCCCGCCACACCCCACGAAGCGCCGGATACTGTAAATCCGTTGCTGTTGAGGATGTAGAAGTCGGGCTGGGCGCTGTCCGCGTTTGCGCGGAACACCGCCGTGTCGGCCTTGCCGTCGCCGTCGAAGTCGCCCGGCGTCAGAACGTCGGCCGCGAGACCCCAGTTAAGAACCTGGAATCCGGCGGTTGAACGCATCAGGTACCAGTTGCCTTCGCTCGGGCGGAAGACCGAAAGATCCGTCTTGCCGTCGCCGTCGAAGTCGGCTCTGGATTTGACGGACACGGCATCACAGACCCGCGCGCCGAAGACCTGTACGTCATCGACCCACTGTCCCGTCGCCGCGACCGAATTGTCGGACGCCGTCAACCAGCGGAAGCTTACGGACTGGCCGTTAAGCGATGCCGGCAGGTTAACAACTGTGTCGATATATCCGCCGGCAGAAGTGCCCGTCCACGCCATGCGTCCGCCGATCGGATTCATGAACGCGGTGCTGATCGCCGCGTTGTAACCGCCCGTGACGAACGATCCGCCACCGGTTACGACATCGGTCCAGACCATTCCGCCGTCGGTGGAATACTCGAGGACGGTGCCGTCAAAACCCGATTCGGTGATGTACTTGTTCTTGAACGTCAGTTGCGAATCCGAACTGGTGATCATCACCGGTGGACTGCTGAGCGCCGCCGCGTTGACCGTCGCCGGATCGTTGCCAAAAGCCGCATTGGTTCCCGAACTCGGAGTCGTGGTCGTCGTCGTCCACGTAATTCCGGTTCCGGACGTTTGCGTGCTTGTCCAGCCTGTCGGCAATGTCGGAGCGGTCACTCCGTCAAAATTCTCCGAAAGGGAAACGGTGCGATTGCCCGTCACATAGACTTTCGTCGCGTTGGCATAATTCGTCGCGCCATCCGCCACCGTCCAGGTCAGAGTGATCGAATCACCGCACATCAGGGCCGGGTTGACCGTGAACGAAAAGTTCTTTGAAACCGGCATGCTGTCCGGAGCCACCGCGCCGTAGTTTTGCGGCGCGCTCGGACTTGTCACGCCGCCCGTCGCCTGAAGCGTCGCGGTCAGCGCGGTCGTCGGAATATCACCCGAGTTGATCAGCGGCAAGCTGACCGTTACCAGTTCACCCGGATCGGGCGACATGTTGCCCGGCGGGAAACTCTCGGCCACGAGCGACACCGAACCTTGGTTGATGACCGCCACATTTTCGATGCAACTCAACTTCTGATTCGAGTTGGTGCCGACAAACCCTGATGAAGCGACCGATCGGCCACCGACGACGTAGAAGCTGCTGCCGAGAATCGCTCCCGTCATTCTCGATCTTTCGGCGGTCATCGGGGCCAGATCCGACCAGGTGTTTGACATCGCGTTCCAACGGATCGTCGAGGTCGAAATGTTTGCAGTGACCGTGCCGTTAACGTAGCCGCCCGCAAGGACCCATCCGCCATTGGCTCCGCCACCGAATGCAGTTCCCGACGAAGCGGCGCCCCAACGTGTCAAAGGCAGGTCGGCGACGGCCGCGTCATCCCACATACTGGTGCCGGGATCGTACCGGTAGGTCTTCAAAGACGCCAACGATCCGACGCTCTGAATGCCGCCCGCGCCGTAAACATAGGTTCCGTCGGTGAACGCGCCGACGAAACTGATCGCCAACGGATACGGCGTGCCCGTCGTCCACATATTTGTTCCGATGTCATAAATTTCCAAAACATCGGTCGAAGCGGTCGCCGGACCCGTGCCGGCGAACTTGTATATCTTCCCGTTCAGGTAGACGGCCGCAGCGTTCCACGTTCCCGTCGTAAACGAGGCCAACGGCGTGTAACTATTCATCGCCGGATCGTATTTGTAAAGTGTCGTCTGCGGCGTGCCGGTGCCGGTCAGCGCGCCGCCGAGAATATATATGAAAGTGCCGTCCGAAACGGCCGTCGGAAATTCCAGCGCGGCGGGGAGAGGCGCTATATCGGTCCACGTGGTGCCGTCGAATTTTCGCGCATTCGCGCTGATCGCGGTGCTAACGCCGCCAAATGTATAAAGGAAGCCGCCTTGAGATACGGTCGCCTGATCGAGAATCGTAACCGGATGAACGGTGCCGTCGGTCCACCCGCAAACCTCGCTCGGAGCGAGCGATCCGCGATCGTCGGACTTGAGCTTTATTTCCGGCCGGGGTACAGGAACGGATTTGAGAGTTTGCTCTGAGGTCGCCCCGCCCGCTTCAAAGAAACTGGCGGCTTCCGAGCCGGCCGACAATTGCTGGGCACCGACACTCGTCGTCGCCTGACGGCTAAGCATAAATCCAATGAGCGCCATGGCCGTCGCAAGGCAAACTATCACCATCGCCTTGGAGCGTCTCGGGTTGATGAACCGGCGGCCGACATTGACCGCAAACCGTCGAAACAACGTTAATCGACTCGTCTTTCGCATATCCAATCCTCCTTAAGTATTGGGGTTATGAATTCTGCGTTGACTGTCCCGGGGGTCATCCGTGTAATCGACACCTTCCCTTTGTACGCGAATTGTTTGCATGACCTCGACGTCAATGCAGAGTTCGTTGTTTGGTTAAACCTTATTGGAACATACAATCGGCCGGATAACAAAGCTGCACGCATTGACCGAACGGGCGTGTTTACAATTCGAACGCTATTTCGGACCACCTCGAACGGCACCGCAAGACCACAGCAGTCCGGTCGGCCCAAAAAAGCCGGTCCCGGAAGGTCTGCTGTTTCCAGCGACTTTCCGGGACCGGACTGGTTCAAAGCGCATTTGCGCTATCGGTTGATACCCGCGGTTACGGGATATAACGCGTCGGAATCGGTGTGTCGGTCGAGATGCCGAACGTGATGGCGGTGACGCTCGAGGCCGACTGGTTGAGCCACCACTGTCCGGTCGTCGAACGATAGATCGCCAGGTCATCCTTGCCGTCGCCGTCGTAGTCTCCCGGCACGGGTGTGTCGGTCGAGATTCCGAAGGTCGTCGCAGAAGGAATTCCGGTCGAACTCGCGATGATCCACCACTGGCCCGTCGAGGGCCGGAAGATCGCGATATCGTCCTTGTTGTCGCCGTCGTAGTCGGCTGGAACGAGTTTGTCGCCGGCCAGTCCAAACGTCTGCGTCGTTCCGCCGCCGCCGGAATACGAGATCCACCATTGATTCATCGAAGGCCGGAAGATGGCGATGTCGATCTTGCCGTCGCCGTCGTAATCGGCCCTGATGGGAACGTCGCCCGCCGCGCCGAAACCGGTGATCGTCGAACCGCCGCCGCTGTTCAGGATGAACCAGGTGTTGGTCGATGATCGGAAGACGGCCGCGTCGGCTTTGCCGTCGCCGTCGTAGTCACCGACCTGCGGCGCGTCGCCGGTCGTTCCCCATTCGCGAGTTGCGATGGTATTGGTGCCGCTTTGAAGAATCCAGAAGTCCGGACTTCCCGGAGCCGCGACCGGTCGGAAGACCGCCGGATCGGCTTTGCCGTCGCCATCCCAGTCGGCCGGCGTCAGCGTGTCCGTCGATAGTCCGAAGTTCGCAACGGTAAATCCGGCGGTTGAACGCAGCAGGTACCAGTTGCCTTCGCTGCCGCGGAAGACCGAAAGATCGGTCTTGCCGTCGCCGTCGAAGTCGGCCCGTGATCTGACGGAGTTCGGAACGAACGAGCAGGCGTAATTGCCGACAACGCTTATGTTATCGATGTACCAACCCGGATTTGGACCTGTACCGGCCGTATTGTCATCCGCGCCGAAACGCCATTTTAGCTGGACGTTTTGTCCTGCCGCCGAAGCCGGAAGGGAAACGATCGAGGTGATATAACCATTCGAATTTCCGTTCCACGAATTACGCCCGGCCAAAGGATTATTCACGCCGTTTGCACCCAAAGTGCCGGTGTAGCCGTTCTGCAGGAACGAGCCGCCCGCCGTGATGATGTCGGTAAAAGCACCGCCCGCGATACTGATCTCCAAAACTCCGCCGTCCCAGCCGGGTTCGGTATCATACCGATTGCGGAATGAAACGGTCGCACCGGGAGACGTTATCGCAATGGCCGGCGAGGTCAGATCGGTCCCGCCGCCAACAGTTGTCGGATCAACTGCAAACGCTGCATTTGGCGCCGAATCCACATTATTGGTTGTCGTTACAAAATTTATTCCGTTTTGGACAGGAGTTGCCGTCCAGCCAGCCGGAATCGCCGGAGCGGTCACGGCGTCGAAGTTTTCTGTAAACGTAACAATGCCTGCACCGAGCGTGAACGAACGCATCTGCGGAATTTGTGCTCCGATCGCGCTGCTCACGTTGATCGTTACGGTATGCAGACTTCCGCAGATGGCTCCTGCCGAAATCGTATAGGGAATCTGCATCGTGACGGTTGCGCCATCGGCGATACTGCCATAACTGACATTTGATCCGCCGTTGATATTTACCATCACGGAATTAACCGTTGCGCCGGTTGCATTCGCCACCGGAACGCTCAGCAAAACAGTTTCACCCGGTTCGGGAAATCCGTCGTTGTCGCCGGTTGAATCGCTGACCGAGAACGGATTTGTCATAACGACATTTGCGTTATCGAAGGCTTCGGTGACGACCGTATTGTTGGCTCCGGTTCCGGCATTCTGGATGCTCGCCGAGAAACCTAAACCGCGAACGCGGAATCCTTCACGGACATCGACGACATCGAGCGATGCTTCCGGAATCGCCGGCAAAGCGGAAGCAGCCGCGATGATCGCGTCACGTTCCTGAAGGAATGTCGGACCGACCGGAGCGAGTTTCATTCCGTCGGTAACGACCTGAAGGACGCGCGCAGTGCCGGCCGTATGACCGAGACGCGTGACCATTCGGTTACGGACTTCCCACAACATACTGCTCCAGATCTCGCCCTGATTGTGAACCTGGTCGCATGTCGAAGATCCAACCGGACCGCGCGGAAATGCGCTTGTCGAGCCACTATATAAAGCTGCGCATCCGGCGTTGATGTATCTGAACGTTTGCGGATTGTGCGGCAGATTGCCCGCACCGCCGGTGAAAGTGATCGGCGCACGCGGGAATCGGCGAATACCGAAATAGTAGTTGCCCGTGAAACCGGCTGAAATCAAGTATGTTGCATAACCGCCCGTCGTGTAGATGCCGTTGATCGGATCGGTCGGTTCGGAAAGCAACGTGATCGCATACCAGTCGCCCCAGCCTTCGCCCATTCCGCGCGCCATATTCGTCGAAAGGCCCGAGGAGTTGCCGTGCAGGCGGTTCGACGTGCCGTGGGTCGCTTCGTGGATGATGACCTCGGCGTCGGCCGTTCCGTCATAGTCCGGCGTCGGACCCGTCCAGACGTACATCTGCATGCGTCCGCGTCCGCCGTCCGCCGGCGTCGAGAAGTTGGCGTTGTTCGTGCCCGAAGAATCCTGGCCTTCAGCCGAAACGCGGTCGTTTCCGACGCCCATGCCGGTGAAGTTGGTGTTCTGGAAGTTGAACGCCGCTTCAGTGAACCCGCGTTCGTACAGAGCGTCGTGGTAACGGTTCATCACATAGAACATCTGGATGACCGCGCCGCGCTGTGCATTCGTCGTCAGCGGATTGTCGCCCGGAGCCGGGTTGCCCGGAGCCGGGTTCCACGTTGAATCGAAAATTCGGTTCGGACTTCCAACCTGCGGCGCGTCAACGCCGTTCGTGCCGTCGCGGTCGATGCCCGCTTCGACGGCGTTGCCGTCAGTGATATTGGCGCCGTCGGTGATCCAGCCGTTGTTGTTGAACGTGTTCGGCAGTTCGTTGCCGATCAATGTGACATTGGTTCTGGTGGCGAGCGCACCCTGGGTGCCGAGCGTCGGATCGATCGGTCCCGGCGACAGCGGCGCCGGCGAGTCAGCCGCCTTCATAAACGCATTCGGGTTGTCATAGACCTGGTAGGTCGCCGCCTGCGTTTGGTCTTCGGTGATGTTCTTGCGCCAGAGCATTCTGCCTTCGGTGTCAACGATGACGTAGAAAGCATTGACCGGCTGCCAGATCAGAACGCGCCACGACGGAACGGCGACGCCGGGCTCGGTCGGGAAGTACATTTTTTCAGCCGTCGTCGCCCAATCGCCGTTGCCGAAGACCGCTTTCAAATCGGTCGAGGCGGCCGAATTGAACTCGACGTCTAGTTTCGCCGGTTCCGCACTGATATGTCGAAACGCCGAACGGACCGCATCAAGGGGATTACGGAAATCGGTCGAAAGCGAGTCGTAATCGAGCCCCGGAGCGAGATTGTTGATCACGCGGATCATTTCACCCGAGCGGGTGAAACCGGCTTTGATCTCGCTGCGGAAGACCGGGATTTTGTTGATTCGCTGTTCAAGATGGGCAAACGACATATTGCCGTCGGGATTCGCGTAGTCCGAAAGGACCTTCAACGAGTTTGCCTCTTGGTCGTCAACGCCGATCAAATTGCTGTTCTGTTTAATAAAGTCGCGAAGAATCTCCGAACGCTTCGCCGAGGAAGGTCCGCTCAAACGTCCGATGTTTGCTTTCCAAACGTCGGGCGCGATGACTTCGGGATTACGGAGTTCGGGGTTGTACTCAACCTTCAAGGTCGGAACCCGTTGGCGCAGCATTTCTTCGCCGCGGACAAAACCCGCGGTGATATCCGCCGTCGCGGCCGCGTCTTTGCCGGACATCTGACGATACTTAACCAGCGCCTCGCCGACATCGTTACCCTTTGCGGTGCGGATGTCGTAGTTTTCGAGTCCCGGTTGGTGGCTTTCGGTTCTGCTGAACAGACCCTCCTGCCCGCCGGCCTCGGTGCGGAACTGCAGCGGCAGCAATACGAAAGCCGCCATCAATCCCAAGATAAAAACACATAGCAGCAGCGGATTGCGCGCTCCTGCCGTTGAACTCTTCTGCATTTGTAAGCCCTCCTCAAAGCTCGAAACGGGAAATTTAACAACCCCTCAAAGGTTGTTTTGATCTGAAATCTTTTACGAAAGAAAAAGTGCAAGATGAATCGTATAGAACAAAGATATCTGAAAAACGACGTCGGACGTCCCATAAGTCGGTCGCCCGAGAAAAAATGCATTTCCAAAGTCCGGATCACTGCGAAGGCGATAAATTGGATTCGGCCCGAATAACAGGGGAAAATGACTTTTTGCGGGTTATAATCTCAAATTCGACAGCATATCATATGACGGAAAACGGAGGTTCGTCAATTGATTCCCTTTGCGTTAATGATTCGCCCTGATTTGGGTCCGGGATCGGTGCATCTGTCGATTTATTCATATTTTTTGAACGTGGGAAAAGTTTGGTTCAATCTGTTACGATATGAAATCCGGCACGCGCGCGAGTTCGATTCCCACCGTCAATCCGGCAACTGACACTGATCACAGGAATCGATTTGCGGGTCAACTGGCGCCGGTCAAATCCTCAGAAACAAGCGATGGAAAATGAATTCATTCAGAAGATCTTCGGCGTCGACGGCTTAATTGCGAGGCATCACCGGCAGTACGAACACCGCGACGGCCAGATCAAGATGGCGGAGGCGGTGACCCGCGCGTTCGAACAGAAAAAGCATCTTATCGTCGAAGCGGGTACCGGAACCGGGAAGACGCTGGCTTATCTTGTTCCGGCAATTGCGGCGGCCGTCGGGAACAACGAGCGCATCATCGTCTCGACCGGCACGAAAAATCTGCAGGAACAACTGATGGAAAAGGACATCCCGTTCCTCCAGAAGATCTTTCCCAAGAAGTTTACGGCGGCGTATATGAAGGGACGCTCGAACTACGCATGCCTCCATAAGGTGAAAAAGGCGGAAGATCAGCCGATTCTCGACGGCCTCGACGAGATGGACCATTTTGAAGAAGTTCGCGATTGGTCGCGCGAATCCGAAACGGGTGACCGCGCGGAATTGATCGGACTGCCGGAGAACATCTCATTTTGGAACCGCATCAACGCCAAGGGCGAAACTTGCCTCGGACAGCAATGTCCGGATTTCGAACCGTGTTTCGTGACGCGGATGCGCGCACGCGCCGAGGGCGCCGACATCGTCATCGTCAACCACCACCTGTTTTTCGCGGATCTCAATATCCGCGGAAATCAGTACGGACGCGTTCTGCCGGATTACTCGGCAGTCATTTTTGACGAGGCGCACCTCATCGAGGACATCGCCGCCGACTATTTCGGTTTTCAGGTCTCCAGTTTCCAACTCGACGAACTCGTCCGCGATGCCGATCAACTTCCGATCACCGACGCCATCGCCTCGCGCGACCTGATGAAGATCGGCGCGAAAATACGGGTCTTCGCCGACCAGTTCTGGATCCGATTTACGCAAGCGCGCGCGCAGGACGGACGGTTTCCGCTCGTTCCGGAAGCGTTCGTTCAGCAGGTCCGCGGCGAACTCGAACCGACGCCGCTCGGCGAGGCGTATTTCGAACTTGAGAAGTCTCTTGACCGGCTCGTGTCGGCGGTCGATTTCTGGTCCGACAAAATGACCGAGGCCGAAAATCTCGTCCGACGGGTCAGGCAGGCAAAATTCGATCTCGATTTTATCGTCACACAGGCCGAAAAGAACTATGTTTACTGGCTCGAAAAACGCGGCCGCGGGATGTTTCTGCGCGCCTCGCCGATCGACGTTTCCGCGCTGCTGCAGGAAAAACTTTTCGATAAAACGGAGACAGTGGTGCTGACGAGCGCGACGCTCTCGACCAACGGGAAATTCGACTTCATACGCGAGCGGCTCGGGCTTGAGGGCGAAAAAACGGAATCGCTTCTGGCGCCGTCCGCCTTTGATTACGAGCGGCAGTCGATCATCTACATTCCGAAATCGATGCCCGACCCGCGCTCCCAGGAATACAGCCAGATGGCGGCCGCCGAGATCATCAAGATACTTGCGATCACGCGCGGCCACGCCTTCGTTTTGTGTACCAGCAACTACGCGATGAATGCCCTTTACGAACAGGTTTCAATGCGCATCAGTTATCCCTGTTTTGTCCAGGGATCGATGTCGAAGGCGGGACTTCTCGAGCGGTTCCGGGCGACGCCGAATGCGGTGTTGTTCGCAACTTCGAGCTTTTGGCAGGGAGTCGATGTTCAGGGCGATCAGCTTTCGTGTGTGATCATCGACAAATTGCCTTTCGCCGTCCCGTCCGACCCGATCGTCGCCGCACGGACCCGTTTTATTGACGAAAACGGCGGCAAGTCGTTCTTCGATTACTCGGTGCCGCAGGCCGTGATCGCGCTCAAGCAGGGAATCGGAAGGCTGATCAGGAGCAAGACCGACCGCGGCGTGATCGCGTTGCTTGATACGCGGCTGAGGACGAAATCGTACGGCCGCGACTTTTTGAACTCGCTGCCGCGGACGCGGATCACCGGCGATCTCGGCGAAGTCGCAAAGATGTTCGAGGGGGGCGACTGAATGCCGGGCTTAGACCCGTGCTATGCCCGCCGACAATGTTTGGGTTAAAATCGGCTATGCATCGAATCTGTCTTGCCATCGCACTGTTATTTATCCTGCCGGCTTTCGTTGCTGCGGAATCCGATTCAGAAGATTCGAAGATGACGATCATAGAGAGACCGAAGGTGGATGTCAGCCGCGTCCGCGAATGCGGCCGCGACAGCGGAGTCGTTCAATTGAGTGTGGTATTTCACAAATCGGGAAAAGTCACTGAGGTCGAGATCGTCACATCTTCGGGTTGCGAATTCTTCGACCGCGCGGCGCTGAAGGCCGCCAAAGCGATCAAATTCAAGCCGGCGCGCCAAGACGGAAATAATATAACGGTCACAAAGCGCGTTGAATACAGGTTCACGACATTTTGACACGGATCTGTTCCACCAAGGGAGCATTCCGGGTTGGACGGACGGTAAGCTGAAGGATATCCATTTTGTTATGTCATCGTTTTATGAAGTAATGATCGAACGCAATTTCTCGTCCGCGCACCAACTCCGCGGGTACAAGGGAAAATGCGAGAATCTGCACGGACACAATTATAAGATCGAGATCTACGCCAAGGGCTCGGAGTTGAACAATATCGGGCTTCTCATCGATTTCGGGGATCTGAAGGACGCCGCCGACGAGATAGTTCGTTATCTGGATCACCGGAACCTCAATGAACTTCCGCCGTTCGATGATGAACTCAACCCATCGGCGGAGAATTTGGCCGCCTACATCTGTGAATACCTCAATTCGCGAATCGGCGACGACCGGGTTCGCGTATACAAGGTCCGATGTTTCGAGACTCCGACCAGTATCGCGACCTACCTCACGGACTGAGTCGGTCGAACACCTAGCAAAATACCGGAGCGTCGTCTGAGTGCGGAGAAATCCGCACTCTTTTTGTTTGTTTTTGCGAGAAAGTTCGCGTGCGGCGACGCCAAACATAGCAAATAATTGAGCATCAACTGTGGAACGGCCGTTGCATAGTTCACTGGCAGCGATACGCAGAATCATCGCTTTCATAATTTGAATCAGGGAGATATCTGGAATGGTTAAAGCTTATTGGACAATTTGGACAATGGTCGCCGTGTTGGCATCTGTGGTTTTGGTTACAGGCAATATGACGTTGCTCGTCGGCGTTGGATTTGGTTTTGTGGCTTTTGGGATGATCTTTTCCGGGATGATGATGATTCTTCCGGCGACAGTCGCGCGGCGAAATCACCCGGACGTTCCTAAAGTTAAGGCCGCAAAGGAAAAGAACTTCTTTCCGACAGGCGCCGTTCACGCAAGATAGTCTCCTTGATTCGAATCCTCCTCTTTAGCCGCAGCACTTCGTTCCGTGCTGCGGCATTTTTCTTGCAGAGTCGGCGTATTCCGGGTCTCTGATCTCAAGAATCCAAAATCCAAAATCAATGCTGTCCTAAACGATAGACTTCTGCTCCTTGATGCCGCGATGTCATTGCCTGAATTGCGGAAGTCGGCGTTTTCGAAAAGAACCCCTGTATCCCGCCGCTTGACCTAACCAAGCGCTTGGAGCAACCTCAAATTCCCGGCGCCAGGGAGCGAAGATTTTTCCGACAGGCTCTCCGAATTCGGAGATCGCGAGAATCTCAAATCTCAGATTTGAAATTTCAGAATCTACCAGATCTGAAATCTGAAATTTGCGATCGGTGCCGTCCGAAACGCTTCGACAAATCTTCCCGTGTTGCAAACCACGGCAACGCCTCTGACCCACGCATCCCAATCAGACTGGAGCGCAAGCGTCCCCGCTTGCAATGAGCGCGGAGCGCGAACGAACCGTTTCGTGATCTTGGAGCTTCCCGTTTTGCGTCAAAGATTATCGACGCTTAGGACAGCATTGATCCCGAATCCAAAATCCAAAATCCCGAATCCAAAATCCAAAATCCAAAATCTAAAATCGATTAAGGCTTTGATGGATCAGATTGAGTAGCGTTTCGGCGGAAAACGGCTTGGTGAGGACATCGGTCACGTGAAGGGATTTCAGGTCGGCCACTTGCTCCGGGCTCATCAAACCGCTCATCGCGATCACTTTGAGTTCGGGGTCAATCTTCCGAAGGGTCCGGATCAATGTCTTGCCGTCGAGAAGAGGCATCGTCAGATCGGTGACGACAAGTCCTATGCGGTCAGAATTTTGCGTGAATACGGCAAGCGCGGCGGTTCCGTCAACGGCGGTGAGAACCTCGTACCCATATCGTTCGAGCGTGACGCGGGTGATCTCGCGGATGCTCTCTTCGTCATCGATGACCAGGACGAGTTCGCCGGCCCCGCGCGGTATCTGTACTGCCGCCGCGACGCTTGATTCGTCGCTTTCGGTCTCGAACACCGGAATGTATACCGTAAACTTGGTGCCTTCCCCGACCTCACTGTAAACGTTTATGAAACCATTGAGGCTCTTGATGATCGACTGCGAAGTTGCGAGCCCGAGACCGGTGCCTTTTCCGATGTCCTTGGTCGTAAAGAACGGATCAAAGATGCGTTTCATTACGGCCTCGGACATCCCGGCGCCATTGTCCGAAACGCTTAGAAGGACATAATCTCCGGCAACCGCGTCGATGTGAACGCGCGCGTAATTGTCGTCGAGCGAAATATTGCTGGCTGTCAATACGAGGTTCCCGCCCGAAGGCATCGCGTCGCGTGCATTGATGCAGAGATTCATCAACACCTGATGGATCTGCGTCGGATCCGCATTGATCAGTTTCAGTTCGGGCGAGATCTCATAGCGGAGCGTGATCGACTTCGGAAGCGTTTCCTGCAGAATCTTTATGAGGTCCTTGACGATGTGGCGGGCTTGGACAGGAATCCGTTCGCCCTCCATTCCGCGGGCAAATGTCAGGACCTGACGAACCAGGTTCGCGCCGCGTTCGGAGTTTTCACGGATCACCTCGAGCCAGCGCTTCGTTTCGGGATCCGGGCCGTTCATCTCGAGCATATCCACCGACATCAGGATCGGCGAAAGGATGTTGTTGAGATCGTGGGCGATGCCTCCGGCGAGCGTCCCGATCGACTCCATTCGCTGCGCCCTCAGAAGCTGCTGCTCGGTCAGTTTCTTCTCAGTGATATCATATCTGATCGCGACATACTGATAAGGTCTGAGATCGCTTCCGAGAAACGGGATGATCGTCGTGTCGACCCAGTAGAGCGAGCCGTCTTTCGCCCGGTTACGTATCTCGCCCCGCCAAACCTCACCGCTTGAAATGGTCTTCCACAGAGTTCTGAAAAACTCTTTCGGATGATAAGCGGAGTTGATCAGGCGGTGATCCTGCCCGATCAATTCTTCACGGCCGTACCTTGAGATCTGGCAAAACTTATCGTTGACGTAGGTGATCTTTCCCGACCGGTCGGTGACGGCGACGATCGCCGACTGGTCGAGCGCGAACTTCATATCCGACAGTTCCTTAAGGAGACTGCGGTTCTCGTCTTCAAAACTGACCGGATCCAACTTCGGTGTATCGTTCATTAGTGAATTCGATGCGCTCAGTCCTCTGATTGCTGGCCGTCGACGTGATAATTTCCTGATTTCTTTAGTTTGTAACGGAGTTGGTCGCGCGAGATATGGAGAAGTTTCGCGGCGCGCGTCAGATTGCCGTTCGCCACATCATACGCCTGGCGGACCAGCATTTCCTCGACCTCTTCAAGCGCGATGCCTCCCGCGGGGAGTCTCACCGGAGAATTCATCGGCAGCTCCGAACCATCGAAATCCCTGAGCAGGTCCGCCGGTAGGTGGGTTGTCGAGACGAGTTCGCTGTCTTCGAGAATCGACGAGCGCTCGATGACGTTCCGAAGTTCGCGAACGTTGCCCTTCCATTGATGATGCCTGAAGATCTCGGCTGTCTGCGGAGAAAGTCCGGTTATCTTTTGCCCGCGGCGCTTCGGGTTGTTTCGTTCGATGAAATGGTCCGCGAGCAAAAGGCAGTCGTCGTCGCGTTCGCGAAGCGGCGGAATGTCGATCTGGATCACCGATAAACGGTAAAACAGATCGAGCCTGAAATTACCCTGTTCGCCTTCTTCCTTGAGGTTCTTGTTCGACGCCGCGATGATTCTTGCGTCAAACGAAATGTCCTTCAAACCGCCGACGCGGCGAAAGGTGTTCTCTTCGAGCACCCTCAATAGTTTTGCCTGCAGACCGAGCTCCATTTCACCGATTTCGTCAAGAAATATCGTGCCGCCCTGCGCCTGTTCGAACAGGCCTTCCTTGCGCTGTTTGGCGTCGGTGAATGCGCCCTTTTCGTAGCCGAACAGTTCGGACTCGATGAGGTTTGCGGGAAGCGCGGCGCAGTTGATCGCGAGATAAGGCGCGTCGGAGCGTTCCGATGCGTAATGGATTGCCCGCGCGAACAGATCCTTGCCGGTTCCCGTCTCGCCTTGGAGCAGGATCGCCGTAACGTCCGAGACAGCGACCTTTTCGGCAAGGTTCTTGGCACGAACGATCGTCGCCGACTCACCAATGATCTGGTCGAAGTCGAACCGCGCCCTTTGCGCGGACCTCGTATGAGTCACCTCGCGGCGAAGACGTTTGATCTCGATCGAATTGCGGAGAGTTACGCGGAGTTCTTCGAGCCTTACGGGTTTGCCGATAAAATCGTGCGCCCCGCCGCGGAGCGCGGCGATCGTGTTCGGGACGCTGATGTTTCCGGTGATCATGATGACCACCGTGTTCGGCGAGGATTCCTTGATCTCGTCGAGCAGATCGAGTCCGGAACCGTCGGGGAGGTCGATGTCGAGGAGCACGACGTCGGGTTCCTCGGCGGCGAAGACCTCGCGCGCGGAACCGATGTCGGCCGCCTCGATCGGCGCGTAATTCCACGAGCGCACCGCTTCACCCAGCGTCATTCGGATAAAGCGTTCGTCGTCAACAATTAAAATCTTCTCTCTTTTAGCCGCCATTGCAACGCCGTCAATTGAACGACGGCATTACGATATTACAACAGTCGATCTGGTTTCGACCAATTTCGCATTCCGGGATAGTCGTTTCGCGGCCGGCCGGCCTGAACCGGAAAGCAGGAAACGGCTGCCGAATGATCGACAGCCGTTTTCTGTTTTATGTGGTCGGGGCGAGATGATTTGAACATCCGACCTCACGGTCCCGAACCGTGCGCTCTACCAGGCTGAGCCACGCCCCGCTAAATCAAGTTTCTGATTCTAAGCTACCGGATCGCGTAAGTCAACCTTGAGATCGACGGTCGGTCGGAAAGCGAAGACTAACTTGCGAGCCACGCCGCGAATCGCAACCAGGTTTCGGTCCCGGAAATGAATATCCGCAGCGGTTCCGAAACGAAAACAAGCAACGCGCCGGCCGCGAATGCCTTGTTCAGCCGGCCTGTTTTCCAGGTATGCCAGGCGATCGCCACGATCATCAGAAAATCGGTCGCGCCGAACGCCCAGAAAACAATGTACTTATCAGGAACGACCGGAATCCGCGCGATCGCCGCACCGACAAAGTTGAAAGCGGTCAGGATCATCAAACATTTATGTTCGGTGGGGCGTCGCCGAAGGTAGATCGCCGCCGTGAACAGGATGACGAAGTTGAGCATATCGAAAATCGGAATGGCGAAAAACGAGTGCGGATCGAGTCCCGGCGGCGCGGCGCCGCGGACGAGGTTCGAGTCGTAGGCGGTCGCGAGGCCGACGACGACGACCAGTGTCGCCAGCGCGATTCCGACAAGTCCAATCGAGATGTGCAGTTTGACGTTTTTTGTCCGCACGAGGACGATCTGGGCGGTAAAGTAAGCGACCCAAAGGGACATCACGAGTCCGTGAAATCGAACGAGGTTGTTTGCCAAGGGTTGGGCATTGAAAAGGCTGCCCAAGTAGTAAGTTCGCGAATAGCCTATTAACACCAGAAGCGGAAACAGGGCCGCTGCCGCAAAGAAGAGCCTGTGGTCGGACGGCCGGGGTATCAAACGGGTATTGATTGCCATAATTTTTCCTCCGCCCTTAACGCGAAAGGGCGGAGGAAATGGTATCAATCCTTGTTGCTATCCTAGTTCATTCCGTTTCTTCTTTCTTCGAAAAACGGTGTTTCAGGTATTCGATCAGCGGCGGAAGCAGCGAAAGGAAGACGACGAGGATGACGACCTTTTCAATGTGCGCCTCGAGTTTGATGCCGAACGCGTTCTCGATCGCGGATCCAAGGAAATAGCCTGCGAGGACCATGCTTGAAATCCACAGCAAACCTCCGAGCAGGCTGTAAGCGAGGAACTTGTGATACGGCATTTCGGCGGCACCGATAACGAGCGGTGCGAACGTCCGGACGATCGGCACGAACCGCGCAAGCAGAACCGTCTTCGGACCGTATTTCTCGAAGAACGCGTGTGCCTTGGCAACTCTCGATGGCTTGAAGATTCGCGAATCCTCGCGATTGAAAAGACGCTTGCCCATCAGCCGGCCGGTCCAATAACCCGTCGAATCGCCGATGGCCGAGCCCAAAAAGAACGAGAGCATCACCAGCAGAACGTTGAGCTTTTCCGGGTAGGTTTTTGCGAACAGGCCGGTTACAACAAGCAGCGAGTCGCCGGGCAGAAAGAAGCCGACGGCGAGTCCGGTTTCGGAAAAGACGATGAAGAAGAGCCCTAAATATGCGTAAACGCCAAAGGTGTCGAGCAGCGTATTGATCAGGATATTCGGATCGAGAAACCAGAAGGTTTTCTTGATGTCCTCAAAGATTCCGAGAAAAAAGGCGAATAACATATGAGTAAAATTACGGATTCACGATTCAAGATTCAAGATTCAAGATTCAAGGTTCAAGATTCAAGGTCCCATCCCGATCCCGGCTTCAAGATTCAAGATATTCAAGATCAAGATTCAAGATTCAAGATTCAAGATCCCATTCGAATTCCAGCTTCGGTCCAAATTCGAGATTTCAGCCGAATTCCTGCAGTTTCGAGTTGAAGAAACGAGGCACTAGCGTTCCTGCCATCCGTGCACGCCGATCAGCGGAACAAACGAGCACGGGCCAAAATCCTCTGAAACGAAACGGTTCGCAGTGCGGGTTACGCGTATCAACTTTTGGTTCTTTTGCTCCGCACCGATCGGAATCACGAGTTTTCCGTCGATCTTCAGCTGCTCAAGCAGCGGTTTCGGGACTTCCGGTCCGCCCGCGGCAACGAGGATCGCGTCAAACGGCGCATAGACCTCCCAGCCCTCGGTGCCGTCCGCGCAGCGGATCGAAACGTTTCCGATCCGAAGTGCCTTAAGACGCTCCTGCGCTTCGGCCGCCAGAGCCGGAATGCGCTCGACCGCAAAAACACTGCCGGCGATCTTGCCGAGTACCGCCGACTGATATCCCGAACCGGCGCCTATTTCAAGAACCCTGGACGACGGTTTCAGCTCAAGAAGCTCGGTCATACGCGCGACGATGAACGGCTGCGAGATCGTTTGATTGGCCGCGATCGGCAGCGCGTTGTCGCGATAGGCCTGAGATTTCAGCGCAGTCGGGACAAAAAAGTCGCGCGGAACCTCGGACATCGCGGCGAGGACCCGTTCGTCTGCTATTCCGTAATCGTCGCGGAGTTTGCGGATCATCTGCCCGCGGAGGATCTCGTATTCTTTTAAGAGCTTCAATCCGTTCACTTTAAGGGCGATCGCGGTGCGCCTGCAGTCCGCGAATGACTATCATATCTCCGTGTTCCAGATTTGCAAACGCTCGATCGCCTGATGGTTTGTCAGGTCGCTGCGCATCGGCGTTATCGAAACGTAACCGTCGTCAACCGCTTCAAAGTCGGTTCCGCCGCCGGCGTGAAACCCGTTGCGAAGCTCGCCGATCCAAAAATACGGCTTTCCGCGCGGGTCGATGTGTTCGGTGATGATCGGACGGGCGTCTTTGAAACCTTGTTTGGTGATTCGCATTCCGCGCGGAGATCCTTTCGGGATGTTGACGTTGAGCAGCGTGTTTTCCGGCAATCCGTCCGCAAGCGCTTTTTCGGTGACCGCGCGTGCGATGCGGACGGACTCGGTAAAGTCGCATTCACGACTCGCGACGAGGCTGAACGCGAGCCCGGGGACGCCGAGGATGGTCGCCTCGAGCGCGCCGGCGACCGTTCCCGAATAGGTCGCGTCGTCGCCCAGATTCGGCCCGTGGTTTATCCCGGAAGCGCAGATGTGGGGAAGTTGCTCCGCCGTCAGGATCTTGTTGATCGCCAGAGTGACGCAATCGGTCGGAGTGCCGTCGACCGTCCAGTGACGTTCATCGATCTGCCGGATGCGAAGCGGCCGCGAAAGGGTCAAACTGTGCGACGCGCCCGACATTTCGGCAGCGGGTGCGACGACATAGACATCGCCGATCTCTCGAAGAGCGCTCTCAAGCGCGGCAATTCCATCGGAGTGATAGCCGTCGTCATTGGTTATCAGGATTCTGGGTCTTTCGAAGGCCATTATTGTTTGTGATAAAAGAATTGATGCGCGAAACGAGCAATCGAAGCAAAGTCTCGAATCTCGTTTCGCGCATCAATAAAGGCGAAATTCAGCCGCGGCTTTAACCGTGTGACGGGGCCGTGTTCTGGGAGCGCATCGAACGCATACGTTTTTTGTTGCGTTTGCGGGCGTTTTGCGATTTAAGCTTCGCTTTCTGTCCGGGCGGAATGAAATGCGCGTGTTTCTTGAGATCTTTGATGATTTCTTCGGTCATCACTTTTCGCTTAAAACGGCGAAGCGCATTCTCGATCGATTCGTTTGTATTTACAACAACATAAGCCATATTTCGTCTCACCCCCTTTTCGGCAAAGGATAATGCTCACGGAGCAAACAACAATTAAACCACTTTTGGCCTTGGTTGGCAAACGATTGGAATTTCGGAACTGGGATTTGGGATTTGGGATTTGGGATTTGGGATTTGGGATATTTGGGATTTGGGATTTGGGATTTGGATCTTGGGTTCCAAGATTCCAAGTTCGGGAATCTTGAAATCTTGGATCTTAACTTTAAGTCTCCCTAAATGAACCTGGCTCCGCCGCGCCTCCGGCGCCCGGATGTGCGGAAAAGCTCAGCTTTTCCGGGCCGTTCTCCATTGAATCCCAGCGGCTGTGCCGCCTTTTGGCTGTTGGCGGCACAGCCGCCGATGTCTTCTGGCCATCTACGGAAAAGCACAGCTTTTCCGCACATCCGGGCGGCAAGCCGCAAGAGATTTGGGAATTCGGAAATCCCAACTCCCAACTCCCAAATCCCAAATCCCAAATCCCAAATCCCAACTCCCAAATTCACTTCATCGGCACCGACAACAGGTGGCCGGCGTAGGCGAAGTAGACCTTCTGTTCGGCTTCGTCGACCCACATTCGCATGCTGTCGAATTCGATCTGCGGCAGGGTCAGCATCGGCTTGAACGCAAGTGACCGTGGGTTGTAAGTTCCGATCTCCGTTTGGTTCTTGTCGGAATTCCGAATCGCTACCCAGAATTCGTCGGGTTTTCCGGCGACCGCCTGGAGCGGCCGGAACGTCTGCTGCGAAGGTGCCGACACGTTCCCTTGCGCCTCCAACAATAACCCGTTTTCCGGCGAAAGCCAGTAGAGCTTCTGATACGTGACTTCGGGAACGGCGGACTCGCCTTCATATTCCTCCTCGCTGTAGGAATACGCGGTCCCGAGCAGTACTCTGTTCTGGCCGGGGACAAAGGCGATCGGCTGGAGCGGCGGATATCCCTGATAATCGACGCGAAACTCTTTTCCCGTGGCGAGATTTACGCGCACGACCGTTGCCCCGTACGCGTCCTCCTCTTCGGACTCACCCGTACCGTATTTCTTGACGATCACCCACCGGCCATTCGGCGTGATGACGGGACTTTCATAAAAACCGGCTCGGAGCCGGGTCATCTGACCGCGGACGACTTTGTACAACCCCTCGCCGTTTGCCCTGATCTCGACCGACGCCGTGCGTGTTTTCCATTGCATCTGGTCGGGCTGAACGCTGAGACGGTCCCGAGTCGGGATGAAGGAAAAGTCCGCGGGCTGTTGCGCCGGGGCGATCGGGCGCCCGCCACCAAATCGGAACCACGCCAGGTTCTCAAACGCCCTCAATTCTCGCCGTTTTCGCCTCTTTTCCTGATATTGCTCGTAATCGAGGGTTTCGTTTTCCTCGTCGGCTTGGTCCTGCGCGTTGAGTTCCTTTTCGATCTGCTCGCGTTTTATGGTGTTGTCGGTCAGCACCCGCAAATCGGGACCGTTCTTCCAAACGGCAAGAGCCGCGAGCTGCTCATCTTCGAAAATGATCTCGAGGCCCGGGACGAGCCGCTGCATATAGTACTGAAGTTTGGCGCGCGGCCTTTTGAAGTCCTTGAAGATCGCGTCAAGCTGTTTGAAGAACGGAGGTATCGTGTAGCCGAGCAAAAACACGCGGCGCCCGCCGCTCTTCCCGAGCATCAGCAACTCCTTCGAGTTGTCGCAGTACTCGCCGCAGAGGGACAGAAACGGCGGGAGTTCGTCGACACGCGATTCCGCGAGGAAACTCGTCAGTCGTTCGAATTCGTTCGGCTGCAATGTGCGTTCGCGGAAGCGCGCCGGGTCTTCTTCCCAGCTGAAGACTGCCTTGTCGCGGTACATTCGGACAAAATTCTTGTCATACGCGTAAACTCCTAGCAGCTCGTTGTTTTCGAGAATTTCCTTCCGGAGTTTCGCCTCGGTCTTTTCGAGCTCTTCAAATTTAACTCCGAAACCCGCCCCGGCGGATTCGGAGTCATTCACGCTTCCGAAAACTTCGTACAAGGAGTCGACAAATGGGCCTTTTCCCGCAAATGTCGTCCGCGCCCCGAGGACTTTCGCTTCGTTCGGATGCCGCGCGAGCACATATCGCCGCGATTCGACCGAATCCTCCGATTCCAGATACTGCTCGGCCGCAAACGACAGCGTCTGGTTTTCCGAGTTCATCAGCTCGGCGACGGCCCGCAGCGGAAGCTTCGCCCGGATCAAACGCGCACAGCCGAGCACCGCAATCTTTATTTCAACATCGTAACCGCCGACCGCCGCGTCGTACTCGCTGTTTTGTTCGAGCAGGCACGCCGCCAAACCGGCCGCGAAAGGCAACCCGCCGCGCATATCGTAGATGTCGTTGATCTGTTTCTCGCGAATTTCAGCACGGCGCGCGAGCACTTTAAGGGCGTCCGAAAGCTCGCCGGTGCCGTTCTTCAGACCTCGCAAGAGCACCGCGTTCACCGCCACACCGCGCCAGCCGCGCAAGATATCTCGCATTTGCGACGCGACCGCCGGTTCCTTCTTTTCGAGGGTCTCGATGCGGTTGATCAAGGCTGAGACGACGTCTTCGCCGGGATTGTCATATTGATACAGCGCGGCTCCGAGAAGCGATTTGATCTCTTCGGCGTCGGTCACGAGCGGCGTATCGTCGAGCCTGCTGTTGGTTAGGGCCGCTTTCGGCATCAGCTCATCAGTACTGGTATTGCTTGTATTGGAATTGACGGCCTGGCGGATCGCCGCGTCTCGTTCCGCATTTCCCCGCGCGACGTATTCGACGGCGTCGACCTGCTCGAATGCCGAGAATCCGCCGCATTGGAGAATTGCGCGAACGACGCTCTGCCGCTGCCACGACTCCAGTTCGTTCAACACCGACCGAAGCGCCGGCACGGCGCGGGCGTCTCGCTGATTGCCGAGTGCGGTGGCCGTATCGACCAGGAACGATCTGTATTCGAACTGGTTTTGAAACGCTTGAAAATCGGACGGATCCAGACTATTGGTATTCGCGGTCGGGTTTGCGAGTGCAGCGGAGTTTGCGGCCCGGTTTCCCAACGCTGTGGCGTTGCGGGCGTTGCGTTCCGCGAGGACGGCGATAAGTCCGGGAACGCTCTCGGGAATATATAGCTCTTTGAGCGCGTTGATCAGCGCCCGGCGAGAGCTGGCGACGTCGTTCGCCCAATTCGGATCCGCAAGCCAGGGAAGCATCAGCCGCACGGCCGCCTCGCCCTTGATCCCGCCGCTGTTCGCTAGATTGCGGATCGCCGCGCTGCGAATCGTTTTGCTGTCGCTTTGGAGCAGCTCGACCATCCGCGCGTTGTACTTTCCCTCGGGCGAGTGGTTGACGATGGTCGTCAGTCCGGTATAGGTCTGGCCGTTGACGCGCAGATCATGAAGCGTTTCGTCCTCGAGAAGCTTCATATACCACTCGTCGCGGCCCTCGAAATCGCCGCCGCGCACCAGCGCGTCCATTGCCAGATCGCGGTCTCCGGGTTTGGCGTTCTTGTTCTCGACGACGGCCTTCAGCTGGTCGCGCCATTTCGCCGCTTCGGACTCGTCTTTCGTGTCGAGCGCGTGCTGATAGTATCCCCAGCGTGCGAGAGTCTGCGATACCGGCTGGCTGCCGTCATTCACGAGTTTGTTGAGAAGCGGTTCCGCCAGGTTCCAATCGACCTTCGCCAGCGCCAGGACCTCGTCCTGATTGGTGACGTATTCGTTTTCGTCTTTGGCCCCCTGGGCCAGCCGCAGCAGCTCGCTGCCAAAGTAAGGACTGTTATAGACCAGCCAGTGTTTGACGGTTTCGCGCCATTCCTTCTCGAATTTCCGATTTATCAGTTCCGAATCGTAAAGCCGCTTCACGAATTCGATGCCGTCCTCGTTTTCGGCGAAAACGTTCAGATACTGCGTCAGGCGTTCCGGGTCGTCCGACAGTTCGCTCATCATTCGCTCGAGCGCTTTGTCGGTCGGCTTGATCGTGTAGTTTCGGCTCCGGTCGCGCTGATTCTGCTGCAACCAGTAGTCCATCAGGTCTTCGATCGGCGCCTCGTCCGACGGCGGCTTGTTCAAATCGTAAAAATCGGCCTTTCTGACAGTTTGATCGGGCTTGAAAAACGGGTTTGGCGGAGGCGGCGCGGGGAGATCGATCAGTTTTCGGGCAAGATCACCGTCGGCGCGCGAACCGGGGGAAAAGGCGATCAAACCGACCAGCAGCAGAAGGACACAGAACGCAATCGACGCCAGAAATCGTTTCATAAAGACCAATCACCTCGATTGCTGAATTATGTGTCCAACGCTTGAAAAAAGCAACGGCTTTATGATGTCGTCACCCCGTATTCCCAATGCTTCGGACCATCGTCTGGAAATGTCCGGACGACACTGAGCCGATGATTTCATTGAAAAAAGCTCCCGGAACAATTGCTCCGGAAGCTTTGCAAAGATTTCAGTCTTGCAGGTTTAGTTACCCGTAACGGTCGGGTAAAAGGTCGAGTTGCAATCGCCGACGATGGTGGTCATATTCTGGGCGCTTCTGGTCCTGACGATGCCCTCCGTCTGAATGCAATAGTCCTTGCTTCCGGTTTGCGTAAGACCTGTCATTACAACCGGCCACGTGCTGACAATAAATGCGGCGGCGACGGTGGTGGTTCGATCGATCTTGTTGCTGACGAAATTGTATCCGCTCTTCTGGGGACTTGCGGAGCCCAATTGTGCGTCAACCAGGTTCTCGGTCCCGAGTTGGACCATCGTGCCGTAGTTGCCTGAGCCGACGGTCGACTGATATGTCATCTGCGCCCCGTGAATAGTTCGAAGTGATGCCTGTGCCGAGCCTTCGTTCGCGGAGCGCCGCGCCGCGAGAAGGTTCGGGATGGCTATTGCCGCGATGATCCCAATAATTACAACGACGATCAAAAGTTCGATAAGAGAAAATCCTTTCTGTCCGTTTTTCATTCTTTTCAAGTTCTCCAGTTCAAGTTAGTGATGCTAGAAGCACGGTGAAAGCCTGAGCATTTTACGTACCACATTCCTAAGTGCCTACATAACAATAGTTAGCCTCCGTAGCGCGACGCACGACGTTGCTGATTTGACAGATTGTGTCAGTGGACGATTTCACTAACTGACAATCTTCCGCAGATTTCGTGAGATGTATCGATCGAAGCAATCTTGTTCGGAAACCATCAAAGGCAAGATTCAGTGGACCTTGACCAAATTTCGTAAGGGCGTTCGACGTTGATCCGTGACCGCTTGGTTTATGTCCGATGCCGACACTTTTGGAATGCGGGCATCTTTTCGTTTGTCTTATCTCATTGGTGACCCCGCGCAACCGTTTGGACGTACGCACTGGTTTGAGACGCTATCTTCCGAAAAGGACCGGAGGGTGCATTGCGGAATTGATTTGGGGAATCGACCGATCGATTGCATGGCCGATCCGGCGCCAACGGTAGGTCCAAACAAAAAAGCCCCGGCGAACCGGGGCTTTCCTCGTAGGTGCCTGATTGCTATTCAGCAACGGCCATTCCTTTTTCTTTCTTTTCACGTTTGATGCCGCCGATCTGGACGAGATTGTCGCCCTTGATCTGATTCTTTTCGAGAACCATCTGCTGATAAAGCTTGCGCATCATCTGCATTTCTTCCGCGGCCGTCTTCGGACCTTCCATATCCGGCTTGTCGGGACGCGAAAGGTCGACTTCGTTCAGCACCAGGCCGTGCGATTTGTCGGCGAGGGGAACTTCCTTTCCGCGGGCGAAGATCTCGTGACGGCCGTGATCCTTGTACCATTGCGCGACGGTCGCGTTCTGGTGCATATGCTCGATGATGTTTCTCCAGCCGATGCCCGTGTTGTAAGCGCAGAACGAAATTTCACCTTCCTGCGTGCCGTACGGGATGATGCACATTTCGGTGCGGCGGAAGTCATAGTTGAACAGATCCTGGAACCACATTCCCGCGATGAACAGGAAGTTCCACGGATCCTGACGGCGCTTTGCGATGTCTTCCATCGTGCGGTCGCCGCTGACCTTCCCGTAATCCTTGCCCGACAGTCCGAACGATTTGTCGAACTTCTTGAGGATGCCGCTAAGCGTCAGACTGTCCGGCGAACCGTACGGATTGTAGTTCTTAAGCAGCGCCAGGCCCATCATAATGTTCGAGAACCACTTGCCGCGGTTCGTGTCGGTGATGTGCTGCATGTCGGTCACTAGTCCCTGAATGTTCAGGAACTGCGGAACCGGCGCCATTTCTTTCGTTTCCTTGTTGATCATCACCGCCGTGCCGACGCCGCAGTTCGGATGGCAGCCGCACGAAACCTGGCCCCATTCCGCTTCCGGTCCGTGAACGACGTCCGCAAAGTCGGCAAACGCTCCCATCAGGGACAGCGGGAACCAGTCTCGCGTCGGTTCGGTGATGCCGACCTGTGTCTGGACGTCCAGCGCGAGATGCGACAGCGTGTAGCGCTGCTGAAGACGGCGCTGTTCGGTGATGTGCTCGTCGCGGCCCGTGAACGAAACCGGCTGGAACGCGATGAACGAGATCTTCTTCGGATTCTCGAGCGCAAAACGGATGATCGTGCCGACCTGATCGTTGTTGACGCCGTTGACCAGCGTGGTGACGAGAATGATATCGACGCCGGCCTCGTGGAGGTTGTTGATCGCGCGAAGCTTGACGTCGAAAAGGTTGCCGATCTGGCGGTGCGAGTTGGCGTCGTTGCCGATGCCGTCGAACTGAAGATAAACGAAACGAAGACCGGCGTCGGCGGCCTCGCGGCAAAATTCTTTCGATTTCGCGAATTCGATACCGTTGGTCGCTGCCTGAACCGAGTTGTAGCCAACCTTGCGGGCGTAACGTACGGCCTCGAGGAAGTACGGCGAGAGCGTCGGCTCTCCGCCCGAGTACTGGACCGACATCTGACGTCGGGGTTTGATCGAGATCGCGTTATCGAGAATCTCTTTGACGTCCTCGAAGCTCAATTCGTGGACGAAGCCGACCTGATTGGCGTCCATAAAGCAGGGGTCGCACATCATGTTGCAGCGGTTGGTCAGGTCGACCGTCAAAACCGCGCCGCGGCCGTACTTGATCGACGAGGTTCCGTGATTGTGGAGTTTCTCGTCATTGTGGGAACGCATATCGCGTCCCGGGAAAAGCGATTCAATGTGCTTCAGGAATTCCGAGTCGATCGCCATCAGGTCTTCGAAATGTCCGTGCTCCGGGCAATCCTTGATCATCCAGATCTGGCCGTCACGTTCGACGATCTGGGCCTTGATCTCACCGACCTTTTCATTAACGAGGGTCGAGACATCGCGTTTGCCGCTGAGAATTTCCTCGCGTGCCTCAATGACACAGTTCGGACAGAGCGAGTCGGTCGTACGCGGGAAGCCAAGCGTCGGCTTCGATTTTTCCCACGACTTCTGAATCGGCTTGTCGGCCCATTTCGGCGTGAACGATGCGTTCGGCTTGTACCTGTTGACAGCCTTAACTGCATTGAATACGCCACTTGCGACGACCGTCAGGCCTTTTTCAAAATGTTTTACGGGTCTCATATAAGTTCTCTTCTCCAAAAAATGACTTCAAATGTTTCAAACTGTTAAGCAATAAGGGCCGCGTCTTAGTTGGTTTCGCGCGTATCCTTAGAATAAAGATAGAACGGGTAGAGCAAAAGCCGTGCCATTCGGGTCACAATGGGCTAACCATCTTGTTTCAGTTAATTTACGCCGGCTATGGAACGCCATGACGGGGAACAGCTAAGTGTATCACTGTGACACCAATCGGCGCGACAATGTGGTTTCGACCGTATTTGACACACCTATAACGCCATGAAATCGATCCGGACGCCGCGAGACTGAATATTTTCGCGACGCCCGATTAAGCTGATGCTTAACCCCGAAAACCGTCGCCGGGACAAACGGAAGATAGTCAAATTGCGGAAACTACTTTCAAAACGTGGCTTTTCCGGCGACGATCGAAATCATTTGAATAGCCGTACACCGTTCGTTCAACTTTAAGCAGTCGACTGAGTTCTTACTTTAGGAAAGAAACGTAACATTAAGTAAATACTGGTAGTTAGCGAGTTCACAAGCCTCTTTACATGAGAATTTCTTTATGCTAAATTTTTTCCACCTTCAAGGGATATTGGTCAAATCGCAAAAAATCAAACGGGTGTCCGGGGCATTTAGTACGGAATTGGGTTCCGAAGGTAAAAATTGGTTTGCACTCAACAATATGTCAATTCGCTTCGGAACTTCAGGCTGGCGAGCAATCATTGCCGACGAGTTCACATATGACAATGTTCGACGCGTTACGGAAGCGATTTGCTGCTATTTGAAAGAAAGTGATGATCGAAGGACATTGATCATCGGTCACGATTCGCGGTTTATGGGTGAGCAGTTCTCCGCAGTTGCCGCCGGGATCGCGAGCCGGAAGGGTTTCAAAGTTTTGCTCTGCAACCATCCGACGCCGACGCCGACGATCTCGCATGCGATCCGCCACCAGCGTGCGGCTGGCGGGATTAATTTCACCGCTTCGCACAATCCACCGGAGTATCAGGGAATCAAGTTCTCGACATCCGACGGAGCGCCGGCTTTGCCCGAGATCACGAAGCGAATCGAAGCGCTATTCGATTCCGGTGCGGTCGCCCTGGATGAATCCGGCGGATCGATCGAAGAGTTCGATCCGCGCCCGGCCTATCTTGAAGATTTGAAAACCAAGATCCGGTTCGCTGATATCGCTGCCGCACACGGGCGTTTTGCTTACGACGCTCTGTGGGGAACAGGCCGCGGATATCTCGATAAGATCCTTCGCGATCACGGCCTTGAAGTTGAAACGATTCACGACTGGCGTGACGTGACATTCGGCGGCCGATCGCCGGAACCAAGCGAGAAGCAGGTCGGCGAACTCATCGAAGCGGTCAAGTCAAACGGGTTGACACTCGGACTTGCGACAGACGGTGACGGTGATCGGTTCGGGGTCATCGATTCGAACGGGGAATTCATCCAGCCGAATCACCTGATCGCGATATTGACAGATTATTTGGCCGAATCGCGCGGTTGGACGCTTGGAGTAGCGCGCAGCGTCGCCACCTCGCACCTGGTCGATCGCGTTGCCGCGAGCCGCGGTTTGAAACTATACGAAACGCCGGTTGGTTTTAAGTTTATCGGCGAATTGATAAACAGGGACGAGATCATTCTTGGCGGAGAGGAATCCGCCGGACTTTCGATCCGCGGGCACTATCCCGAAAAAGACGGCATCCTGGCATGTCTTTTGGCGGTCGAAGCGGTCACTGTGAGAGGAAAGAGCCTCACCGCGCAGCTTGAAGATATCTATTCGCGGGTCGGAAAGCTGGAATCGGGAAGAATCGGGGTCAAACTTACCGATGATGTGTCCCGGACCTTGAAAGAGAAGCTCGCGCGGGAGCCTGAATTTGTCGGGGGGCGCAAAGTTGAAAAAATAAACCGAATGGACGGCGTGAAGTTTTTCTTCGCCGACGGCAGCTGGATGCTGATGCGCCCGTCCGGAACGGAACCGCTTGTTAGGATTTACGCAGAATCCGAAAGTTCGGATGATTTGGAGGTGCTGCTTGAGGAAGGTCGCCGCTACTTACTTGAATAGATCGCGCAAAAGCGCGCCGACCCGTACAAAGTCGAGCGTTAAACGCGCCGGCGCCAAAGCACCGAACTGGTTCGTTCTGGTTGTTGTCGTTTCGATCGGATTTATGCTCTGCCTTGCAATCAATCTGCGGGCCTACTCCGAGATGAGCGAGGGATCCGACCTGAACACAGAATTGAACAGCGAAGTTGAAAAGTTATCGGTTGAGAATCTGACGTTGCAAGAAGAGATTCACAGCCTTAAGAGCGACTCCAAGGCGATCGAACGCGAAGCGCGGAAGATCGGAATGAGTCGCCCGAATGAAAAGATTCTTGTGCCGGCGAACTAAACTAAATTGCGGAGAGTTGGTTCGTTGACTATAGATAGCCCTGCCCGTTAAATAATCCGCCTTTTGCCTGTCCGCTCCGCTTTGCCTACAGCTAAGCCTTCCGCTTAAAATCGCGGCCCTGAGTCACCCGAGACCCAGGGCCGCACTTCCATTTGGAAGGGTGCATCAAACCCAACAGAACATCTCGTTGCCGGAGTTCAGCAAATCGCGCGCTGCCATTTTGGATTGCCGATTTTGGATTTTGGATTGCCCGATTTACCAACGCGACCCGGGCGCTATTCGCCGCGATCAAACTGGCGGCGCGGCGTTGGCGTCGGCCTTTCCGTTCACCGTTGCCGCGAGCGGCTATGCCGCACATCGGCGATTGGCGGCGCAGCCGCGTGGACAGTAGACGCTCCCGGAAAGGCACAGGAGGATGTCTCAAAAGTCCCTAATGTCGCCGAAGGTGACGGACAACATAGCGTAGCGAGAATCGCTACGTGTGGAACGGAATTCGTCTTCGGTCTCCGAAGGAGACGAACATAAATCGATGATTGTTGGTCACTTACAGCGACGAAGACGGGAATGCAACG
>JBGSWK010000002.1:0-24425 GCA_041752475.1 Pyrinomonadaceae bacterium | reverse complement strand
ACTACGGGAGTAAATGGGATATCTATTGACCGTTCGGAGTTCCGCCTTCAGGCGGCGTTTCGGCAACCGAGAAATGATTTGTATTACGGTCGGGCCGCCTGAAGGCGGAACTCCGAACGGAGAGCTTAAAGCCAATGTCCTGGGAGATCGACAAATTCCTCGAATCGAAAAATAGCGTCCTGCACATCGACGGCGTTTCGTCACTCGAATTGGCTGAGCGGTTCGGCACGCCGCTTTTTGTTTTCAGCGAAGAACGAATCCGGCAAAATATCGCGCGTCTCAAGAAGGCACAAACGGTCATCGATTGTGATCTCAAGGTCTGTTATGCGGCAAAGGCCAACTCGAATATGGCGATACTCCGCGTCGTCAAGGATTCCGGCTGCGATCTTGAGGTAAATTCCGGTGGTGAGCTTTGGAAAGCGCTCGAGATCGGATTTATCGGCGATCAAATAATTTTTAATGGAACGAGCAAGGAAGTTTGGGAGATCGAGAACGCGATCGAGGCCGAAATCTACGCGATTCAGGTCGATTCCCTGTTCGAGCTCGACCTGATCGAGCGAACCGCCCGGCGTTTCGGCAAAACGGCAAACGTCTCATTGCGGCTTGTTCCGGAAATTGAAACGAAGACTCATTCGGGTCTTCAAACCGCGCTGCTGACGTCAAAATTCGGGATGATGCCCGCCGAGGCGCTCGCGGCGTTTCGAAAATACAAGTCGAACCAAAACCTGAATCTGTGCGGCGTCCATCTGCATATCGGTTCGCAGAATGCCGATCCGGCGCCTTACGCGGACGCGTTGCGGATGCTTTTCGAAAACCTCGTCCTGATCTATGCCGAAACGGGCGTCAGGCTCTCGCATCTCAATCTCGGCGGAGGTTTTCCGGTCAATTATTTGCGGGACGACTCTCACGCGAACGCTTTTTCGGTCTCCGAACGCGAAATGTTCGCCGCCGATTTTGAACCGTCGGACGCCGTCTCAAACGCCTGGCAAGCGTTGAAAGAAGCGGCGGTCTCGGCAAACGCTGAAAATTTGCTTGAAGGAATGACGTTGCTGATCGAACCGGGTAGAAGCGTAATCTCAGACGCCGGCGTTTGCCTGACGAGAGTCAGAAACCGCAAAGTGCGTCCGATTCCCCAAATCCACGATCAGCAATCAGAAACCCAAAATGAGCACTGGCTCCTGACTGATGCCGGCTTCAACATTCTCCTCTCGATGGAAACCTACAAATGGTATTACCACATCGTCCACGCGGCCCGCGCCGACGAACCGCACGACACGCCCTATAAACTTGCGGGACCTCTTTGCGACGGCGGCGACGTCTATTTCGATATCGAGGGCCAAGGAAGGCTTCCGGATCACCGGCTCCTTCCCGAAAACACTTCGGTTGACGATGTTCTCGCGCTACTCAATTGCGGAGCCTACTCGATCGCCCAGATGTTTCAATACAACGGGAGATTTCTGCCGTGCGTCGTGCTGACGAAGAAAGACGGCGAAGTTGAACTGATCCGGAAGCGCGACGGTTTTGCCGATCTCATAGCCAAAGACGTCTGGTGAATCGAAATGGCAGGAATCGACCTGCGTCACCGTCAGCTAACAGTTATTACCTATTAACTATTCCGAAATAGCTGAAAGTTGAGAGCGGATCGATGTTAACGGCAACCGCAAAACCATAACCTGGCAACTCTCATCAATCACCTGCTCCGAAATACCCAAACTGCGCCTACCATTCAGTATTCTGAATCAATGTCGTGAGCGTTTCTTTTTCCCGGTCGTTGAGTTCAAAGCCCATTGACTCATAAATTTGCGAAAGATCCGCAAAAGCCACCGCGCGGACGCTTTCATCTTTGATCGCCAGGATCGTTTCGAGATTCACGTGCGAGATCTCGCGAGCCTTGTCGGTCTCGCCGCGGGCCGCATATCGAATCGCGAGTTCATTGTAAGCATTTGACCGCAAAGCAAGCTGCGGCACCGTCTCGGCCAGTTCGGCGGCCGTGTCGAGCAATGCCGTCGACTCTTCAGGTTGACCTCGACGCCCTTTGGCGTCCGACATTCCGATCAAGGTCGTCATTCGTTTCGAATCTTCGTGGATCGCCCGAAAGGCCTGATCGGCGAAATCGTCCTCGCCCTGAAGCGCCGCGATCTGGGCGATCTCGGCCAAAGCGTCCAACTGCTCGTTTTCGTCCGGAAGTTCCTGTGCCGCCTCGATCGCGCGTTCGTGTTTGTCGAACCCCGCGAACTGCGTTGCGACCGAACGCCATAGTTGGAACTTCGCGCGGCTGTCGCGCGTTTCGGATTCAGCCTGCGACCTGAGAATTTGAAAGGATTCTTCAAGCGCCTCCAGCGCGTCAGTTTTTTCGCCGAGATTCCACGAGCCGCGAGCGAAGCCAAGCAAAGTTGCGGCGAGATGGGTCTTGTCGGTAATCAGGTCAAGTGCACGGTCGGCGAGGTCGACCGAACCCGCATTAAAAAACCCGAGCGAGATGGCCGACAACAAGTATTCGCGATGGACGCTGTCCATCTTCTCGGTGACGCGGCGTGCCTTGTCAAGCGTTTCGATCGCGCGGTCTTTTCGGTCAGCGTCGCTGAAGAGGTTCCCGATATCCGTCAAAACCCGGATCTCATCGGTTTGGTAATCGATCTCCTCGGCCACGGCGGCGGCCCGGTCAAGAAATTCGGCGGCAGTCTTCTTCTCGCCGCGCTCGAGATGCTGCGATGCGAGTGCCCCGAGCGCCGCCGCCTTCGCCGTTGGAAACTTCATCGACTCGAACATTTCATCGCGCTTCTCAGCGTTTCCTTCGGCATCGAATTTCAGCGCCAACTCGCCGAAGACATTGTCCGGATGATCGAGCGTCGCTGCGGTTTCGAGCGCCCGTTCGACCTCGCCCGCACCCGCTTGACGAACCGCGATTCGCTCGCGCGCTTCGGCAGCTATCCCGACGTCCTCAATTGCCTCATAAAGCTGAAAGGCGTAATCGACATCGTTTTGTTCCGCACATTTGTCGGCCACCAGCATCAGCAGCCGGTCGCGCGCAAAAGGATCCGAGATCGCGTCAGAAAGCTGCGCCGCAAGATCGACTTCGCCCTTTTCGACATAGATCGGAACGATGCGTTTGAGAGCGTCGGCGTGTCCGTCGGCGCTTTTGATGTCTTCGGCGAGCCGCGCCGCAAGCGCCAGCAGATTGACCCGCGCGTCTTCGATTGAAATAAGATGTTCGCTCATATTCAGGTTTCGGAATTTCGGAAAGTTCAGGAAGTTAGGGAATATCGCTCAAGTCCGGGGACTTTCCCCGTTCCTGCCAAACTTCCGCATTCAGACAAAGACCCTTCTAACGGATTCCGGCATCCAGTCGCGCAAATCGGACGAAACCGCGTCGGCGCCGGCAGCGCGAAGTCTCTCCGCCGAAACCGCGCTCGTGATCCCGAGCGTTTTCATACCCGCCGTCCGGCCGGCCTCAATTCCCTGTGGGGCATCTTCGATGACCAGTGTTTCGGCGTGAACCATCGGCAGATGACCGGACTTTATGCGAAACATATCGATCTCGCGAAAGCCGCTCAGATAGCCTTCCGGGTCCGGCTTGTGCTTCGAGATCTCTTCGGACGCGACGATCACCGGAAAGAAATCCGCGAGCCCGGCCGCATCGAGTACGAACTCTATCTCCTCGCGCTTCGCCATCGATACGATCCCGAGCGCAAAGTGCCTTGACGCGAGATGTATGAAGTCGGACGCGCCCCGGATCATCGGGATCTCCTTGGCGACAAGTTCACGCCAACGGGCGGTTTTCGAACTGCTGACTTCCGCGAGCCGCTCGTCGGACAGATCTTTGCCGGCGCGCTCGAAATTCGTTCGGATGAACGCGATGTCATCCATTCCCATACAGGAGAAATAGTCGTCCTCTGTCAATTCAAGCCCGTCGGCCTTCAGGATCTCCTGATATGCCTTCATCTGCACGCGTTCGTCATCGATGATTACGCCGTTAAAGTCAAAAAGTATTGCCTTGATCATAGCTCTGTGGTTATTTCAGATTCGGTTATTCCGGTAATTCCAGGGATTCCAGTTATTCCGAGGATTCCATTTATCTCAGTTTAATCAGTTATTACAGTTATTTCAGTGCGATCACAGATCACAACATTAAAGGAACCTCTCGTCGATCATATTTCCGCGGCCGAGAATTCCATTCGGATCGAAGGCGCGTTTCAGTTCGGCCATTTCGTTCAGATAGCGTTCGCCATACTGAACATATAGATACTTCGATTTATGTTTCCCGATCCCGTGCTCCGCCGAGACCGTCCCGCCGAGCATTATCGACTGAGCGATAAAACGGCCGTAAAGATGCTTCGCGCGGATCGCTTCTTCGTCATTCCGCGGAATCAAATTGGCATGCAGATGATTGTCGCCGATATGCCCGAAAATGACGTATTCGAGACCGCTTGCGTCGAGTTGTTCCTTGTAGAAACGGAGGAACGACGCAAAGTTCTTGTCGGGAACAGCCATATCGGTGCCGACCTTTTTCTGTTTGTTGCGGACGATGCGTTCGTTTACCGCGACGGGCAGCGCGTGTCGAAAGTCACGAAGTTTTTCGCGTTCTGTCTCGGTTGTCGTAAACCAGGACCGTTCGAGATCGGCTCCGTGCTTTTCAAGAAGTTCATTCCAACCAGCAAGCAGTTTGTCCTCGGACTCCGGCGTCGTTTCCTGTTCGAAAAAGATCGCCCCGCGGGCCGATTCCGGCAGGTCCGGAAAGCGCTCCGAGATGAACCGAAGTGCCCGCTGGTCAAAATACTCGATCAACGAAGCGTCTATGGGATTTTGATTCTCCGACTCGCGGGTTTCGCGGTTGGCGAACGAGAAACCGCGGGCCTCGCGGACAAAACCGAGCAGATCGTTCTCATTCGAAAAGAACACGATGCCGCTGAAAAAGGAGTCGGGTTTGGGCAGGAGAGAAAACTCGGCTTCGACGATCACGCCGAGCGTGCCCTCGGAGCCGATGAAAAGATCGATCGCGTCGATCGTCTCGCCCGAATAATAACCGCTCGTGTTTTTTCGGACGTCGGGTTGGGCATAAGTCGGGATCTTTGCATTGATCGTCCGTCCGCTTTTTGTTGTCAGTTCGACGAATCCACCCTTCGAAAACACCTCGCCGCGCTTCAGCGTCAGCCCGTCCCCGTCCGCCAGGACAATTTCCAAACGCGTCACAAAATTGCGCGTTGCGCCGTATTTGAAACTCCGCGCTCCCGACGCATTGGTCGCGATCGTGCCGCCCATCTGGCAACTCCACTCGGTCGGGTCGGGCGGGTAAAACAGGCCTTCGGATTCGACGGCGCGTTGAAAGTCCTGAAGGATCACACCGGCCTCGACAACCGCAGTGAGTCCGCTCTTGTCGATTCGAACGATCCTGTTCAGTTTTTCCAGCGAGACGACATAGCCGCCGAACGGAACTGCACCACCGACCGTCCCCGTGCGCGCGCCGGAAACAGTCACGGCGACGTTCGAGGCGTTTGCTTCGCGGAGTATTTCGGCAATATCGGCGGCGTTTTCGGGAACAAACAATCGCTCGGCGTGCCCGCCCGGCATATTGCTCGCGTCAATAAGATAGTTTTGAATTTCGTCAGCCGCGGTCTTGACTTGCATTGCGCTTATTTTAAGTCAAAACGCGACAAGTTGCATCTTGAGCAGTGAGCAGTAAGCGGTGAGCAGTAAGCGGTGAGCAGTAAGCGGTGAGCGGTGAGCGGTGAGCAGTGAGCGGTGAGCGGTGAGCAGTAAGCAGTGAGCAGTAAGCAGTAAGCAGTGAGCGGTGAGCAGTGAGCAGTAAGCAGTGAGCAGTGAGCAGTGAGCAGTGAGCGGTGAGCAGTTAGCAGTAAGCAGTAAGCAGTGAGCAGTTAGCAGTGAGCAGTTAGCGGTGAGCAGTGAGCAGTGAGCAGTGAGCAGTGAGCAGTGAGCGGTAATGCATTTTGACATTTTTGAGAGCGTGCGGGTTTCGGCCGACTGCTTACCGCTCACCACTCACCGCTCACTGCTCACCGCTCACCGCTCACCGCTCACCGCTCACCGCTCACCACTCACCGCTCACCGCTCACCGCTCACCGCTCACTGCTCACTGCTTACTGCTCACTGCTCACCGCTCACTGCTCACTGCTTACTGCTCACTGCTCACCGCTCACCGCTCACCGCTCACTGCTCACTGCTCACTGCTCACTGCTCACTGCTCACTGCTCACCGCTCACTGCTTACTGTCCACTGCTCTAAACAATCACCGTCGATCCGTCGAACTTCGTCAGGCTGTAGCCGGCGAACGCTTCGTTGAAGCAGGCTTTTTGATCCTTCAAGACTGCGATCGCAACGGCCTCGCCGAGTTTGAGCGACTCGGTCCCGTCAGAACGCCAGTGGACACCGGCAATGTTGCGGGCGAGCGCGATGTTTGAGCCGATCTTGTTCAATTCGCCGCCGACGGTCAGCGTGTCTCCGACATACGGAACCAAAAACTGCCCGGTCGGATCGGGCATCACCGGATTCGGGATCACCGTCGATTCCTCAAAACACGCCTTCAAGATGGTGACGCAAGCACCGGCGACTGTTCCGTGCCCGGCTCCGTACGACGGGTGGGTCGGACTGCCTTCCGGAAACGCCATCGGCAAAAACGCATTTCCGGGCGTCATATAGCCGCCGAGCCGCGAGTTGGTCGAAAGCGAATTCATAATCTCGGAATGCACCGGATAATCCGCTTTGTGATAAAGCGCGCGGTCGATCCGCTCGGCAAAGACCTCAGGGCGCAGTCGCCGATGCACGATCCATTTCTGATTCCAGACCGCCTTCAACGCGCGCGTCGCCACTTCGCAAAGCACCGTCGCGATGTGCGGTCCGCCGAAAGTCCCGAAACCTTGCTGATTGGTTGAATTCGAATACGGATTTCCGGCATCGAGGGCGGCGTCGAGCGTGCCCGCGAGAACCAGAAACGCCTGAAAATACCCCTGGAAAAGAACATCGACGTGGACCCATTGTCCGATGTCGCGGCCACTGCGCAGATAGCGCGAAACCGGATCGAAAATGTCGCCCTGCGCCGGCGACACGCCGTTCTGAATGCTCAGCCAGCTGGCGAAATCGGTCATATAATCCTGACCGCCGTTTCCGGCGCCAAGAACCGTTCGGACTTTTTGACTGACCTCGTTGGCGCCAAACTGGCAAGGCAGATAGAAAAATTGCGAAAGTTGCGGGCCGACCCTGTCGCCCGGCGTCAGGCCGCGGAAAAGTAGTTCCGGCGTCACCTGACCCCCGTTTGTCTTCGGCCCCTTGAAATCCGCGCCGAAAAGCGTCAGGTCGGCGGCTGCCGCGTTGGCGACCGGGTTCGTCGGATATTCCGAGAACGGGACGTCGCGCAAAAGCGCCATCCAATAGTTTTCCGCGATCTCGGCCGCGTTTTCCCGGCTCGCAAAGGCCGGCGCCGGCGGTTGGACAAGCGAAAACGGGTCCTTGCCCTCAAGGTCAAACGCCAATCCCGCCTGCGGGTTCACGAGTTTACGGTCGCCGCCAAGCGGAATCTGTTCGAACAGCGCCGGCGTCCCGTTTCGGACGGCTGCGAGGAACGCGTCATAGGCAGCCGGTTCGACCTCACCGTTCGACTGGTGGGGCAACCCCTTTGAATAACTGCCGATACGATTCGGATAGAGGTTCTCGTCGCCGTTGTTCGGACGATTGAAGAGCGGCGGCACAGGTTGAAAATTGGCCCGGGCGGCGTTGATGCGGAACTGATAACAGGCCTGGGCGCGCTGGCCATAATTCCAGACTTCACCGCCCCGTCCCTGTGCGGCGGCACCCGACGATCTATCGATGAACGGTATGATCGCTCCGGCCGCTGCCGCAGCCACTGCCGACTTTCCTAACTTACCGAGAAACTTTCGACGACTCGTCTTGTCGGAAGCTGTGGGTTCCGGCTCCGTTGCCGGTCCAATTCCTTTAATCATAAGATCAGACTCCTTCGGTTAGAGATTCACCCATGCTCGGTAAAAACGACGATTGACACATGTCTTTCAGCGCGGATGCGTCCAATCCCGTCAACTGAATTTGGCCGTTTCATTACGGACCCTACAAACTCAAGAATCCGCGGGGCGACGCCATCGCTGAACTCGACGGTTCATGCCAACAAGCTACACCCGCCGGAAGTTGCTTGTCAATCAAAAGCCGGAGATCCGGTCGTTGGCGCAGGCCGAAACCCTATGAAAGCTGAATGGAGCGTTCGCGAAGGTATTTTAGTTTGTCGCGCAGTTCGGCGGCGTGTTCGAACTTCAGTTGCTTCGCGGCTTCCCGCATCTCGCGTTCGAGCCCCGCGATCGTTTCTTTTATCTGTTTCGGCGAATACTCGTCATACGCGTCGAGCTCGAGCGGAACCTTAAAATAATCCGCTTCATACGCGGTGACGAGCGTCGATTCGATCGATTTGACGATCGTTGTCGGAGTGATCCCGTGCTCCTCGTTGTATTCCTGCTGGATCTTCCGGCGACGCTCGGTCTCTTCCATCGCGCGCCTCATCGAATTGGTGATCTTGTCCGCGTAGAGTATCGTCCGCCCGCCGGCGTTTCGGGCTGCCCGGCCCATTGTCTGAATCAGCGAACGCTCGCTTCTCAGAAAGCCTTCCTTGTCGGCGTCAAGGATCGCGACGAGCGAAACTTCGGGCAGGTCGAGGCCCTCGCGCAGAAGATTGATGCCGACGAGCACGTCAAACTCGCCGCGCCGCAGGTCCCGCAGGATCCGAATGCGTTCGAGCGTGTCGATATCGGAATGGAGATAAGTAACGCGGACACCGACCTCTGCAAAATACTCCGAGAGGTTCTCGGCCATCTTTTTGGTCAGCGTCGTCACGAGCACGCGTTCGTCGCGTTCGGCGCGGATCCGGCATTCGTGCAGAAGATCGTCGATCTGTCCGCGGACCGGGCGAACCTCGACGACAGGGTCGAGCAGCCCCGTCGGACGAATGATCTGTTCGATCACCTCGCCTTCGGTCTGGCGCAGTTCGAAGTCGCCGGGCGTCGCCGAAACGTAGATCGTCTGGCCACGGATCTCCTCGAATTCCTGAAATGACAGCGGCCGGTTATCCTTCGCCGACGGCAGCCTGAATCCGTATTCGACCAGCGTTCCCTTGCGCGACTGGTCGCCTTTGTACATCGCTCCAAGCTGCGGGATCGTCTGGTGCGACTCGTCGATGACGACGATCGCGTTGTCGGGAAGATAATGAAGCAATGTCGGCGGCGGTTCGCCCGGATTCTTGCCGGTCAGATGACGCGAATAGTTCTCGATGCCGTGACAAAAGCCCATCTCCTTGATCATCTCAAGGTCGTACATCGTGCGCTGGTGAAGTCTTTGCGATTCAACGAGTTTGCCCTGTTTGATCAGCTCTTCTTCCCACCAGACAAGTTCTTCCTTGATCGTTTTCAGCGCGCGCTTGATCGTGCCCGGCGACATCACGTAGTGCGTTTTCGGATAGATCGGGAGGCGCGATTCGTGCTTGTGCTTGACCTCGCCGAGCAACGGGTCGATCGTATAAATGGCGTCGATCTCGTCGCCCCAGAATTCGATCCGGTAGGCGTGTTCCTGATAACTCGGATAGATCTCGACGATGTCGCCGCGCACGCGAAAGTTTCCGCGTTCGAAATTGATCTCTGCCCGCTCGTATTGAAGTTCGACCAGTTTCCGCAGCAGGTCCTCGCGTTTCATTTGCTGACCGGGTTCGACGAAAAGCAGCATCCCGTAATAGGCGTCGGGATCGCCGAGGCCGTAGATGCACGAAACCGATGCGACGACGATGACGTCGCGTCGTTCAAAAAGCGCGCGCGTCGCGCTCAGACGCAGGCGGTCGATCTCTTCATTGATCGTCGCTTCCTTTTCGATGTAAAGGTCGGACGCCGGAACGTAAGCTTCGGGCTGATAGTAATCGTAGTAGGAAACGAAATACTCGACAGAGTTTTCCGGAAAAAACGTCTTGAATTCCTGGTAAAGCTGTGCGGCGAGCGTCTTGTTATGAGCCAGGACGATGGTCGGCCGCTGCACCCGCTCGATGACATTCGCGATCGTAAAGGTCTTTCCGCTGCCTGTGATTCCCAATAAGACCTGATTCTGCGTGCCGTCGTTCAACGCGCTGACAAGTTGTTCGATCGCCTCCGGCTGATCGCCTTTCGGGCGATTTTCAGAAATAAGACGGAATTTCATACTTAAATCCTAACCGAAAAGTCGGAAACGCAAAAGTAAGGAGTACCGCCCTCAGGCGGCGTTTGCCGCTCGGGCATTCGCCGCCTGAGGGCGGAACTCCTTACTTTTGAATCTTCTTCTGACTTCCGGGTTATGCAGCGACGAGTTCGAAACTCGCGATAACTTCTTCGATCCGGTCTTTCATCTCTTTTGGGATCATCAGATGGCTCAGCATTTTTTCGAGTCGCGGAAGGACGCGTTCGTCCTGAACCACTTCCACCACACGGAGGAACGCGAGTTTAACGTTGTCGTCACGATGATTTTCGACAGCGTCGAATATCTCGTCGGTCTCGCCCGTCCTGATCAGCAGAGCGAGCAACGTAAACGCCTCGTACGCGATCTTGTGGTCCTGATGGACCAGACGATCGAGCGAGCGGAGCACGAGGTCCGCCTCCATCGCGGCGCGTGCCGCCTGTCGCATCTTGAACTCGTCGCCCGCCTCGGCGATGCGGGTCCAGGCATCCGCACGGTCGAAACTAAGGCGGAAGAGTCCGCGGGCGGCAGCGGCGCGCACTTCACGGGTCGGATCGGCGCAACAGAGCAGCACGGTTTCGAAGACCGATTCGTGGTCAAAAGTAGCAAGTATCGAGGCGGCCTTTGATCTCAGGTTGGATGACAGGTCATACATCGCAACCTGTGCCAGCGATTCCACCGAGTTTCGCGTCTTGAATCTCGCGAGAATGCGGACCGCGATTTCGCGGACGGCTTCGTCCTCTTCATACTCGTCCTGGGTTTGTTCGATGGCGCTCATCAATGCGTCGTCATTCGAGATCGGAAGCGGCGAAAACGGCCGAGCCAGCTCCAATTTCGTAAGCTTCGAGATCGGAAGCTGACTAAACTGGAGTTGCTGCAGTTTTTCCTGGATCTCGCGTTCGGTAAACCCGCGCTTTTCAGGCTTTTCCGCCTTGCCGTTAAGAACCTTCGAGGTTTGCGGCAGGTTGCCGCCGAGTCCTTTTGGTTTGCCGTTCGACTTCTTCTTTGCCTTCCGATACCATTCCAGCTCTTGATCGGCATCGACCGCAGCGGTTTCCCATTCATCTACCTGCGCTTTCTCCTTTGCAAGTTTGGATGCGGCAGACTCCTGCCGTTCGGCCTTCCGGCTCTTAATCGTCCAGATGATCGCCGCGACCAGCCCGATTCCGAGCACAAAGAGCGAAACATACCACCAGGTGTAATCCTCCTGTGGCGGCGGCGTCTTCAACTGTGCGGCGACAGGCGTCGCGGAAAGTGTTACGAGGAGCAAACATAATGCCGGAGCAATCTTTGCTGCACCGATTTTGTTCATCGTGAATACAATACTCTTCATGGATTTCCTTGAAAAATTATGCCTGTGGCGGGGCAGAGAGTAAC
Source organism: Pyrinomonadaceae bacterium (assembly GCA_041752475.1). Lineage (GTDB taxonomy): Bacteria > Acidobacteriota > Blastocatellia > Pyrinomonadales > Pyrinomonadaceae > JAFDVJ01. Next base: position 12,845 of record JBGSWK010000002.1, on the reverse strand, counting down.
GTGGAAGGTTCGCTTGTGATCTGTGAGCGCAATCTGACGAACTCACGTTCGCCCGGAGTATTATAACTCTTTTTTTGGAATTGTCATTAAATTTTTAAGATTGTTGAAACAATTTTAACGCACTACCGCCGCAATTTCGGCCGAACCTTTACAACCTGCATTTTTCCTAATAAAGTTATCCCGTCCAAACTAAAACTCTGGTACATATTATGGCGGCAACCGGTCCGATCACCGAGACGAACATTGATTCTTTGAAGCTTGTCCATCGCGGCAAGGTGCGCGATGTTTACGCGGTTGACGATTCGCGTTATCTGCTGGTCGCGACCGACCGGATTTCGGCGTTTGACTGCATTATGCCGACGCCGGTCCCCGGCAAAGGCGCGATTCTGACCGCGTTGTCGAAGTTTTGGTTCGAGTTCCTGCGCCCCGTGACGCAGCACCATCTGATCACCGCCGAGTTTGACGAGATGCCGGATAGCGTCCGTCAGCACGAAGAACTCCGCGGGCGCTCGATGCTCGTTCACAAGACAAACGTGTTTCCGGTTGAATGCGTGGTTCGCGGTTATCTCGAGGGCTCCGGCTGGAAGGATTATCAAGCCACCGGGGCGGTTTGCGGCCACCGGCTTCCGGCGGGTCTGAAACAGTGCGACCGGCTTCCCGAACCTCTGTTTACGCCGGCGACGAAGGCCGCGGCAGGCCACGACGAAAACATCGATGAAACGGAGTTTGCGAGGATCATCGGCGATGCCGCCGCCTCGCGCCTAAAGGAATTGTCGTTGAAGATTTACGCCGCCGCGAGCGAACTCGCGTCATCGCGCGGGCTCATCATCGCCGACACGAAGTTTGAGTTCGGCCTCGACTCAGAAGGACGGATTCTTTTGATTGATGAGGTCCTGACCCCGGACTCGTCACGGTTTTGGTCGAAGGAAACATACGAACCCGGACACTCGCAGCCGTCGTTCGACAAGCAGTTTTTGCGCGAATACCTCGAGTCTCTGGACTGGAACAAGCAGCCCCCCGCCCCGTCTTTACCGCCGGAAATAATTGACGCGACGAGAGATCGTTATCGCCAGGCATTTCGGCTTCTGACCGGAAATTCGGTCGATTGAGAATTGGTCAAATCAGGTTCATTGCTATCGCGGTCCGGCAATGACTGCCCGGAAAATTATGCAGCTTAGAAATCGCTTGGAGAGTTTGATCGAAGAGATGCTCGACGGCCGGATACAACTTAACGAGGCCATCTCGGAGTTTGAAAAACTGTATATTCAAAAGGCTCTGCAGAAACACGGCGGGCACCTGTCGCAAACGTCGGCCGCGCTCGGAATTCACCGGAATACGCTGTCGAAGCGGGTCGCCGCTTACGAGGCGCCGGTTCGTTCGCCGAAACGGCTTATTTCGCGACGCGGCAAAGTCTAGAATTCACTATTCAAACAAGCACTTCGACGGCGTCCCCGACGCTGACCTCCGCGCCGACGGTCTCTGCGATCAGATTCTGACCGAAGAGGATCCTCTTCGCGCCTTTGCGCTCAAAGGTTCGGAATTCGGCGAGTGTCCGCAATGGTTCGACTCCGGTCTTAACTCCTTTCGCCTGATCGATCGTCGTTATCACGCATCGCCCGCAGCCCTTGACAACGTGAAAAACGGTTTCGCCTATGCGAATTTTTTTCCAGGAATCCTCCGCAAACGCGTCGGTTCCGGAAACGACGAGATTCGGTCGAAAGCGATCCATCGGAACCGGCGACCGGAGTCTCGAATTCAGTTCGCCGAGCGACGCCTCGCCAATCAGAAGAAAAGGAAATCCGTCGGCGAACGAAACGTGATCGTCGGCGCGGACCGCGTAATCCGCATTGACCGGGCGCCGCGTTTCATCAGGCATTCGCACCAGCCGGCAACGCGTACCCAGAACCTCGGAAAGCCATTCATTGACGACCGGCGAACTGATCTCCGCGGCGCTTAGATCGCCCCAAACCTCAACCTGCTGCACATCCGCGGCCTCCAACTGAAGCGGGACGCGAATCTCGCGGCCTTCACAGCCAAGTAACAGGTCCTCTGAGTTGAGCGCAGTCGAGATGGCGGCCATCTTCGGGAACTCGCGTTGGGTCAGAAAACGATTGTCGTCACCGACCAGCATCCAGCGGCGGTCGTTCCCGAGCCCGCGGCGCTCGACCCGCGCGGATCTCGGAATTATGCCCCGCAACGACTTAACGGGATAAATGTGGACTTCGGAAAGGAACATAATCGGTCGGGTCCGGTTTTTCCTGAGCATCCACCCAGTTGGGCAACGCAAAACTTGACAAGAGCTTTGTCAAGTTTCCTGCCTCTAAGCGCGTCAGACTTGACAGATTTAACCTTGTTTGCGTAAACTAGCACTTTCGATAGAGGAGTGCTAAAGATCGCTTTTCACTCCATTGAGGGTCATCTTAGACTTTTATCATTAATTCTAACAAGGAGTAAGAAACCAAATGGCAACAACAATCAAACCTTTGCACGACAGAGTCATCGTCAAGCGTCTCGATGAGAGCACTGACAAAACCGCCGGCGGACTGTACATACCGGATTCGGCCAAGGAAAAACCGCAGGAAGGCGAAGTGATCGCCGCCGGCGCGGGCAAGTACAAGGAAAACGGCGAGCGCCAGCAGCTTGACGTCAAAGCGGGCGACCGCATTCTTTTCGGCAAGTACAGCGGCTCGGAGATCAAGATCGACGGAGACGAGTTCCTCATTATGCGCGAAGACGAGATCCTCGGGATCATTGAACGCGCCGGAGCGAACGCCAACTAGTTCGGAGTTCCGCCTTCAGGCGGCAGGCGCGTAAGGCGCGAACTCAAAAACATTAATCAAGGAGTTAATTCATTATGGCTAAACAAGTTGTTCACGGAGAAGAGTCGCGTTCGGCGATTTTGCGCGGCGTCAATCAGCTCGCCGACGCGGTAAAGGTTACGTTGGGCCCGAAGGGCCGGAATGTCGTTATCGACAAGAAGTTCGGTTCGCCGACGATCACCAAGGACGGTGTCACGGTCGCGAAGGAAATCGAACTCAAGGACGCGCTCGAGAATATGGGCGCGCAGATGGTTCGCGAAGTCGCTTCGAAGACCTCGGACGTTGCCGGTGACGGCACGACGACCGCGACGGTCCTCGCGCAGGCGATCTTCAAGGAAGGCGTCCGCACCGTCGCCGCCGGAGCGAATCCGATGGCGCTCAAGCGCGGCATCGAACAGGCCGTCGCGGCGATCGTCGAGGAAGTCAAACGTCTCGCGAAACCGGTTTCGGGCGAATCGATCAGCCAGGTCGGAACGGTTTCGGCCAACGGCGACACGAAGATCGGCGAGATCATCGCCGAAGCGATGGGCAAAGTCGGCAATGACGGCGTCATCACGGTTGAAGAATCGCGCACGATGGACACGACGCTCGAAGTCGTCGACGGAATGCAGTTCGACCGCGGCTATCTTTCGCCGTACTTCGTCACCGACGCCGACCGTATGGAAGTCGCGCTTGACGAACCGATGATCCTCATCAACGAAAAGAAGATCTCGAATATGCGCGATCTGCTGCCGATCCTCGAAAAGGTCGCGCAGATGGGCCGTCCGCTACTGATCATTGCCGAAGACGTCGAAGGCGAAGCGCTCGCGACGCTCGTCGTCAACAAACTCCGCGGGACACTCAACGTCGCTGCCGTCAAGGCTCCGGGCTTTGGCGATCGCCGCAAAGCGATGCTCGAAGACATCGCGACGCTGACCGGCGGAAAGGTCATCTCGGAAGATCTCGGCATCAAGCTCGAGTCGATCACCGTTGAAGATCTCGGCCGCGCCAAACGCATCACGATCGACAAGGACAACACGACGATCGTCGACGGTCAGGGCAATGCCGAAGTGGTCGAAGGCCGCGTCAAGACGATCCGCAACCAGATCGAAGAAACGACCAGCGACTACGATCGCGAAAAGCTCCAGGAGCGTCTCGCGAAATTGGTAGGCGGCGTTGCCGTCATCAAAGTCGGCGCGGCGACCGAGACCGAAATGAAGGAAAAGAAAGCCCGCGTTGAAGATGCGATGCATGCGACGCGCGCGGCGGTCGAAGAAGGGATCGTTGCCGGCGGCGGCGTGACGCTTGTCCGCGCGGCGAAGGTTCTTGACAACTTCAAGGTCACCGGCGACAGCGACGAACAGATCGGCGTCAACATCATCAAGCGCGCGGTCGAAGAACCGCTCCGCCAGATTGCGGCGAACGCCGGCAAAGAAGGCGCGGTGATCGTCGAGAAGATCCGCAACGAAGACAACGAAACGTACGGATTCAACGCGGCGACCGAGGTCTTTGAGGATCTCGTCGCGGCGGGCGTCATCGACCCGGCCAAGGTTACCCGCTACGCTCTCCAGAACGCTGCCTCGATCGCCGGCCTGATGCTGACGACCGAAGCGATGATCTCGGAACTACCGGACGACAAGCCGGAAATGGGCGGAATGCCGGGCGGCGGCATGGGAATGGGAATGTAAACCCATTTTGGATTGGGGATTTCGGATTTTGGATTATCCGAATCAGAAAATGGCCTCGCCCGGAAACGGGCGGGGCTTTTTCATTTGGGATTTTGGGATTGGGGATTGGGGATTGGGAATTGGGGATTTGCGATTTGCGATTTGGACCGCCCGGTGGCGCTGACGAATGCCGTTCGAGCACAAATGCGCGCCGAAGTCAGTACCAACTGCGGTAGCGGTTGGTTGCAGATTGGCGGTTCTCGACATTCTGATCCGGAAGTGCCGCCTCCGACCAACCGTGATCGCAGTCGGTTCGGCTCGTTTCCGCCCGATTACAAGTTTCCCGGCGGTTTTCACAGTTCCCGATTTGGGACTGCAGATTTCGGAAGTTCTTCGATTAACAACGTAATTTGGCATCCGGAGGATTCGGAAGCTCGGGAAATTGGGACCTTTAGCCGGACCAGAAATTGGGAATGCGCCGGAACCCCGAGATGGAAAGTTGAACCGACTTCGGAGTTGCGTTAGTTTAATGGAAAACCTCGTTCGCGGAGATAGCAAATGACGCAAAGTTTCCTGACAGTCTTCAGATCGTTCGTCAAATCGGCCCTAGTACTTTCGTTGCTTGCGTCGATATCGGCCGCGGGCACCGTTTCCCTTGATACGACATTCAACACGACGGGTTATCGGGTTCAGTTCGTCGCCTCCGACGGAGTCACTGGCGAATCCGTCGCAGTCGCCCCTGACGGAAAGATTGTGATCGGCGGCTGGACGCTGAGCCCGGCCGTGTACGGCGCATTTGCGGCGATGCGTCTCAATCCGAACGGATCGCTAGACACTTCATTCAGCGGTGACGGAATCGTCACATCTCAAGTCAACAGCTTTGATCGAGGAGACACGGTGATCGTTCAGTCCGATGGCAAGATTCTTCTTGGAGGCGATGCATTCTCGGGCATCTCGAACGATAATTTCACAATCCTTCGATACGATCTCGCGGGAAATCTGGACAACACGTTCAACGGCAACGGGATCGCGTCACCTCCTCTGAACGGCTTTTCCGATGAACATGCGTACGACATGCTTCTTAGTGGCGGGAAGATCCTGATGGTCGGCTCCACGGCACCGGACGATAACCTTCAAACCGACATCGCAATAATGCGGTTCAACGGGAACGGCTCGCTCGACACAACATTCAACGGCACCGGGATTTTAGTCGTCAGGTTCCAAAACCTGAATGAATCCGCGAACGCGGTAGGCGTGCAAAGCGACGGGAAGATCGTTATCGGCGGCTATCTTAACAACTCGATAAAAGATGAGTTCCTTCTGATGCGGTTCGAGCCGAACGGTGCGCTCGATACAACCTTCGGCACGGGAGGATTCACGACCACTTCCGTTAGCGGCGGAAACGACCGGGTTAGGACGATGGTCATCCAATCCGACAACAAGATTCTTGTTGGAGGGTCGGTCTTTGTTGCGCGTTACACCCAAAACGGGAGTTTGGACACGTCGTTCGGCAACAACGGCTCGATCATCGCGTTGAATCTCGCAAACAAACTCGTCGGACTTCCCGGAGACAAATTCCTCGTCGGAGGCACTTTCGGATCCGGAGTCGCCGTGTCCAGATACAACGCAAACGGCAGCCCCGATACGACCTTCAATGGGAGCGGGCAAGCAACCGCGACGATTCCCGGACTCTCGTGCGGTGCGCGATCGATCGCAGTGCAGTCGGACTCGAAAATCTTGGTCGGCGGAGATTGCAGTCAAAGCGGGAATTCCAGGTTTGCCGTATTCAGATTCGTCGAGTCTGTATCGATCCGTAATCCATATGATTTCGACGGTGACGGCAAATCGGATATATCGATCTTCCGCCCGTCGAACGGGCAGTGGTGGCTCAACCGATCGGCCGCCGGGACGATCACGCATACGTTCGGAAACTCGGCTGACGTTCTCGCCCCCGGCGATTTCACCGGTGACGGCAAGACGGATGTCGCGGTCTTCCGGCCGTCAAGCGGAGAGTGGTTCGTCTTGCGGTCGGAGAACTTTTCCTTCTACTCGTTCCCGTTCGGCACCAACGGTGATATCCCGGTACCGGGTGATTACGACGGAGACGGCAAGACCGATGCGGCTGTCTTCAGACCCTCGGACTCGACCTGGTACATCCAGCGGTCGAGCGGCGGGACAACGATCCAGTCGTTCGGCGCGGCGGCGGACTTCCCTGTTCCGGCCGATTACGACGGAGACGGTATGACCGACATCGCGATCTTTCGGCCGTCAAACGGCCAGTGGTGGCTCAATCGTTCGACCGCGGGGTTGATCGTCCGCACTTTTGGAACCTCGGACGACAAGAACGTTCAGGGCGACTACACCGGCGACGGGAAGGCGGACGTCGCCATCTGGAGGCCGTCAACCGGCGAATGGTTCATCCTGCGGAGCGAAGACTCGTCGTTCTACTCATTCCCGTTCGGTGCGAACGGCGATCTTCCCTCGCCCGGCGACTACGACGGCGACGGCAAGTTCGACGCGGCCGTATTTAGACCGTCAAGCGCCACTTGGTACATCCAGCGCTCAACCGCCGGTCTTCTGATCCAAAACTTCGGTGCCGCGACCGATCTTCCGATCCCGAACGTATCCGTGCGGCAATAGGCGGAATGAGACTCGTTGCACGTTTTCGGAAATCTCAATCGGGTGCATCGACCCGCATCTGTCCTCGAATATATGGAATCCTGAAATTTGGAATCCAGATTCCAAATTTGGGAATTGGGATTTGGGATAACCCATAATTCAGATTCCAAATTCCTGATTTTCCAGTTTTCACGTTCAGGCCAAAAACCTAGAGTCGCCGGAAACCTGCCTACCGGCGGCCCGGCGCCGTTTTTGACACAGATAAACTCAGATAAATCGGATGGAGGCTGATGCTTCGAGATCAGCGTTTTCTGAGGTCCTCTCTGTCTCGCTTGAGTGAATCAAATCCGCTCCATCGCGGCAATCTGCGTTCATCTGTGGACGAAACTCGATTTGTTTTCTCAGGTCGGTTTTTCAAAGCTCCCGAATCCGGAATCGGGAAAAGGCCGCCGCTACTGACCGGGCCGGATGATCTCGGCTCCGGTTTCGTCGAACGAGACGATCCGCCAGGACAGCTTTTTCCGTTGGTACTTCGACACAAACCACGCCGGCGCGCGGTAACTCGAGATCGGCGGCAGAAGAATCGCCGACAACGTTATCGCGCCCGCTTCGTCGAAAACCTCGAGTCGGGATACGGCGGCGTTTGCCGGAGCCGACCACGAGAAGACCAACGGTCTTCCGGGATCGACCGTGATCTCCTGGTTCGGCGAGAGTGAGGTTTCGGTGGAGGAAACGGCCGCCGTCGGCCCTTCGCCCCCAACGAAGAACTTCAGCACCGGCATCGGGAACGATGCGACCGCGCCGCTGTGAACGATCCCGGACCCGACCCCGACCGCCCCAAGGTTCGAGTCCGACTCCTTGTCGTCGGTCGCCTCGATTCGCAAAAGCAGAATGTACTGTCCCTGTGCAATGGCGAGCCTACCGGCGGGTTCCTCAAACTTGAGGGTGAACTTTCCGATCGGCGGCAGAAAATGGTTGAAGCGGCCGACCTCGGAATAGCGTTTCTGCGTCCCGCGCAGCTCGAGCGGCAGTGTCGCCTCGGTCAGGAGGTCCCGGTCAGCGGGCGGCGCTTCCCCGGGTTTCACCAGTTCCCAGCGTCCCTTGAGCCGCCCGGTTCCGTTGTATCGGATCTCCGCGACGATCTCCGGAAGGCTCTCGCCCGTCTTGAGAAAGAGTATCGGCTCTTTCGACGCGGTCTTGATCTGAACGTCGGTCAAGGCGAACGGTACGCGGGCGCCGCCGCCCGTCATCCGACAGGTCACCGCGACGAATTGATCCGGTTGCCCGGCGGTCGAAACGAACCGGCGGACATAGAAGAAACCTGAATCGGCGCCGTCGACAGCCGCTTGGTAAGCGCGCCGGACGACCGATGCCGGAATACCCATAATGTCCGTGAACCCGCCGTTCCCGCTCGCCTGCGAGAGATTGAGCCGCGCCGGAAGCGAACCGAAAATGGTATCGGGACGGCATTGATTCCCGATCGCCGGCGGAGGCGCCGGAATCAGTTCCCCGCACCAGATCGCTTCGGCCGGAACATAACCGGCAGGGATCGGCCCGAAGGTCAGAAAGACCGTCGTCGGATTCTGCGAATTAACGTTGACGCCGGTCGGATTGACGCGGATCTGCGCCGCCGCAAACGACGTCGCGGTCAACACCAAAAGCATTGCAAACACTGTCTTTTTCATAGTTTCCCCCGCTGCGGAGTTCTCCGCCCGAACTTAAAAGAAGCTGAAGGTCAGTCCCAGATTAAAGGCCTGCGTCTTGTTGAAACCGTTGACCGGAACCTGGCGGTCGATCGTATTGGCGTAGCGGTTGCTGTATCGGATGAAAAACTGCGCGCTCATTTTCTTGAGCTTCTTCGTTCCGAGACTGAACTGATATGCCCATTCAAGATCAAAATCGATATTGCGTGAGCCGTTCAGATTCCCGGTATCGCCGCCGAGGGTCGTCGCGAGACTTCCGCTGAATACGGAATTCTTCAGAAACGGAGTCTGCCAGACGGCTTTCGTACCGGCCTTGAAAGTTCGGTCGACGCGCGGCTGCTCGAAGTTCTTCAGTTCCTCGCGACCGAATTCGAACGCCAGCTCGAGCGAATCGAAGGGCTTCGTCGTCACGCTGACGCCATTGACCGAGCTCGCGAGATCGGCAAGATCGCGCCCGGGCTGCTTGTTGTCCTGAAACGTGCGGTTGTACGCGTAGGTGATGCCGACCCGTTTCGTCAGCTGCCAAACGGCATTCACCGATTGATTGAAACTGTCCTGATCGGGAACCTGCGACGGATCGGCGAAGTCGCCGTTTGCCGGCAGGAAGGCCCCGAACTGGTGAGTGTGATCATAAGTGTACGAAAGCTGCGGGAGCCATTTCTTGGGCTTCGCCGGGGTAAAGAACGAATTCAGCCCGATGCTGATGACGACGTTGTGGCGTCGGTTGAGCGTTTTCAGGATCGTCGGGATGTCGTTGAGATTGTCGTTGTCGCGCAGATTGCCGTAGGTGAAATTTATTTCGCCGAAACTGGCGGTAACCTCGAACTGGTTTTGCCGCCGGTCTGCCTGGGTCGAAGCGGCGATGCTCCGGAAGAGCGGCTGGATCTCCTCGTGGCGAAAAGTTCCGGTCAATTTCAGTTTCTTCTCTTTCCAGAACTTCAATCCCTGTATGAAATCGAAACTGATCTCGGCGTAGCGGGCGTTTCGCGTCGCCGGTCTGATCTCGGTCAGCGTCTGTCCTTCCGAAAGCTGCAGATCCGCGGGGTTCGTGAACCGGCTTCGGGTAAAGCCCGCCTCGAAGCGGAGGCGCTGATCCTTGGTGCTTCCGACGACCCGAAAGCCGAACCCGCTGGACTTTTCAGCGTCGTTGACGGCCCCCTGATTAAGGCTGGTCAATGGCAGCAAGGAACCGCGCGTGACGGAGAATTCGACCCGCAGACCGTTCGGCCGCTCTTTGATGAACTCCCGCGCAAACGTCGCGCTCAGGACGCTGTGCTTTTTTCGGCTGACGCCGATGAGATTGTCGAAGCCGACGATCGCCGTCCCGTTCATCGCCGCGAGCGAGACCTCGTTGCCCTTACCGATCGGGATCGTAACGTTCACGCCGCGGCTCGAAAAACCGCTGATCAGATGACGGTTCGTCCCGAACGAAACATGTCCCATATTGAATTTGAAGCGGCCCTTTTCGATCGATACGAGATAACTTGACAGATCTATCCTCGGCGCGCGCTCTCCGAGTTCCCCGAAGCGCAGGGCTTCCTGCCGGAACGAGGAGCCGGCAAGATCGAACTGATTCACGAACGACCAGCCGCGGTTCGTGACCTTGACGTTGACCGATCCCTGACCGGCGAGGTCGGTGAACGGGTTGCGTTCCGGAACCGATTCCCGGGGAAAGGTCAGGATCTGGTTCTGGCTTTTGACATTCAATGAAAGGCTCGGCGTGAACTCCATTTTCAAGCCCTCCCGTTTTGATTCCGTGGTTGCGGTCTCGTTCTCCGGTTCGGCGTTCGGCCGGACTTCCGGGAGCGCGGCGGGCCGGTCCCCGTCCGGATCAGCGTTTTCCTTTGCGGCGTTTTCGGCCTGCGGCGCTTTTACATTGAGCTGGAAACTCACGAGCCGTTTCCAGTCGTCGTCGGGCCTGACGAGATAAACCGTCAGTGTGTTCGCGCCCGCGGGCAAGGGAAGGATCGTCGGCTGGTAATTCAGACTCCGGGGTTCGAGACGGAACAATGAAGTCAGATCGGTAACCCCGACGAAGACCGCCAGCCTGCCTTCTCCGTTCCGCAGGTCGCGATTCAATCTCAGCTCGATCCGCTGATCGGATGCGATCTCTTGCCCCTCAAGATCGAACGATACCGCTATTTCCTCGTCGATCGAATGCGCGCTGTTGCCGCGCCACGGCGCGGACAGGGCCGCCAGGACGAACAGGCCGGCACACAGCAGTTTTCCGCAACTGTTTTTATTTGTCAGGTTCCAGTACATGATCGGCACCTCCGGTCAGATCGGGCGTTTTGGTCAAAGAAGAAAAACGGTTTCCGAACTTCCGTTCCGAAACCGTTTTTCCGGCAACTCAAAAGCTGCAGGTAGCTTTGTAAGAGCTGAAGAAGTTAGGAACCAACGGGTTGATCTCTCCGCTTTCCTTTTCGATGTTAAATCCCGTCACTTCGAAGTTGCTGTTGTTGGTGATTCGCAGCGTCCAGGTTCCGGTCAGCGCGGCATCGGCTGCGGTGATGACGATCGTGATGTCGAATTTCGGCGTCTTGTTTGAGTGAACCGAATAATATGTTCCCGTCTTTGCGACCTGACCGTTGGGCTTCAGGACCTCGATCTTCAACGCGTTGAACGTATTCGGTATGATGTTGACCGCGTGCCATTTGGCCTTGAGTTTAAGGTCGCCCGCCTTGTTTCCGATCCCGTAGATCTTCCGCTCCTGGGTGTTGCCTTTGCCGAGGGTAAGGGTCGTTCCCTCCATATCGAGATTAACCGTACTCGGACAGTTGGGGGTGAATATGCTCTTGAAGTTTGGCACCAGCGGGTTGATATCGCTTCCCTTTTCGATATTGAAGCCGATGACCTCGTCGTTGCTGTTGTTCGTCACGGTCAAGGTCCAATTGCCGGCTTTGTCGGCTTCCGCCTGGGAAACCTGGATCACAAATGAACATTTGTCCGATTTGTTGGAGTGAACCGAAAAGCACGAGAGATCGCTCTTTAGCACCGTGGTGCCGTGTTTGACGAAGACCTTGAGCGGGTTGAAGGTGTTCGGAATAATGTTCACCGCGTGCCATTTCAATTTCAGGTTCATCGAGCCCGAATAGCCCGAAGGAATCCCGAAGATCTTTCTCGTCACGGTGTTGCCCTTCGGTATCGTCGCGGTCGTGCCTTCCATATCGAGATTGACGCTGTCGGCCAGCGCGGAACCGGCGAGGACCATCACAAACGCCATCGCCAAAAGTGTTTCCGCTATTTTCGCCATTGTGTTTTTCATTCTCTTTTTCTCCTCTATTCTCTTTTTGATTTCCGAAATGAAAGCCCTTGAACTTTCCGTTTCAATGAGAACTGGGTGAAACTCCGGAAATGTGTCGAAAAAAAAAACGAAGGTCCGGAAAAAAGGAACCGGATCCCGACCGCGTCGAAGACGTCGGCCCGGCGCATAGAAGGAATCAATCCGGAACGGGAAGCCGTTGATTGGCCCCGAAACACGCCATTAACCCCGTATTACGCAATAGCAGTCCGTTCGGCAAATTCGCGAACGGCGTGCTGAAGAAACACGAACTGTATAAATCCTTTTGTTTCAGTCACTTGAAAATGTGTTTCTTGAGAGCTGCGCGGTCGGCGCGACCGTTTTCGCCGCCGCCGGCGACGTCACGCGCTTTCCGACCAAACGAAAGGCGCGCCTGCTACTTCGGGACCACGCAGCGGATCAAACAGACGGGCGGACACGCGCCGCGCATCTGGCGCATCTCGAAACAGGGCAACACCCATTTGGATTTCGGATTTCGGATTTCGGATTTTGGATTGCCGGGGTTCGACGATCCGTCCATCCGAATCGCGTAGCGATACTTTGAGTCGCCGGCCAAATCCGAATCGCGTAGCGATGCCTTGAATTTAGCCGTGGGTTTCAACCCACGGACCTCGCATTGTCGGGATTTCGTCGCGTCAGCGACGGCTGATTCAAACGTCGCGACGCGACGCGGGTCCTTTTTCGAAGCTTACCGTGGGTTCAAACCCACGGCTAAACTCACCATGCCGCTGACGCGGCCGGCGGCGATGTTTCACCC
>JBGSWK010000001.1:0-21147 GCA_041752475.1 Pyrinomonadaceae bacterium | reverse complement strand
CGGAAAAGCTTGGCTTTCCCGTGAATCGCCCCCAGACTTTAGCGGCTGTGCCGCGAACGGCGAAAAGGCGGCGGAGCCGCTCGGAGTCATTGAAGAGACTTTCGGAAAAGCCAAGCTTTTCCGCACATCCGGGCGGCAAGCCGCAATAAATTCAAGTAAATCAGAGTCGCTTGCCTGATTCAGGGCAAGAATTTGCGGGGTTTTTCAAACCCCCCGAATCCGCAATCGTTGCGATCTCGCCGAACTTTGCGCGGGATCTCACGCAAAGTCCGCGGAGTCCGCAAGGCAGGGATAAAGGCTTCTTTTGCTGACTGCCGCCGATCTTCGACCAAGCGGTGCCGACTCGTCCCATTTAATGCGACAATCCCCCAGGGTTTTTCAAAGTTCCCGATTTGGAATTTCGGATTTGGGATGTGGGATTTTGGATTTTGGCACCGTTTCGATCTTGGCCGTAACATTGGCGGCATTTCGCGAAAATTCGCGGGCAAAAACTCTTTTCGGGATTTGCGATTTTCGATTCGGGATTCAGGCTTTTAGCACCGTTTCGATCGTGGCGGATGGAATTTTGTGCCAAGTCAGCCGAGTCCGCAAAGCGTTACAAAACGCCCGCGCTTGGACAATCCCCAATCCCAAATCCCCAATCCGAATTCCCTTCACATCCGTTCCAGAATTCTCTCGGCATCGCGCTTCGTGATGCCGTCTTCGGTTTCGTGGTTCGGGGAAAGCGGCGCGTTGACGATCCATTCGAGATGTTCGCGGGCTTTCGCATCGTCACCGTTGGAGATCATCAGTTCGGCGTAAAACAGGTGATTGAGATAGAATTTCGGGCCGAGTTCGAGCGCCTTTTCGAGACAATCCTTGGCTTTTTTGGTGTTTCCGATCGAGAACGGGAATCCCGGAGCTTTGTGGTAAAGCCTGCCAAGGACCCGCCAAGGACCTCCGTAAAAATAGCCCTCATCGACCTTCATCGCGCGTTCGACGCATTCCTTCATCGGATTGATCAGCGCGAGGCTTTTCATAATTCCCTTTTCCTGGCCGAACGAACCGTAGTTGACCGCGAGCCAGAAATTGGCTTCGAGCGAGGCCGGATCGGCGGCGACGCCTTTTTCGCCGAAACTCACGCCTTCCTCGTAATTGACGAGTTTGTCCGCCGGATCCGACGTTTCGCCGAACCAGTAGAAGATCTCGGAAAGCAGCCCGAACGCCCACGCGCAATTCGGATCGTTCTCGACGATTCCGCTTAGAATATCGAACGCTTCGTCGAGATTTGCATCGTCCAGTTCGCGTTCATCGATGAGTTTTCTGACTTTTTTGTAAACGGCGTCGGTTTTCATAAGCTTTGCTCCGGGAAGGCGTTTCCTTGATTCTAAATGGAGTCCGCAAAAAACTCCATTTCAACCGGCGCCGGAGCCTCGAAATGCAGGGATTCGCCGCTCACCGGGTGATTTATCGTCAGCCTGAAGGCGTGAAGGCAAAGTCTCGGAAAGCGCGGTCCGCCGTATCGTGCATCGCCGAAGATCGGATGCCCGATATGCGCGAGATGGATCCGTAGTTGATTCGTGCGGCCGGTGACCGGCTCGAGTTCGAGAAGCGTCCGGCCGTTTCTCCGGCCCAGAACGCGGTATTTCGACGTTGACTGCTTGCCGTCTTCCTTGACCGCCCAGATGCGCTCCTCGGCGAAACGGCCGATCGGCGCCTCGATCGTGCCCGCATCGTCGGCTAGTTCCCCGTCGACGACCGCGAGATATCTTTTTTCAACGAGTTTGCGCTGAAAATGCCGCGCGAGCACGCGGTGGGCCGAGAGCGTCTTCGCAAGGACGACAATGCCGGAAGTGCCTTTGTCGAGGCGGTGAACGAGTCCCGCGCGCCGGAAAAACTCGGGGTCGTCGGAGTTCAGATGGTGCGCGACGGCGTTGAGCAGTGTTCCGGAACGGATGCGGACCGTCGGATGGATGAGCATTCCCGAAGGCTTGTTGACGACCAGCAGTTCGGCGTCTTCGTAGATGACCTCGAGCGGAAGATCTTCGGGCTGCATCGAGGTCTGCCGTGCGCGGTCGACTATGACCTCGACAAAATCGTCGGTCCGAAGTTTATAGCCGCGGTTCTCGTGCGTGCCGTTGACGTCGCACTTTCCGTCGCGGACAAGTTCCCGCAGGTACATTCGGCTCAGATGCGGAAACTGCGCGAACAGAAACTCATCGAGCCGCAGCTTGTGATGTTTTGATGAAATCTTGAATTCGAATCGGTCAGACATCGGATTTCGGAATTGTGAATTGTGATGGCGGATTTGTCGAGCCAAGCAAGGAATTTGGGATTTGCGATTTGGGAATCGGGAATTGGGAATTGGGGGTTGTGAAATGTGATTCCACGATTCCAACAGTCGCCAGAAACCTGCTTAACGGTGGCCCGGTACCGTTTCTGACACAGATAGATCGGATAGAAGCTGATGCTTCAAGATCAGCGTTTCCTGAGGTCCTCTATGTCTCATTTGAGTGAAACGAATCCGCTCCATCCCGTCAATCTGTGTTCATCTGTGGAGGAAACGCGATTTGTTCTCTTCAGGTCGGTTTTTCAAAACTCCCCAATCACCGATCACCGATCGCCGTCTCCCCAATCACCAATCCCAAATCACCAATCACCAATCCCAAATAAATTCAGGGTCCGCATCCCGACAATCTTCCCCAAGTTGCGTGATAGGATGCGGACCCCAAATGCTGTAAGAAACTCTTATTCGGATTCGAAGGCGGGCGTCAGCACCGGCGCGGGTTCGCGGGACGAATGGATCGACTCACCTTCGAAAATGTACGCCGTTTCGCCGTGCTGCGTCACGTCGAGTCCGGCGGCCTCGTCGCTTTCGCTGACCCGCAGACCGATGACCAGATCGACGAACTTCAAGATGACGATCGAGCCCGCGACCGCGAGAACGATCGCAAATCCCGCGCCGACCAGTTGGTTGACGACCTGCATCGCGTTGCCGTCGATAAGACCAACCGGAATCACGTTTCCGTTGGCCTCTCCGAAGATCGGATTGACCGCCCCGGTCGCAAGAACCCCGGTCAGGAGCGCGCCGATAATTCCGCCGATTCCGTGGATTCCGAAAACGTCGAGCGTGTCGTCGTAACCGAACCGGCGCTTGACCTCCGAGACCATATAAAAACACGCGACCCCGGCGACGAACCCGAAGCCGATGGCGGCGACCGGCGTGACGAATCCGGCCGCCGGCGTGATGCAGACGAGGCCGGCGACCGCGCCCGAGATCGCGCCGAGCGTCGTCGGTTTACCGTGGCGAAGCCATTCGATGATGGTCCAGGTAAGCATCGCCGTCGCCGCCGAAAAATGAGTCGTGACAAAGGCGTTGGTCGCGAGAGCGTTTGCCGAAAGGGCGCTGCCGGCGTTGAACCCGAACCAACCAAACCACAAAAGCCCGGCGCCGATCAAGCTGAAAACCGTATTGTGCGGCGGCGTCGGTTCGTTGTTGTAGTCGAGCCGCTTTCCGAGCCAGATCGCGCAGACGAGCGCCGAAACACCCGAAGAAATATGGACCACCGTCCCGCCCGCGAAATCGAGCGCCGGGACCGATCCGCCGAGCGCGGCGTTGAGAAAACCGCCTTTCCCCCAAACCATGTGCGCCAGGGGAAAATAGACCAGAAGCGTCCAAAGAACGGTAAAAGCGAGTTTCGCCGCGAACCTGATGCGTTCGGCGAAGGCGCCGGTGATCAGCGCCGGCGTGATGATCGCGAACATCAGCTGAAAGATCATAAACGACTGCTGCGGAAGCGTCGCCGAATAATCCGCGTTCGGATCGCCGCCGACCCCGCGCAGAAACGCGAAGTCGAGACCGCCGATGAACGCGTTGCCCTCAGAGAATACAAGACTATAGCCGACAAGCGCCCAAAGCAGCGTGACGATCCCGATCGAGATCAGGCTCTTGAGCATCGTCGAAAGCACGTTTTTCTGCCGGACGAGTCCGCCGTAGAAAAGCGCCAAACCGGGCACGGTCATCAGCAGAACGAGCGCGGAGCAGAGCAGCACCCACGCGTTATCTGCGCTCATCTGCGCCTTCGCGGCATTTGCTTCGAGCGCCGCGAGCCGTTCCGTCACGTCCTGCGCGTTTGCACAAAAGGAAGCGGCAAATAGAAATGCCGCCGCTTGAAGGGATTTTGTCAGATTCGCCTTTATGTTCATTGTTACGGGTTATGGTTTGCTTTCCCGCGGAACTTCAGTGGCAAACGGCGTACCACTTTCGACCGAATATCCTAACTGCTCTTTAGTCAATAGGTTAAGCCTTCAGCAGAAGTTTCTGAACAAATTTTACTGAGCATATTTACGACAAATATGTTGGCAATACACATTTCTTCCGACATTTTTGTTGTATTGTTGTGCCTAATGTGGAAACTTACGATTTTTCCTGCTAGAGTGTGGAGCACGCCCCGAAATGTTCCGACAATTTTGTGGGACTTTATCGAACATGACACCAAACCAACTCGGAACCATCGAGCGGATCGTGGTCAAACTAAACGACTCGAACGCGCCAAAATCGGCCTTTTCCGCTGTCCTGGACATTCTCGCCGAGTCCGCGGGCATTAAGCGGAGCTGCCTTCTGATCTATCAACCGGACGCCGAACGACTTTCGATGGTCGCCGCCAAAGGACTGGGCATCGACGAGTTCAGGCGCGTCGAAGCATCAATAACGAAAAGTGCGCTCCTAAGTGCATTCGCGGCCGGCGAACGGCGCGTCGTCGATGATCCGGGTGCCGATCCGGCGCTTCGTTTCCTAAGCTCTTCGGGGCGCGCGGTCGCCGTCGAACCGATCGTCCTCGACGGCCGGACGCTTGGGGTATTTTCAGCCGAATTCCCGAAAGAGGCGACGGACGATTCCCTCGCATTTCTTTCCGTGATCGCGGCGATCATCGCGCAGGCATTTAAGATCGAGTATGCCGTTTCGGCCGAGCGCGAACGCCTCGCCGACGAGAATTCGCATCTCCGCCAGGAACTCAAGGAAAAATATGACTTCTCGCAGATGATCGGGAATTCCAACGCGATGCGGCAGGTTTACGATCAGGTTTCGCAGGTCGCGCGTTCGAACGCGACGGTACTGCTCCGCGGTGAAAGCGGCACCGGCAAGGAAATGATCGCCCACGCGATCCATTACAATTCGCTCCGCTCGAAAAGACCGTTCATCAAGGTCAACTGCGCCGCGCTTCCCGAAACGCTCATCGAATCCGAACTATTCGGTTTTGAAAAGGGTGCGTTCACCGGGGCGGACCGCCTCAAAAAAGGACGATTCGAAATGGCCGACGGCGGCACGATCTTCCTCGACGAGATCGGCGACCTTCCGCCGCAGACGCAGGTCAAGCTCTTGCGCGTCATCCAGGAACGCGAGATCCAAAGGCTCGGCGGCACCGAAACGATCAAGGTCAACGTCCGGTTCATCACCGCGACCAACAAGAATCTCGAAGAAGAGATCGCGAACGGCGCCTTTCGCGAGGATCTTTACTACAGGCTCAACGTCTTCACGATCTTTCTTCCGCCGCTGCGCGAGCGCAAATCGGACATACTGCTCCTCGCCGAGCATTTTCTCGACAAATACGAACGCGAGCACGGAAAAGAGATCAAGCGCATCTCGACGCCGGCGATCGATATGCTCGCGAGCTATCATTTTCCAGGCAATGTCCGCGAACTTGAAAACGTTATCGAACGCGCCGTTCTGGTCTGCGACGAGCAGGTCATCCACGGACATCATTTGCCGCCGACGCTCCAGACCGCGGAAGTTTCCGACACCGTGACGCAGATCTCGCTCGTCGGCGCGGTCGAGGCTTACGAGAGCGATCTTATCCAGGACGCTCTCAAGACAGCGCGCGGCAACATCGCCAAGGCGGCGCGTCTGCTCGATTCGACGGAACGCATCCTGAGCTATAAAATCAGCAAGTACGGAATCACGCCGAAACGTTTCAAGTGAAGAACGTTCGCGATCGCCGGTCCGGGTAACTCAAACACGTGTCAGACGAAAAAGTCGAAAACATCATCCGAAACCTGCCGGACGCCGAAAGCGCCGAGCGCTTTTTGGGCGAACTCGCCGTGCGGTTTCCGAACGAAGAGAAGCGCCTCATTCGAAATGATGCGTTGCTTTCGGACGTCCTGACTCTCGTTTCGTTCAGTCCGCTGCTGGCAACTACCCTGCTCCAGCACAAGTCTTATTTCTCGTGGCTCGAACGCCAGCGCGTTTCATCGAAGGTGCGCGGCAAGGAAGACCTGCTCGAATCGCTGGCGAGATTCGCGCTGACGAATTCGTCGCTCGAAACACACGCTTTGCTGTCGCGCTTCAGGCGCCGAGAATTGCTGCGGATCTATCTTCTCGACATCCGCGGACTTGAGACGGTCGCCGAAATAACCGAAGAGATCTCAAATCTCGCCGATGCGATCCTTGAATACGCCTTGCGCATCGCCCGCCAGGAAATGGACAACCGTTTCGGCGCGCCGCTCGAAACCGACGAGAAAGGACGTTCGGCCGAGGCGAAGTTCTGCGTCGTCGCGCTCGGAAAACTGGGCTCGCGCGAGCTCAATTACTCGTCGGACATCGACTTGTTGTTTCTTTATTCGTCCGAGGGAAACACTTCCGGCAACGGTTCGCGCGGTTCGGTCACGAATCGCGAGTATTTCGTCAAACTTTCGGAACATATCATCAAGCTGGTCGGCCAGCAGTCGGGCGAGGGAGCGGCGTATCGCGTCGATATGAGGCTCCGTCCGCACGGACGCGTCGGCGCGCTCGCTATCCCGGGAACGGAAGCCTTGCAGTATTATCTGACCTCCGCGCAGCCGTGGGAACGGCAGGTTCTGATCCGGTCGCGCGCGTCCGCCGGCGACCTCGAAATATTCCGCGAATTCATCGAAAGCGTTCATCCGGCGGTGTTTCTGAAGGGCGGCTCGGTCGATGAGGCGCTCCGCAACGTCCGGCTTTCAAAAGAAAAGATCAATCTCGAAAAACAGTCTGCGTCGGGTTTTGACGTCAAACTCGGACACGGCGGGATCCGCGAGATCGAGTTCATCGCGCAGGCATTGCAGCTGGCGCACGGCGGCGAGGACGACTGGCTGCGCGCGGCGCATACGCTGATCTCGCTTTCGCGCCTCGCCGACCGCGGGCTGATCAGCGAGACCGAGCACACCGAACTTGCCGACGCCTACGCCTTTCTGCGACGACTCGAACATCGCCTGCAGATGGAACACGGACTTCAGACACATCTCGTGCCGAACGATCCGGATCGCCGGCTGACGGTCGCAAGGCGGCTCGGATTTTTGGATCTCAAGTCGTTCGACGCGGCTCTTGCGCGACACACATCGAACGTCCTGAGGACGTTTCGACGGATCTTCGATGAGAGCGCGGTCGCCGACCTCGGCGACGAGCCCGAATCGTCCGGAACCGAAGCCCGGTACGGGGCTCAAGGGGGGGCCGTCAATCCGGCGTTCGGCGCTGCGGTCTCGTCGCTTGAAAAATCCGGTGTCGAAACCGACAAGGCGACGCTCACGGTGCTCCGCGACCTGGCGAAGGTCTCGCCGTATTTCGCCGGATCGATCGCCGCGAACCCGCAACTGGTCAAGGTCTTGATCGGAGCGCGCGAACGTTTCAGCCCGAACGATTATCAGGCCGAACTTCAGTCTTCGGTCGAAGGCGAAGTCGGTTTCGCCGCGCGGCTCGCGACGCTGCGCCGGCTGCATTCGCGTTTTTTGCTCGGGATCGCGGTCGCGGAAGTGTTCGGAACTTTGACGACGGCCGACGCCAAACGAAGACAGTGCGAACTTGCCGAAGCGAGCCTGTCGGCGGCGCTCTTCATTACGCGCAACGAACTCGGGCGCCGCCTGGGCATTGAGATCGACGGCTTCCCTTTCGCGGTCCTCGGCCTCGGAAAACTCGGCGGGAACTCGATGGACTACGGCTCGGACCTCGACCTCGTCCTCGTTTATGATGACGAGATCGATCTTCCGTATCTCGAAGGCTCTGAACTGACCCGCGCCGCGTTCTTTGGCAAAGCGGTCGAGATATTCGTCACGGCGCTTTCGGCGATGACCCGCGAGGGCAGCCTCTACCGTGTCGATCTGCGTCTGCGGCCGGACGGCAAGAACGGCGCTCCGGCGACCGGAAAGCACGCTTTCTTGAATTATTTCGAGATTCGCGCCGACGTCTGGGAACTGCTCGCTTACGTCAAACTCCGCGGCGTCGCCGGCGATCCGGCGCTCGCGTCAGAGGTCGAACGCGAAACGCGGCGGATCATCCTCGAGCGCGCACTGCTCGCCGGCACGGATCAGCTTCGCGTCGAGACAAAGCGGATCCGCGAGATGCTCGAACATCAAAAGGCCGGCGGACAGCGGCGCGTGATCGACATCAAATACGGTGCCGGCGGTATGCTCGACATCTACTTCGCAATGCGTTTCCTGCAGCTGCGCGATGGCGTACCCGATGATCCGGAAGATCGTTCAACCGGGTCCATGCTCCGGAAACTTCGAGAAGTCCGATCGCTTTCGGAAGGTGAATTCGAAGCGTTTTCGTCGGGCTACTCCTTCCTTTCCGAACTCGATCACGAACTCCGTTTGACCATCGGCCGCTCGACCAAATTCCCTTCCGCGAACCGCGAGGCGCTTGGGGTCATCGCGCAACGGATGGAACTGGCGTCGGCCGCAGACCTTGCCGAGCAGTTGACCGCGCACCGTCTGAACGTCCGGAACGCGTTCGAACAGGTACTGCGGTGAGTTGACAGGCTCGTCTCAGTGCCGTTTCGCTGTCGTGACAGTTGCCGGTTTTAGGACTTCTCTGCGGCCGTTCGTGCATTTCTTCCCCGAAACTCTTTCCCGCGAAATACGCGAAATACACGAAAAAGCGCCGGAAAGATCTCTTTTAGCGTTTTTCGCGTATTTCGCGGGCAAACAGTCTTCTATCGCGTAATCCCGGGTGAATTTTCGCGTGCTTCCGCGTTTTCCGAGGTCGGCAATTTTCGACCTTGTGACAATCGAAAAACTCCCACAACTGTTCACGGCCGCACGAATCGCCGATGCTATCGTCGAATCGTGATCAAACAATTCTCAAAACTCCTCGCTTCGTTCGCGCTGGCCGCCTTCTTCAGCGCCGTTCCCGTTTCGGCGCAATCCTTCGAAAAGGTCGAGCTTCTCGTCCCGAACGGCCCGAAAACTGGCGAGCGATCGGTCACGCTGACCTTTCTCGACGACGAGTTGGTGATCGCGGCGACCGGTCGCGAGAAGATCACTAAAACGTTCAAGTACAATGAGATACTCGATGCAGAGTATTCATACACCAAGAATCCGAGATGGAAGACCGGACTCGGACTCGGCGTCGCATCTCTGGTCTTTCCGCCGCTCCTGCTTGTCGCTTTGCCAATGGCGTTCTCAAAACACAGGCGTCATTGGCTGACGATTCGCACGGATAATGATTTCGCGGTTCTCAAACTAAGCAAAATGAACCGCAAACTGATCGTCCCGACCTTCGAGACGCGAAGCGGCGTCAGCGTTGAAGGCGTCGGCGATCAGAAGTAACGATATGAAGAACCTGATCCTGATAATCTTCTTCTCAACCGTCGGTGCGCTCGCGCAAGCCGAAACGTTGACCAACGCGCAGATCGTCGAAATGACAAAAAGCGGACTTGAGGCCGCGATAATCGTCAAAAAAATCAACGATTCCGGGAACGCCTTCGACGTCTCGGTCGGCGCCCTGATCGAACTCAAGAACGCCGGCGTCGATCCCGAGATCATCACGCTGATGATGGAGAAGGCCCCGAAAAGGCTGGCGCCGACTCCCGCGATCGAGCCGGCCGGTTATTCGGATTCCGATCAAACGCAAATTCGCGCGGTCGTTCCGGAAAATGGAAAGCGGACTTTGGCGATCGAAAAATCAACGGTCAACCCTTCGCGCCAGGCGCTCGAGAAAGAACTGATGAAACGAAAGGAATGGCAACGCCTGAACCTCTCTATCGTCCGCTACAAAGAGACGGCCGACCTTTACGTCGAGATCGGCTTCGTTCCGCTATCGCTTGTGACCCATCGCTACACGTTCCGGATCTACGACCGCCTGAGCGGTACGGTGATCGCCGCCGGCGAGACGACCTCGTGGGGAAGCCTCGCCAAGAATCTCGCGCGAGAGATCGCCAAAAAGCTCGACTCGGCGATGATACGTTGAGCGTTTCAGCCCGCGGAGATCGCATTTGGAATTCCGATCCATGATTGCGTAATTGGTCCGAACTCAGAACTTACCTGAGCGACAGGAGATGTTGCCCGGGAATTGCACGAAAGGACGCGAACGCGGTCAATCGTTCGACTTCGTTCTTTGTGATTTACAGTTTCGGATGACGAACGTTCAACATCAGCGGCCAGCCGAACGCCGTTTCAGGTTAATGTGGCTAAAGCCCACATTATCATTGAGTTACTCTGACGGTCCGGAGAAGTGAAAGGCAATTCGTCAAGGTCTCGCGCAGCGAGGTCCCGCTTGTCTTGCTCCGGTCTGACAGAGAAACGATTTCGCGTTTTTTCGCCTGTTTCGCGGAAACTGCCGAACGGACCGCCATTGCATAATTCCGGACAAAATCTCTTTGAAATCTATGTGTTCTCTGTGCCTATGTGGTGAACCGTGCGCCAAACTGTCGAGCGGACCGCGATTCCGTAATCCGGGATAAAGATCTGTGAGACATCTATGTGTTTCTCTGTGCCTATGTGGTGAAAAAACTCGGCACGCCGTGCGCCATTCTTCCGAACGGACCACCATCGCATAATTCCGGACAAAATCTCTTGGAAATCTATGTGTTTCTCTGTGCCTATGTGGTGAAAAAACTCGGCACGACGTTCGCCAATCTACCCAACCGACCGCCATTCCGCAATCCGGGTTCAACTATCGGAATCGCCGACCCCGTCGATGAGCGCGAGCCGTGCGACGATTCTCCCGTTCTCAATATGCTCCTCGATGATCTCGCTCACGTCGTCCTCGCGCACCTGACCGTACCAAACGCCTTCGGGATACACGCAGACGGCCGCGCCGATCGAACAAAAACCGACGGATCCGCATTCGGTAAGGATCACTTCGCCGTCCGGATTTCGGCCTTTCGACGCCTTCCCGTAACGAAGACCTTTTAACTCGAGTTGCTCTTCAAACGCGCGTTTGACGTCGGCGCTGCCGACCGCTGAACAGGACTTACCGGTGCAAACGAAAACGTGCCGGCGGATCGGCGCGTTGATCACCGGCGCGAGTTTCTGAAGCTGCTCCGGATCGTCGATGAACTTTCGATCACTCATAGTCCAATGCTAATCGTTCGCCCGACACGCGCGCAAGCGGACGCGTTTGAAGACCGTTTCGATGTCATCGACGCGCGCCATTCCGGGTCATAAGAATTCTTTGTGACATAGCCGTTTTGCTTATAGATTTGGCTATCAATTGCCCGTTTGAATGTTGTATATTAATAGCTTTGGATATGGCAACGAATCTTGTGATCCACATTTCGGTCGGCAACGAAAAGCGGACGGAGTTCTTCTCCGACGACCGCATCAGTATCGGCACGTCCGAAAGCTGTGACATCCAGATTCACTCGAAAGACATCGCCGTCGAAGGCACGTGGCTCGAACTTGAACTTACCGAAAACGTTTACAGGATAATCAACGCGTCATCGGAAATGCGCTTTGTCGATGCGTCGGGCCAAACCGTACGGCGGTATGTCGCGATCAGCGACGGCGACCGGATCGCGATCGACGGAACCGACATCGCATTCTCCTTTTTTGCGCCGGCAACGCGTTCTTCGCTGATCACGACGCGGCGCGACTCGCACGTCGCCCAATTCATCGAAGAGGCCGCGCTCGAGTCAGCGACGTCTCCCAGGCGCGACGATGCAAAGGTATTTCTCAAGGAATTCGTCCGCGAACTCGTCCGCGAGGTCAGTTTGACGACGAAACTGATCACCGCGGTTTTGCTGATCGGTTTCGTTTCGGGAATTTTCTATCTCGGAATCGCGGTCAACGGTGAACTGAAGAAGAACCGTCAGCAGGCGGAACAACAAAGCGATGTCATCCGAAAACTCGAAGAGCGTTTGGGTCAGACATCGGAGCAGATCGGCGAGATCGACAAGACCAACAAGGAGATGATGAAGACCGTCTCGCTCGCGCCGAACCTTCGCGTCGAATACGGAAACGGAGTTTGCCTGATCGTCGGAGTTTACGATCTGGTCAGCAGGACGAACGGCAAGACGCTCCGTTATCCGCAGGTTCAGCCGGTCGAGCCGAACCCCTACGAGCCAACGCCCTCCGAGGATCAGATTCCGGTCGACCGGCCATCGGGTTTGACGACCGAAGGAGACGGAACGCCGATCGAATATGATTTTATCGGGACCGGCTTTCATGTCGGCGGCGGCTATCTTCTCACCAACCGGCATGTGCTGAGGCCCTGGGAAGAGGACGATCTGATCAAGCAAATGATGCGCGACGGCAACGGCAGGCCGCGAATCAAGAAACTGCTGGTCTATTTTCCGAACTTTCCCCAGCCTTTCCCGCTCAATATTCGCCAGATTGCCGCTCGCGAGGATTTGGCGGTCGCTTCGATCGATCCGCTTCAGGTCGTCCCGGAAATGCCGGTCCTTCCACTCGACAACAATTCCGATGCGATGACAATCGGCAAAACGGTGGTTTCGATGGGCTATCCGAGCGGGCCCGACCGGTTGCTGGCGATGTTCGACGATACCGAAGCGCGCGGCATCAATGCCAGTTGCAAGGGGCTTCGGCAATGCATCATCAACTTCCTGGCTCAGAACCAGCGAATCGTCCCGCTTTTGACGCAGGGCGCGATCACGGACCTCGACACGCGCCGCATCGTGCACGACGCAAAGACCGCGGAAGGTGGCTCTGGCGCCCCCCTGTTCGGTCAGAACGGCAAGGTGATTGGCGTGAACTTCGGCATATTCACCGAGAACACCGCCGCGAATATGGCGGTTCCGATCCGTTTCGCGATCGATCTTCTTCGTCGCTCCGGCTGGAAGTCGTCCGAAGAAGTTCAGGCCGACGTCCAGAACCCGGTAGCGACCACACCACAGGCGAACTCAAACACCAAGCCGGGCGGCAATTGATTCCACTTTCACATATTGCCCATTCATTGCTTTTTACACATCAATTAATTATCGTGAATGTTTGATTGTCGGCTTGGAGAACTTCGAAATTGCCGCCTGAAGGCGGAACTCCGGGCAAGGGCGGCTAAATACTGATGGAAAACCTTGTTTTCTCGAATATGCTACATCGGCCGGCGCGGACTGTGGTCAGCATTCTCGGCATCGCGACCGGCGTTTTGCTGATCGTTTTTACGGTCGGACTGTCGAACGGCACGATGCGCGAGCGCGCGACGCGGGAAGCGAATGTCGGTGCGGAGATCTTCTTCCGGGGCTCGGGATCGTTCGGTCTCAGCGGTTCGGAATCGCTTCGGCTTCCGGTTTCGCTGAAACCGGAGATCGAGCGGATCGAGGGCGTCCAGTCTGCGGTGCCGATCGGACAGAACTCGGTGAAAGCCGATTCGGCGTCGGGCAGTCGTTTGATCGACGGCGTCAACTTTGACGAATACGCGCCGATCGCGGGACTGCGGATCGTTGAAGGGCGCAAATTCTCGGACAACGCGGACGAAGCGGTGATCGACACCGGTTTTCAAAAACAGAAAAAATTCAAGGTCGGAGACACGATCGAAATCTGGGAAAAGCCGTTCACAATCGTCGGGACATATGACCCGGCCGCCGGAGCCCGCGTCAAGGTCTCGCTCGCGCTGATGCAGAACCAACTCGGCAGCGAGGCCAAGGCGGCGGCGTTTTTGGTCAAGGTCAAGCCCGGCGTTCCGCCAGAGCAGGTGGCCGAACGCCTGAGCAATGCGTTTCCGGAAAATCAGATCCTCCTCACATCTCAGCTCGAAGAGCTTTATATGCAGGGAATTCCGGCGTTGAACGTGTTCCTGAATGTGATCATCGGCGTCGCCGCCGTAATCTCGGCGCTGGTCATTTTGCTGACGATGTACACGACCGTTACCGAACGGACCCGTCAGATCGGAATTATGAAATCGCTCGGAATGAGCAACCCGCAGATCGCTCTTACGATCGCCAAAGAGGCGCTTTTGTTGAGCTTTTGCGGGATCGTGAGCGGTGTTCTGCTGACAGTCGTCCTGCGATTCGTACTGACGCGGTTTACGACGCTCGAGGTCGAGATCAGTCCTTTGGTTATTTCGATAACGATGGCCGTCGGGCTGCTCGGCGGCGTCCTCGGCGCCATCTATCCGGCGCTAAAGGCCGCGAGGCTCGACGCGGTCGAGGCGCTTTCATACGAATAACCCGACGGATTGCGGAATTGGGATTTGGGATTTGGGATTCGGGAGCTTCGCGTTTTTCGCCGGGAGCTTCTGCCAAAACGTTTGGGTTCGATCAAACCAGCAAAATTAGCGTTGATTCGCGAAGATTCGCGGGCAAAAAAGTTTTTTGCCTGCGAAACATGCGAAAAACAAGTATCTTCGACCTGTTTTTCGCGTATTTCGCGTGTTTCGCGGGAAGTCTCTGCTAAAGCGTTTGGGTTTAATCAAACCAGCAGAATTAGCGTTGATTCGCGGGCAAATCATCCGCAATCCGCAATCACAAATCCGAATTCCGAGATCAGTTCCTTGTTCTCGGCGACGGCGACGGTGTTGGCGTCGGCGTCGGGAGTTTCGGCATTTGATCGGCATTGAAACGCGGCAGAAGTTCGTCGCGCATCGCCAGCGTATAGACCGCCGCCGCGATGACGATCGCCGACTTCTTAACGTCGTCCTCGATGATCCGCTCATAAGTGTCGAGATTCGTATGCCAGGTATGCGTGCCGTACTCGATCGGATCCTGCATCACACCGATCCCCGGAAGCCCGGCCTGATTGAACGATGTATTATCCGATCCGCCGAGTCCGCGGCTGCCCGAATTCATCACTCCGACAAATCCGTAATCGGCGAACGACGCGAGCGCCTCGCGCAGCACAGCAGCCGATTCGGGCGGTCCGAAGACCGACATTCCGCGCGCACGGCCCGTGCCCGAGTCGACATTGAAATAACCGCCGAATTTTTCGTATCCCGGCATCGGCGTTTCGAACGAACCGAAATGCTTCTTCACGTACGCCTGCGAGCCCAAGAGCCCCTGCTCTTCTCCCGACCAGAGCGCGACGCGGATCGTCCGGCGCGGTTTGACGCCGAGCGACTTGAGAATGCGTGCCGCTTCCATCATCACCGCGCAGCCGATCGCGTTGTCGGTTGCCCCGGTCGCGGCGTGCCAAGAATCGAGATGACCGCCGAGCATTATGACCTCGTCCTTTTTGTCGGAACCCGTGATCTCGGCGACCGTGTTGTAAGAGGTCGCACCTTCGGGAATCTCCCGATTACGAATGTCGAATTCGAGCGAGACGGCGCGCCCGTCTTCGGCAAGGCGCCAAATGCGGCCGTAATCCTCGTTCCGCATGACGACTGTCGGAACCGTCTTCGAAAGATCGAAACTGCGGTTGTTGAAGGCACGGATCTGACCGTGTTCGCGGCCGGCGTCGTTTATCCGGACCGCGGCCTTATTGTCCACAAGAAACTGATCGAGCTGTTCCGCGAGCTGCTGACCGGTCAGTCGTCCGGGTTGCGGCGTTTGCGGCGGCGGCCGAAACTGCTGTTGCGGCTGCTGCGCCGCATTAGGGTCGAATCTTTGTTTCAACGTCGCGTCATCGAGCCGTTTCGGTCCCGGCGTGATGTTGACCGGGATCACGGCCGGTTCCCCGACGAGCACCATTTTCCCGTTGATCTGCGACTTTATGCTCGCGAAGTAGGCGGTCAGTTCGTCCTGCGTCGGCGGGATGCGGAAGTTTGGATTGTTGGGACTCGGTTTCGTCGGGATCTTCAGTTGAAACGCCTGACCGGAAACAGCCTTCTTGGTTCCGGGCGTCCACGCCAAAACCTCGAAAACCAGCGAATCCTGAACCGGCGACGTAATGAACCCCGAGGCACGTTCGTTGACCCAGCCGGGATGGCCGAAATCCCACGGTTCAAGCGCCGCGTTTTCAAAACCCCATTTCGTCATTTCGGCGACGGCCCAGTCGCCGGCGGCCTTGAGACTCGGCGAACCGGTCAGACGCGGACCGTAAACGTCGGTAAAAAAGTGAAGCGTCCGCATGATCTGAGAATTCTCCATTCCCTCTTTGCGGATCTTCGCGTAGATCTCATCGTTTTCCTGAGCAAATGCAGGCATCGAAGCCTGGAAAACAAACGAGAACAACAACAAAAAGACGGTGATCGTTTTCTTCATAGTTTTTTGAATTGAGTTGGAATTACAGAACAAGATGAAAGACGGCAAAACCGGCCGATAGGTTTCAGAAGTTTGGTACTTTAGGGTAGATCGGCAGCGGTGTCGGTACCCGTCGTGTAACGCAGTGAATGCTCAGTTTTTCTTTGGAAGGAACTCGAAGTTTCGCGGAACGAACTCGACCGCCACCAATTCGCCGGCAGTCGTCGCGTCCTTCGCCGGCCGAAAAGTAACGACGGCCAGGCCGTTACCGGTGGACTCCCCGCAACCGAAACGCGAGTCGGAAATCACGGCATAAGATGTCAGGAAGATGTTGTCGACCGATTCGTTGATCAGCGTGTATATGCCATCGTCGGTTCTAACGGCGACGACGACCGAGATTGATTTGCATTCGACACCCTCGATCGTTCCGAGAATGCGCACCTCGTTTGGCGCCGGGATCCTGAGCGCTGCATTGAGCGATTCAATCAGCGCGCGTTCGCGGCGCCGGGCGATCTCTTCGTCGCTCATCGGTTCGTCGGTGATTCCGTCAACCTCGCCTTTCCGCCGGTACTTGAGCGACGCCATCTGCTGTTCGAGCGAAACCAGGCGCACCAAAGTGTTTTCGGCATAGACACGCATTCGGTCGTCGCCCGCCGAACGGTTCAGTCTGAAGAGCGACGGGCGCGCGTTTTGAAAATCCCCGTCCGCGATCCGCAACTCAGCCAATCGCATCTGGTACCACGGATTCCCGGGAGCAATAGCGAGCGCGATCTTCAGTTTGTCGATCGTTGCGGGAACGTCTTCGCGTCGGACCGAATTGACGAATGCGAGCAGGCTGTAACTCTCGCCGAAGCGCGGAGCGAGTTCGATCGCCTTTGAAAGCAGCGACCGCACGCGCTCGGCCGTTGCCGCTTGAAATCCGGACGAGAAGCCTAACTCGGTCGACTCGCGCGCGACGAGTGCCGCGGCCAACGCAAAATAAGGCCGGTAATCGCCGGGATCGTGCGCTATCGCCCGTTCGAACAGCTTTTCGGCCGCCGGAAAATCGCGCTCGGCCGCGCGCATCCGGCCGAGCAACGTCGTCGCCCGCGGATCAGACAGTATCGAAGGCGTGAGACCGGCGAGCGCATCTTCGTTGCCGAGCGCGTATGCGATCTCGCAAAACGCGAGCCGGGCTTCGGTTTCGGTCAGCGTTTCGGACGAACCGGCAACCGTTCGGGCGATCATCGAGATCGGCCGTGATCCTGCAGGAATCTGAAAACTGCTGTCACCCAGCTTGATCCCGAAGGCGCCTTCGATCGCTTCGAGGCTCGGCTTTCCGCGCTCCAAAGCGTCGATCAGGGAGGTGAATCCGGGACTGCGAAAGCCCCTCTTATCCGCCAGCAGCGTTCGAACGAGACGGTATGACTGCTCACGGAACAAAGCCTCCGTATCAGCGGTTTGTCTATTGAACGAGTAAAGATCGGTTTCGAGGAGCGAAGCGACGGTGTATCGCCGGGCGGTCGTTTTCGAATTCCAGGCCCCGAAGACGGCCTGCCCGTTTTCGGATATTTCGAGCGTTGAGAAATACTCTGCAAGTCCGGAAACGAGCCACGGGGGGGCCGCCGCCGGGCCAAGATGATCCGCGATCAGCAGCCGCGCATATTCGCGAAGCGCCGCTCGTTCGGCCGTTTGGTTCCCGGAATAAACGATAAACCGGGTCATCGCCGTCTCGGCGAAAAACTCATCGCCGGATTTGAATCTTGCGATCTGCGCGGAGTTTCGGAGAACAAGAATAAGGAGCGGCACGGGTGAGGCGAAATCGTGTCCAGGCTTAAGTTCGCCCACTGCCTGACGAACGGTATCGAACCTCTCGGCAACGCGGCGAATCTCTTCCGCCGAAACATCGCCGGCGACGGAGAATTCCGCGGTCCGCAAACCGATCCAAGGTCCGTCCGCAGCGACGATGCGCGCCGTCGAGAACAGAAAAATGCAAATTATGAGTGCGATCGCCCGGGTCATCATCTTCTATCCGATTCTAAATGCCGACGACATTTTGATACAAGGCGCGCATCCCGCGTTGCTTTGCCAGCCGGACAGGCTGCGATAAGATGCAGTTATGCCAAATTCGGGACTTGCCGAGATATATTTCATCGCGGGAATGATGGTTCTGATCCTGATCATCTGCGCCGCCGCCGTTTTTTTCTTCTTCAAAACGTACGCCAAGGAAAAACGCGCTCGGGAAAAGCGGGACGCGGAAAAAAAGGACGACTAAACCATGCATTCCAACGTTCTCGATATTGAAGAAACCGCACTCGTCGTGGTCGACGTACAGGAAGCGTTTAGAAAGGTCGTCGCCGATCCCGGCGTCTTGATCGAACGGATCGTCACGGCGGTCCGCGGATTCGGCATTCTGGGTGTGCCGGTCATCGTCACCGAGCAGTATCCCAAGGGTTTGGGGCATACCGTCAACGAGATTCTCGATGCGTTGCCGGAAACGGCCGAGATCGTCGAGAAGTCGACTTTTAGTTCATGCGGCGCAACGGATTTTCTCGTCTCGATCAACAAAACCGGAGCGCGGCAGATCGTCATTTGCGGAATCGAAACGCATATCTGCGTGAATCAGACGGCTCACGACCTGCTCGATTCGGGCTTTCAGGTCCATTTGCTGACCGACGCCGTCGGGTCTCGCTTCGAACGCGACCGCCGCGCCGGCATCGACAAGATCATCGCGAGCGGAGCGATTCCCGCATCAGTCGAAATGGCGCTTTTCGAGTTGATGCGCGATTCAACCCACGAGCATTTCAAGGCCAATCAGGCGATCGTGAAATGACTTCTATTCTGATCAAAAACGGGCGTGTCTTCAGCGGATTCGACGAACCGTCGCGGGTCGCCGACGTTCTCGTCCGCGACGGCCTCGTCGCCGAAATCTCCGAAACCGCGATCGAGCCGGGCGGCGCGCGTCTTTTCGACGCCGCCGGTAAATGGGTAATGCCCGGCTTCATCGACAACCACACGCATTACGACGGCGAACTACTCGCCGCTCCCGAACTTTCGGAATCCGTTCGCCACGGCGTCACGACCGTCATCCTCGGCGGCTGTTCGCTGTCGTTCGTTTACGCGGATTTTGAGGACTGCGCCGATATGTTCACCCGCGTCGAAGCGTTTCCGCGCGAGATACTATTCGAATTGCTCAAAGACGGAAAAAGCTGGTCGTCGCCGCGCGAGTGGGTCGAACATATCGAACGGCTCAACGTCGGCCCGAACGTCGCTTCGTTCATCGGGCATTCCGACATCCGCGCGCGAGTGATGGGGATCGACCGCAGTCTCGATGATTCGGTGCGCCCGACGGACGGCGAGATCGCCGAAATGGGCCGGCTTCTCGAAGACGCGCTCGATTCAGGATTCGTCGGCATTTCGATGCAGCACAACCCGTGGGACAAGATGGACGGGCGCCATTGGTCCAAACTTCTGCCGGCGGCGTACGCGAAACGCAGGGAACGAAGAGCGCTGACCGATATCGTCCGTCGCCGCGGCTCGCATCTGCAGGGAGTTCCGGACCTTGTCAACCGCGTCGCCAGCCTTTGGTATATGTTTCAGAGTTCGGCATTCTTCTGGCGCAAGCCGTTGCGGACCTCGATCGTCGCGATGATGGATCTCAAAGGCGATCCGTACATCCGCGGAATCCTCAGCGGACTCGCAAAGTTCTTCAACAGGATCTGCCGCGCCGACTTTCGTCTGCAGGCCTTTCCGGTCCCGTTTACCGTTTTCGCGAAGGGTATGGACCTTGTCATCTTCGAAGAATTCCCGACCGGCGCCCTGGCGCGGCACCTCGCGAACGACATCGGGAAGCGAAACGAGACGCTGCTGGACCCTGAATACCGCCGGAAATTCAAAAAGCACTACAAAAACAAACTCGCCCCCAAAGTTTGGCAAAAGGATTTCGGAGACGCCTATGTCGTGGACGCGCCGGATAAAAGTTGGATCGGAAAGAGTTTTACCGATCTCGCAAACGAACGCGGACAGCATCCGGTCGACACCTTTCTCGACATCATCGTCGACCTCGACAAACAGGTTCAGTGGAAAACGACGATCGGCAATCACGACAAGAGCCGCTTCAAAGCGCTTTACAACGATCCCGGCGGAATTTTCGGGTTCGCGGACTCCGGCGCCCATATCGACAATATGGCGTTTTACAACTTCCCGCTCCGCGTCCTGCGATACGTTCAGGAATCGCACGAGCGGGGCGAACCGCTGATGTCGGTCGAGAAGGCCGTTTGGCGGCTGACCGGTGAAAACGCGGAGTTTTTCAATCTCGACGCCGGGACTATCGAGGCCGGAAAGCGCGCGGACATAACGGTCATCGATCCCGGGAAACTTTCGGACGATCTCCACGAATATCACACGGCGGCGTTTCTCGGCGGCCACACACGGCTCGTCAACCGCAACGACGACGTCGTTGAACTCGTCCTCATCAACGGCAAGACC
Organism: Pyrinomonadaceae bacterium; assembly: GCA_041752475.1. GTDB lineage: Bacteria > Acidobacteriota > Blastocatellia > Pyrinomonadales > Pyrinomonadaceae > JAFDVJ01. The sequence continues at coordinate 397 of JBGSWK010000001.1, read as the reverse complement.
GCGTGGGAGAACGGCGGATTCGCCGAAAACTTCGGCAACGAACGCTTCGGCGGCTTCCTCCGCGCTGAGCGCCCGGCGTAGACCATCTCGTCAAGTTGAAGCTCGACGCCAAGCTTTGCGGCGGAGCCGCAGGATCAAGGGAACGGCGGACGGAAAAGCCGAGGAGGCCGTCTTAAAAGTCACCGAATTGAGTCTCCGAATGAGACAAAGACACATTTCGTAGTATGAAGCGAAGCGAATCCTACGTGACGTTGCGTTCCCGTCTTCGTCGCTGTAAGTGACCAACAATCATCGATTTATGTTCGTCTCCTTCGGAGACCGAAGACGAATTCCGATCCACTCGTAGCGATTCTCGCTACGCTATGTTGTCCGTCACCTTCGGCGACATTAGGGACTT